>DAOTTL010000397.1:0-6390 GCA_034438135.1 Ktedonobacteraceae bacterium | reverse complement strand
CACACGCCAGCCTCATTTTCATGGACCCGCCGCGCCATCGCCAGTTGCGCAATCTGGCCAATCTGGCATTTACACCGCGTATGGTGGCGCAGTTAGAGCCGCGCATTCAGGAGATTACGCGTGAGTTGCTGGAACAGTTGCCGGACGAAGTGGATATCGTGAGAGATCTGGCGGTCCCGCTCCCGGTGATCGTAATTGCGGAATTGCTGGGTATTCCAGCCGAAAAACGGGCAGATTTCAAGCGGTGGTCCGATAGCGCTCTGGCCACCTCCGGGCCACCAAGCTATTTTCAGCAGGATGAGCAATGGCAGACACATATGCGCAATCAGGAAGAGATGCAGGCGTATCTGATCCACATGATGGAAGAGCGGCGCAAGGTTCCGCAAAATGATTTGCTCAGTAGTCTAGTCGAAGCTGAAATCGAAGGAAAGCGTCTGACCCCAACGGAGGTGCTGGCTTTCTGTATGCTCTTGCTGGTCGCGGGCAATGAAACGACCACGCATCTCATTGGGAACAGCGTTATCTGTTTGTCTCAGTATCCTGAGGCGCTTGAGCAGCTCCGTCACGGCTCTGAGCTGCTGCCTGGAGCAATTGAAGAGATCCTGCGCTACCTCTCGCCCGTCAAAAT
This sequence comes from Ktedonobacteraceae bacterium, assembly GCA_034438135.1. Classification (GTDB taxonomy): domain Bacteria; phylum Chloroflexota; class Ktedonobacteria; order Ktedonobacterales; family Ktedonobacteraceae; genus Paraktedonobacter. The sequence continues at coordinate 5,762 of DAOTTL010000397.1, read as the reverse complement.
GATGGCCCGCTTCACTAAAACCGAGACGATGCTGGGAGAGCAACGCCTTGAGGGAAAGCAGTCAATCATGGCCTGGATCAGTTCAGCAAACCGCGACGAAACGCAATTCCCTGAGCCGGATCGCTTTGATATTCGGCGCAATCCCAACCGTCATCTTGCCTTTGGGCGTGGCGTCCACTTTTGCCTGGGAGCTCCCCTGGCTCGACTGGAGGCCAGGATCGCGCTGTCCGCTCTCCTTGAACGCTTCCCCGGACAATGGCAGCTTCCCGATCAGCCGCTCGAAGCGGTTGAAGGTATGATCATCTTTGGCGCAAAGCGCCTCCCATTGAAGCGGGGAACGGAATAGCCTGCTCGCTCTCACTACCAGAACAAGGAATATTCGAACGCGAGAAAACAATGCTGAACGATGGCCCGTCAGCTTATGTGGCAGAAATGGCTGGAAGGTGAGCGTGGGCAACGTGATAGTCTATTTGGCAAACGTGACAAATTAACGGACAGATAACAACCCCACCCATGTCCATCGTGTAGCGAAAGACCACTGGCACTCCACAACACAGGTGATCTCGTCTGATACCTTCCTCTCCTTGCTGGCGAAGGTTTCCGTCACTGGCACGTGCGCATCAGCGACGCTTTCTTGCTCTGGGAGGAAGCTACGGGATCGGTGATTCAGGCCGCGAACGCACGGCATAGACCAACCACTTCTGACAGTTGGGACAAACTCGTTCCAGCCCGCTGAGCGCGTAGCCACAGGCCGAACAAACGACCTGTGCCTGCTCCTGCATCGGCGCGTGGCGGAAACGACCACGCAGGAGCCAGAACAGAACCAGACAGGACAACGCGACAAGAAACCAGAGCCCTGCAATGATGGCTGTCATCGCACATCCTCTCTCAACGTCACGCTCATGTGTGCAGCAGCATCTCACACTCCTGCACGCTCATCGTCTCCCAGTCCACTATCTCTGCAAGTTCATCGCGCAGTGCAGCGAAGGCAGCAGCACGCTTCTCTTGAGGTGGCATCGTGACCTTGCGCCACACGAACATGAAGCAGACGCGTTCCTCTGCGCCTGGCTCGCGAGCAATGTAGCGAGCAATGGTCCCTGGCAACGCATGGCGGTTGCCCAGGCGCAGCTGCTCCAGACACTGCTCTAACGCCTGACGCTGGCCTGCTCGTATCTGCACCCTTACCGTCATCAGCACCTGGGCGTTATCTGCTGAGGAACGGTGCCATTCCGGTTGACGGGTGCGTGGGCGTCCTGCCACAGCACGGTGAAAGCAACGCAGCGCCGCCGTCTCGATCCCCAACAGGTTTCCCTGCTGCGTGGAGGCAAGTCTGCCGCTTTCAAGATAGCCATAGATGCTGCGCTCAGAAACTCCCAGGAGTCTGGCGGCTTCTTTGACTGACAGATACTCCGGCCAGAGGGCATCAGTCGTTCCACCGGTTGACGCTGACTCATCTCGCTGTGATGGCCCTGGATGCATATGCTGGTCAGTGTCCCTGGCGGCTGACTTGCGCGGCTTGAACTGATGGATCATTCCTTCTCGCTCCTTTCGGCATCAGGTTGTGCTGGCAACCCATTTGTGGAAAACGCCCTCTCATGATCTGTGGAGAGATTGGGAGGCGTTGGCGTCAGGTCGTCGCCGATGCTAACCCGATCATCTTCATAACAACAGTAATCGAGCACCTCTTCATCAATGTACAGATCGTGCAGGAAACTGGCTGGCACTCTCCCCAGCCACTCCAGGACAATCGTGCCCTGCCTGGACTTGCTTGCCTGTCCCCACCAGAGAATGAGCACAGGCAGTTCTCCTGCCGCCTGCGCTATCGCCGTCTCATACGCCGCAACCATGCCTTGCAGGATCTGAGGCGTACAGGTGATGATGATTTCGCTGTACACGGGCCTGTCACCAGCCTCTCCTTCGTGCCCTGACGACCCTGACGGTTCCGCGCTCATCCCTGCTGGCTCCTCTCGACAGGTGATCCGCCTCGATGCAGGAGCACCAGCGCCTCAGCCAGGTCGCCGAGCAGGGCGGTACGCTGCTCGCAAGCAGATGTCGTTCGCTGCTGACGCAAGAGCCCCACGAGCACCTGTTGCAGGGTGTGGACGTCTTCCTGAACCAGCAGGAGCGGCTCTTCCTGAATTATGCAGGCAGGCCGTCCACAGAGTCGACCTTGCACGGCCTGCGCAGCACGGATCACCTGGTTGCGCCTGAGTGAGGGTGCCTGACCCTGAAGCAGCCCACGACGATACATGGCACAATAGCGCGAGAGCCGTTCTGCTTGTGCAGGGGTGAGCGAGAGATGGGACAACGGTGTTGTCTTCTTCATGCGTGGCCCCGCTTTCCATAGATCGCATAGCAGGCACAGGAGGTGTGCCAGGTCTCCCATTCACGACCCATGTCCGCAAGCCATACCTCAAACGTCTCAGCAGTCATCGCTCCCTGCTGGCAACACGGCTCTTTGAGAGAGCGGAACAGACTGAGGGCATCCTGCTTGAACATCGTGCCAATCCGTCCGCCCCAGTCCCCAAAGGGCAGCGGAATGATCTGGACCTCGACCTGCTGCAACCCGGCCTGGGCAAAAAGGGTCCCTAACTGCCGAATCGGGTCGGGATGGATGCCACGCGCGTGCAGCAGCGCCTCGACCTGCGCCAACAGACGCCGGGTCGCTGGCCCCTGATGATGCAGGACGGGATCAACCTCCACGCACTCCACATACCCACCGGCCATCGTCACTCTGACCAGTTCGCGCAGGACCGCAGGCCACTGATCGGCGGGAATGGCATACACCAGGAGACGTTGATGGGTATAGCCAAAGAAGCGATCAGGAAAGGGCAATCCTTTGAGCACATCCCCCACGCGCAGCAGGCAGTTGGCCGGGCAAGGAGGGGGTTCGCGAAAGAGTGCCGGGTCTACATCCACCCCCACGACCAGGGCCTGCGGAAAGGCACGGGCCATGTCAGCGGCCCAGATGCCCGTGCCAGTGCCACAATCGAGGATGGTGCGCAGCGAGGGGTGAAGAGGCGCAAGGAAATGGTTGCCAAGGGCCTGCAACAGCGCATGGTGTTGGAAGGAGAGCCGATCGCGTTCCTGATCATCTTTGGGCAACACATAGGCCGAGTCAGGTAAAAAGCGTCGTTGGGTTGGGAGTAGCCTTGTCTGGTCCTCGGCATCAGGGTCCCAGGAGTTCAGGTCTCGCGTTGTGCGCCGATCCCGACGCAGCAGTCCAGGTCTCATCGTGTCCTCCACATAAGATATCTCTCAAGCATCATACATGTTGTGCCATGCTTGCCTCAGGAAGCAGGCGAAGGTTCAGCGTCCGTCCGCATCACTGGCAGGCCCAGGATGATCTCTGCCGGATCAGGGAGGCTATTGATGCGCCCATCCAGCCGCGCCCTATCAGGAAACACAAGGGTAAAGGGCACCAGCCAGCGGGTCGCTGGTCCATCGAATTGCTTCATGCCGTCTGGAAAGGTGATGTGATACACCTGGAAGGTACGGATGCGCCGTGTGCCTGACGGCAGGCGAATGCGATACCTCTGCTTCTCTCCAAGAGCCTCGACCGTTGCTCCGTGAGCGTACAGAAACGGCAGCAGGCGTGGTGCCTCAACGGCATCAATCTTCGTGATGATCTCGGTGAACGCTGGTCGCTCTACAGGCAGAAACAGCCGTTCTGAGGGGGCGGAGAAGGACCGATGCATCACGGGATAGAGAGTCATCGGCCATGCTGGAAGGTCAGTGGATGTCGATGGTGTCTCGTGTGTCATCGCAGGAACCCTCCTTTTTTGCTGTGGTAAGGTGAGCATCAAGCAGGTGCATAGCTCGATCTGGCCCACCGACCAGGGGCTGCAACTGTGCAAACGCCTGCGCAATCGCTTCGGTGCAGGTGGTGCGGCGGCGATGTGGTCCGACGATCGCTGGACCATCCAGGCCCTGGTGGGCTGCTTCGTAGGCTTGATCAATCGCGTGCAGCAGCCGAGCTACTTCACTTTGCTGACTGGGGACAGTGTTCATATGGTAACTCCACTATCGAAATGGCTCATAGACAACAACATTCCTTCTCTGACAATGACGTGAACATTCAGCATCATGGTGGGTGGGAGGTGCGATCGTTGCGACGCATTAAGGAAACGCCATGGCTTTGACCTGGCGATGGAAGCGTCATCCGTTCACCTGCCTGCCACCTGACGGATGCAACGCAAGCATACAAAAAGCTGTGCAGCGCTTCAGTGATCCTTTCATTGATCTGGTCATGGTCTTCGTCGCAGACCACGTGCGCCATGCGTGCCAGTCTCGGTGGAACTCGCTTCTTCTTTGGAAAAGGGGTATACTAGCAGGACAGAGGAAAAAAGCGAGCGTTGTCGAGGAGAAGGATAGATGACCGAGCAGAACACAAGAGCCCCCATCCAGGTGCGGTTTTTCGGAGCCTTGCAGGTGAGGTATCAAGACAAAACAGGCGCGTGGCAGGACGTGCCCACAGAAACCTGGGGCAGCAAAATGCATGCTCGCCGTCTGCTGAGTTTTCTGGTCTTTCATGATCGGCGTGCCAGTCGTGGACTGCTGATGGATCAACTCTGGCCCGACAGTGCATCGAGCTTTCTGGATACGTATTTGTCGCAGGCGGTGAGCCGCCTGCGCAACGTCTTACAGGACGAGACCCTGCTCCAGCTCAATAGTAGACGCACGATCTATCAGCTCGCCGAGCAGGCACGTGTGTGGACGGATATCGATGCCTATGAGTCGGCCTTCCAAGAGGCAGAACGGGTTGGCGTCACCTCGCCGGAGGGCTGTCTGCTGTTGGAAGAGGCCCGCTCCTATGCCGGGCGAGGATGGTTGCTGGAAGCCAACGACGATCGCTGGTGTCATGCCAGACGCGATCAGGTGGAAACCTCGTTGTATCGTCTCCATCTCTGGTTAGCTGAAGCCTATGAGGCCCAGGACCGTCTTAGAGAGGCCGAAAAGCCACTTGAGGCCTTGCTGCAAAAGGACGCTCTGGATGCCACGGCACTCTCCCATCTGCTCGCCTTGCTGCTCAAGCAGGGACTCATCACCGAGGCTCGACGCCGGGCGAAAAGTGCCGCCTTGTTTTACAAGCAGCAAGGCGTGCCTTTCCCGTCCGAGCTGGAAGACCTGGTTCATCATCTGAAGAGACAAGCAGGGAAGGAGCCATCATCACCACCCCTCCTTTCCTCACCTGTTGCCTCAGCAACCTATTCTCAAAGCCACCATCCCTTCATCGATCAGCAGAGAGCGATGGCTTCACAGACACGTCTGCCACCGCCCCTTCAAGAGCCTTCGACTGCTGTGCCAGCGGTGGGTGTGCTGCTTTCGCAGGCGTTGACGACGTTCGAGGTGACTGCCGAGGAGTGCGCCTCATATGTGGGCGAAAAACAGGCGCAGGTGGTCTCGTGGCTGGATCAATGGATGGGATGGGCCACGCGTTGCCTTGACTTGCAAACCCCGTTGTATCACCTGCTGGCACAGGTCGAGGAGATCGCCACCAGGATGCACCTGGAGCAGTCGCGCTCTTCACGCCGACAGATGCTGGTCATGCTGGCAGCCCTGCCTATTGCCTCACTGCCGCTGACGCAGGTTGACACGCCGACGCACTTCGCGGAAACGTTTCTGCCCCGCTGTGCGGCCAGTTTGATCGCGTGCAGGCATTTGATGAAAGGACAGGAGTTCTTCTATGTCGAACATGTGCTGGCTCGTATGACGCCTGGCTTGCTCACCCTCGTTGAGCACCCTTCAGCCTATCAGACCAC
>DAOTTL010000396.1:0-4930 GCA_034438135.1 Ktedonobacteraceae bacterium | reverse complement strand
CTTAAGGAGAAATAGCTGAGTTTGTCAGTAGCGAAGCTACTGACAAACTCAGCTATTTCTCTTTTTATAACTTGAGAAGTTTAGCCACCTTCTCTTTGAGGATTAGAGGTCTTACCTCTGGTCGAATATCGATATAAGAGTATCCAGGATACACGAGCTATGGACGAAACAACTCTGTTTGCACGTACGATTGGTTTTCCGATGTAGAAGAAGACGAAATTGTCATGCTTCTTTTCTCCTCAACACGAGCAGTTCTGAAATATAACTCTGCTGTTGCTAGCGTCGCACCATTACAATTATAGAAGAAAGCAGGAGGTTTGAGAAAGCAGGAGGTTGACAAAAAACCTCCCAAAACGGTCAAAAAGCAACGTATCGTCTGTTTGTTTCTTCAAACAGTTCTGTTTAGAAACTGATCAATTAGCGTGAGAGGAGGGATCGCGGTATTGCACGGCAGTTAGCACAAGATCAACAAGGTCTTCGACGTAACGATCCAGGCGCTCCAACATTTCTGCACGCAGAGTCAGCGGGGTAGCAAGGATATGATTCAACACAGTTCCAGCAACGATATCAGTCACCAGGGTCGCGGATGTACCCTCAGGGAGTTCTCCACGTGCGATACCTCGATGGACTATTGCACGAGCCGCACGTATATCCGCCGATGATCGCTGTTGAACAGAAGTAAGCAAATCAGGTTGAACAAGGACTTCAAGAGAAACACGCACAGTTACGAGTCCGCTCTTTCCCACATAAAGATTGGCCATCTGATGGGCGAAACACAGCAGATCCCCGCGCACCGATCCCGTATCTGTCAAGGCAATGGGTTCCGTCTGGGCGTCCAGTGCGTCCAGCAGCAAGCGTTCTTTGGTGGGCCAGCGCAGATAGAGTGCCGATTTGCCGACACCGGCCCGCCGGGCGACTGCATCAAAGGTCAAGGCAGCCCAACCAACCTCGCAATAGAGATCGATTACCGCCTTTTGTACGCGCTGCTCCAGATCGGGATCGCGTCGTCGTCCCGCTCCAGTACTTTTGTGTTCTTCCATAAGCCCTATTTTAGCATAGTAGCACGGCTATGACCACGGCCTGGCGCTCTCTCCCAGGGTTATTTCATTCTCCGAAAGCCAGAGGCTTTCGGCCCCACCCCCTGAGTGTAAGATGAGCCTGGAAGGATGGTGGCGAAGGCCACCATCCTTCCAGGCTCATCTTTTTGCATCGGGGAGAGGTTCTGCACGAGCATTAAATGGCCCTGGCTCTCTCCTGCGCCTCCAGGGCAGATAGAAAAAAACGAAAAAGAGGAACAAGCATGGTTTGCAGGGTCTTCGCCCTGCAAACCATGCTTGTTCCTCTTTTTAAATGAAGGGGGGTGGTACGCTGACAGCATAGATCTGTGTCTTGCAGCATTCCTGGCTCGTCTGGAAAGACATAGCACCTTTCTCTCGCTGACGAGGACCTGCGAGCGACGGAACAGGCGATTGGTCCTCTTTTTTCTATGGAGGTTTGCCATGACAGCTCGTCCAAAGATCCTGGTCACCCAGAAAGTGCCTGATCCTGCCTATCCCCTGTTGGAGGCCATTGGTGAGGTTGACGCCAATCGAGTGGAAGGGATCGTCTGGTCCCACGAAGAGTTGCTGCGCCGGGGACCTGGCCACGAATATCTGTACTGTCTGATCACTGACACAATCGATGAGCCGTTTCTTGAAGCCTGCGCAACGGCCCATCCTCGTATGAAGATGATTGCTACTATGGCGGTTGGCTTTAACCATATTGATGTTGCAGCCGCAACACGTTATGGGATCCTGGTAAGCAATACGCCTGGGGTCCTCTCCGATACGACCGCCGATCTGGCGTTTGCCCTGCTCATGGCCACCGCACGTCGTCTTCCCGAGGCGGAAAGATTTATGCGTGCCGGGAAGTATACCCATTGGGGACCGCTGCTTTTGTGCGGCGTGGACGTACATCATGCGACCCTTGGACTGATTGGCTTCGGACGCATCGGGAAAATTGTGGCCAGACGTGCTAGAGGGTTTGAGATGAATGTACTTATCTGCACGCGCACACCGATATCACCTGAGGAAGAGGCCGAGTATAACGTGACCTCTCTGCCACTCGACGATCTATTACAGCGGGCCGATTTTGTCAGTATTCATACGCCATATCTTCCCTCGACACATCATCTGATTGGTGAACGCGAACTGAACCTGATGAAGCCAGAAGCCATTCTGATCAACACGGCCCGCGGCCCCATAGTCGATGAAAAGGCGCTGGTCAAGGCGCTCCAGAACGGAACAATCGTCGGTGCGGGCCTGGATGTCTTTGAAAAAGAGCCTGCGGTCGAACCAGAGCTACTCACCATGGAGAATGTCGTTCTCCTGCCGCATATCGCCAGTGCCTCGCTGGATACACGAACACGCATGGCTATCCTGGCCAGCAAGAATCTTGTAGCTCACGCTTCTGGTCAGAGGCCTCCAAACATTCTCAATCCCGAAGTACTGGAAAAGCAGTAAAAATCGAGTTCGGTTACCCAGGACAACCTTACTGATAATATTCCGGCAGTTTCTTGAGCTTCTCCCACTGAGCACTGTCATGCCCAAAGATTATTAGAGCTACATGCTCACGCTCTGCTACGCCGATTAGCTTACGCGCAGCCGCGCGTACCAGTTCTCCCTCTTTATCGTCATCCTGTGGGTTCGGCTGGCGATCAGGAGTGAAATCGGCCTGTCTGGTGACCGCATCGATGGTCAAAAGCACCGGCCCCATTTGAGGAAGATGAAGCAAAACTGATTGGTGACCGCGCACATGGCCATGGGTTTCAATCAGTTCGATGCCAGGCAACAGTCTGGTATCTCCATCAACCAGACGGTAACGAAGGTCCGGGTGATCCCATATGGGACGAGTTGCAGCCAGACGTGGATGTCCGCTACGCGCCAGTTCATCGTGCTGACGCTGTACAATCAGTTCCGCATGCGTAAAAGTCGAGTGATGTCCAGTATGATCTGCATCGAAATGGGTGCAAATAAGCATATCAATATCATCCGGCTTTAAACCCAGGAGCGCGAGTTGCTCGACAACATTTTTTAGATATTCCACTTCCATTCCTGGCCTACCCTGAAACTCATCGGGAAAACCGCTATCAATCAGGATATTTCTGCCGTTGCTCATTTGTATCAGATAACAGGGAATGGGGGCCGTCAGTGGTACAGTAGTCATGCTTAAAGTTGCTACCTGCATCAGGTAGAGCCGCTGTGGATAAGATATATGAGTTGCCATATGAATACATACCTTTCATGGTTCAAAAAATACACTACCGCTCTATCTGGAGGAGCAGCTTCCCCGTGACGTTCCCAGTCTCGATCAGTCGATGAGCTTCAGCAGCCTGCTCCAGTGATAGCTGATAAAGACCATTGATCTGTATCTGATCATTGGCCAGGAGGGTAAATACCCGACGAGCTGTTTCAACAACCATATGAGGAGCACGTCTGGCCAGACCACTGAAGCTATAGCCCAGCACAGCCCGATTGTTAGCGAGCAGATCTGTGGGCATCAATGGCTGATCAGGCTGATTGCTGGCGTTTCCAAAGATCACCAGACGACCGAACGGGGCCAGCAGTGGTAAATTCTGACTACGTGTGGGTTCGCCAGAGGCGTCAAGAATGATATTCACGCCTCGTCCCTCGGTAATCTCCTGAGCCTCGCGGACAAAATCGGAACGTAACACAACATGATCGTAGCCAAGAGAGCGAGCATAGGCAACCTTCCCTGAACTACCAACCGTCCCAATAATCTGACCAGCCCCCAGGTGGCGAGCAATCTGAACTGCGACACCGCCAACGCCACCAGCCGCCGCATGGATCAGCACGGTCTCACCAACCCGCACGCGAGCCACATCCTCTAACAGATTATACGCTGTCACTCCTATAGCAGGCAAAGCCGCCGCCTGAACCAGATCGATAGCTTTTGCAAAACCGTCCAGGGGTATCGTTAGAGCCGCTGATGCCAGAGCAAACTCTGCATAGCCACCAACCATAGTCAGCGCAGCCACTGGCTGTCCCACCCGCAGGCCTGTCACGCCCTCGCCCAGTTCGTGTACGAAGCCTGAGACCTCTACTCCGGGCACTGCCGGAAACTGCGCCGTATGATATTGTCCTCGCCTTAACATGACATCCATATAATTGACACTTGCATAGGCAACGCGAATGCTTACCTGATCTGTTGCTGGCTGAGGCACGGGCCAATCTTGTACCTCAAGGACTTCAGGACCTCCATACTGTAAAAATGCAACTGCACGCATCCTTTGACTTCCTTTTGTCGATCATTCCTCTTACAATTAGGCCTTGTTAAGGCTTTCAGTATCCAGACAACGCTCATAGAACGCTCTTTTCTGAGTAACCGCATCAAACAGCATCTCTAGTTGACGACGCTGCTCATACAGTCGCTGCTCATGTTTACGCAGAATAGTAAGACGTCGCTCTACAATCGGGACGGGAATATCTCCCTGCTGGAGACGTTCAAGCACACAACCATCTTCGGTAAATTCAGCGATCTCTTCCAGGGACATCCCGGTCCGCTTCAGGTCCAGCAAGAACCGCAGAAAGCTCACATCCGCCTCTGTAAAGTGCCGAATCCCGCTCTCTGTACGTTGAATTGGTGGCAGAACTCCGCTTTTCTCATAAAAGCGAATCGTATAGGCCGAGATCCCTGTCTGCTCGGCCACTTCCTGAATAGTCATAAGCTACCTTCCTGTAATCTCTCAGTGTCTATTGGAAGCATACACCTTAGAGTTGTCTCTAAGTCAATGGGAGTGAAGCAAGATTGCGAGGTTTCTCAAAAGTCTTTCTTTCCCCGCCCACCCACCCGTTTTGGAGCATGGGAGGCAGCGCAATCGCGCTGCCTCCCATGCTCTTTTTTCCTGGGGAGGGATCTGGCAACGGCTGAA
>DAOTTL010000395.1:0-8769 GCA_034438135.1 Ktedonobacteraceae bacterium | reverse complement strand
TTCGTCTACGAATCGCATTCGCCGACAAAGTCTTAGAAAAAGGGGCGAGGCGGCTTTACAAATCTCACTTGACGGGTACGAAAAGCAGGAGTGCAGAGGGCGGCAGCCCCTGGCCTGTGGTTCGAGGCTTTGTCCCGGTTCTCGCCCCTCTCTCCGAGTGAGGAGTGGGCGCGTCAAACAAAGTTTGACAGAGCACTAGCTTGCTGACCCTGCTACGCGGTATAGTAAAAAGAGATATGACAAAAGCTCATCCTTTACGAAGGAAATGGAGAACATCGTTGAGAAAGGACCTGTAGATGAGTAAAAAAAAGGTGCGTGTGGCGATTATTGGCGTGGGCAACTGCGCCAGCTCGTTGGTACAAGGAGTGCAATATTACAAAGATGCCAGTGCTGATGATTTTGTCCCAGGATTGATGCACGTTAATCTTGGAGGCTATCATATCAGTGACGTGGAGTTTACGGCTGGTTTTGACATTAACGAGACCAAAGTGGGTAAAGATCTGAGTGAAGCGGTTTTTGCTGCTCCTAACAACACGTATCGTTTCTCGGATGTGCCTTTCCTGAATGCGCCAGTGTATCGAGGCATGACGCACGATGGTTTGGGCAAGTACCTGTCCAAAGTCATCACCAAGGCACCAGGGAAGACATCTGATATTGTAAACATTTTGAAGGATACCGGGACTGATGTGGTGATCAACTACCTGCCGGTGGGTTCAGAAAATGCGACGAAGTGGTACGTTGAGCAGATTCTCCAGGCAAAGGTTGGTTTTGTGAACTGTATTCCTGTGTTCATTGCACGTGAACAATACTGGCAGGATCGGTTCAAGCAGGCAGGCCTACCGATGATCGGTGATGACATTAAGAGCCAGGTTGGTGCGACTATTACCCATCGTGTATTGACGAGACTTTTCCGTGAGCGCGGGGTTCGTCTGGAGCGCACGATGCAGTTGAATGTTGGTGGCAATACTGATTTCTATAATATGCTGGAGCGCGAACGTCTGGAATCGAAGAAGATTAGTAAGACGGATGCGGTTACCAGCCAGTTAGAGTATGATCTGGGCGCTGAAAATGTCCATATTGGTCCATCAGACTATGTTGAGTGGTTGACCGACCGCAAGTGGGCCTATATCCGCCTGGAAGGCCGTACCTTTGGGGATGTGCCGCTGAACATAGAATTGAAACTGGAGGTCTGGGACTCGCCGAATTCGGCGGGTGTGGTAATCGATGCGGTCCGTCTGGTCAAACTGGGCATGGATAATGGACTGAGTGGTTCTCTGGAAGGTCCAAGTGCCTATCTGATGAAATCTCCACCTATCCAACATCATGATGATGAGGCACGTGAGATGACTGAGGAGTTTATTCGCCAGCAGTCCACTGCGATGCCAGTTTCTCCTGACTCTGAGGTCAATGCACCAGTCGATGTGACCAACGGGCATAAAGCTGAGTCACAGGCAGATTAGAAGCTCTTTCTGGCGACGCAGCCGCCATTATTGAGAGAGAAAGAAGGACTGAGCTTTTGTCTGGCTTTGCCAGACAAAAGCTCAGTCCTTCTTTCTCTTTTCTTTATGCGCCATCCCTGATTTTCCTGCGGCTTGCAAAGCCGCCTCTCCCCCCGAGAAAAGGGAGGGATGGCTGATTTTGCCAAAATGAGGGATGGCTCATAGTGTTCTGTCAAACGAAGTTTGACAGAACACTATTCTCTTTCTTCTTCGCTTTCACTTGAATTTCTCCGGCTTCATCACGTACAATGAACGTTAAACAACGCATAGTTCTTCTAGTGTATTTCCCATTTGACCTTTTCAGTTTTTGGCGGTATCCACTTTTGCGTAGGCCAAAGCCTCGGTCAGCACATCGACCAGCCTCACCGCGTACAAGCTAATTGGAATAGTGCCACCCTGAAAGCAAGCAAGGAGTCTACTATGACACAACGTGAAGCTGTGATTGTCTCGGCTATCCGCACTGCTGTTGGCCGTCGCAACGGTCGTTTGAAAGATTGGCATCCAGTAGATCTTATGGCCCAGGTGCTTTCGGCCCTTGTTCAGCGTGCAGGTATTGACGCTGGCCAGGTAGAGGACGTGATTGTAGGTTGTGTGTCACAGGCGGGTGAGCAGAGTGTGAATATAGCGCGTAACGCTGTACTTGCGGCTGGTTTTCCTGAAGAGGTTCCTGGCACGACAGTAGATCGTCAGTGTGGTTCGAGTCAGCAGGCTATCCATTTTGCTGCCCAGGGTGTAATGAGTGGTGCTTATGATATAGTCATTGCTGGCGGTATCGAGTCCATGAGTCGTATTCCCATGGGAGCGCCATCCCAGGGACCCGGCAAGCCCTTCGGTCCGCTGATGGAAGAGCGTTACCATCATGGACTGGTTCCACAGGGGATCAGTGCTGACCTTGTTGCCCAAAAGTGGGAATTGACGCGTGAAGAATTGGACGCCTACAGCCTGGAAAGTCATCAACGGGCTGCTCGTGCCACCGCAGAAGGACGTTTTGCAAGTCAGATCTTGCCTATACGCGTGAAGGATGAGCAGGGAAATACCTTTCTTTTTGAACATGATGAAGGTATTCGCAGCGAGACCAGCCTGGCCAAACTCGCCAGTCTCAAGCCGGCATTTAAGCCTGACGGACTGATAACTGCTGGTAACTCCTCGCAGATCAGTGATGGAGCTGCCGCTGTTCTCATTATGGAACGTGCCACAGCTGAGCAGCTTGGTTTGAAGCCTCGTGCACGTTTTGTCTCCTTTGCCATTGCCGGTGACGATCCTATTCTGATGCTGACTGCTCCGATTCCCGCTACGCAGAAAGTTTTGCGCAAGGCTGGTATGACGCTGGATCAGATTGATCTGGTGGAGATTAACGAAGCCTTTGCCAGTGTTGTTCTGGCCTGGCAGAAAGCGACTAGCGCGGATATGGAGAGGGTTAACGTCAATGGGGGAGCTATCGCGGTTGGTCATCCTCTGGGGGCCTCAGGTGCACGCCTGGCAACAGTTCTCTTGCACGAACTGGAGCGCACAGGTGGGCGCTATGGATTGCAGACGATGTGTGAGGGTGGAGGCTTGTCTAACGCGATGATCATCGAAAGGATGTAAGGATGCTCAGTTTTGCCCCAACGGAGGAGCAGGAAGAGATACGCAATCTGGTGCGTAGTCTGGCGTTGGAACAGTTGCGACCTCGTGCGCGTGAGGCTGATCGCACAGGTCAGGTTCCATCCGATCTGTTGCTTACCCTTGCGCGGACAGGCCTGACGACTCCTTTTCCAGTGACGTTTGGCGGTTCTGGTCCAATCGAGGCTATGAATTATGTCCTGGTTGCTGAAGAGCTAGGGTTTGGAGATGGTGCCCTTGCTATGGATGTGATTGGCTCACTGATGGGTCCTGTAACCGTACTTCTGACAGGTGATGAGCAGCAGCAGCACTTGTATCTTCCTCCCTTTTGCGATGAGCGGACTGGTTCTACCAGGCATGGAAGCCTGGCCTTTGCTGAGCGCACTGGTGGCTATACATTGAACGATATCAGCGCGACGCTGCGTGTAGAGGGCGAGAACGTCATTATTAACGGAAATAAGCGCGATGTTGTTCGTGGAGCCGAATCTTCTCCGCGTGTTCTCCTTCTGCGTCAGGAGGGGAGTAGTGGACATGAAGGACTCTGTGCGCTGGTAGTACCTGATGAGGTGGCCGATCTACAAATTATCCCCGATACTCATAAACTTGGCCTGATTGCCGCAGCCAGTGCGTCCTACATCTTTCATGAGGTCAAGGTACCAGTTAGCTACCAGTTGGGAACATTGGAAAATCCGGGAGTAATACGAGCTGCAACGCTCTATGAACTCCTGCGGGCTGGCGTCGCTTGCGGTATGGCTAGAGCAGGTCTCGAATATGCACGTGATTATGCTCGTCAGCGTATAGCCTTTGGCCGTCCCATCGTTTCTTATCAGGGCATTGCTTTCATGTTCTCTGAAATGGCGATGAAACTGGATGCCGCTCGTCTCCTCCTCTGGCAGGCTGCTGTTAGCTGGGATCAAAATGTTGATCTTCCGCCTCTGATCAGACAGGCTGAGTCTGCCCATTTTCAATGTCTCAAGATTGCTAAATCAGCGACAATTGATACTATTCAGATTCTTGGTGGAGCTGGTTTTATTCAAGACCATCCTGCCGAGATGTGGATGCGTGACGCTGCGGCGATGGATTAATTTTAGGTAACTGGTGGTCTGTCAGCAGGCTTCACTTGCCGGGGAAGAAAAGCGAGAGTGCAAAGGGCAGTAGCCCTTTGCCAGGGGTCCGGTGCAGAGTGCCGGTTTGCTCCCTTGTCTTGCCGGGGAAGAAAAGCGGGAGTGCAGAGGGCGGTAGCCCTTTGCCAGGGGTCCGGTGCAGAGTGCCGGTTTGCTCCCTTGTCTTGCCGGGGAAGAAAAGCGAGAGTGCAGAGGGCAGTAGCCCTTTGCCTGGGGTCCGGTTTGCTCCCTTGTCTTGCCGGGGGAGAAAATCGGGAGTGCAGAGGGCGGCAGCCCTTTGCCTGGGGTCCGGGGCTGTGCCCCGGTTTTCTCCCCTCTCCCTGGTGGGGAGGGGACGCGTCAAACGAAGTTTGACAGAGCACTTGTGGTCTAACCTTTCCAGGAGACAAATCTATGATTGATTTTACCTTTACGAAGGGACAGCAGGAGGCTCGTGAGTACGCGCATCAGATTGCTGTAGAGGAGATGCGACCAATCTCTTTGGAGAGTGATCGCAGCATGAAAATCCCCGCAAGCTTTTTCAAGAGCATGCAAAAACGTTTTTGGGGAGGTGCGGCTGCGCAGGGAATGCGTCGGTCGCGAGGTCATGAGGAGCAGCAGAACAACGTCTATACCGTGATTTCTCAGGAAGAGATGGCCTGGGGCGATGCCGCCCTTTCGACCTCCATCCCTGGTCCTGGTCTGGCAGCTCCACCTATTCTCTCACAGGGCACGCCTGAGCAACAGGCACGGTTTCTTGCGCAATATACGGATGGTCAATTACGCTGGGGAGCACTGGCTCTGACTGAACCTGCTATCGGCTCCGACGTGGCAGGGATGGCAACCACCGCTGTCCTTGATGGCGATGAGTGGGTAATTAACGGTTATAAACACTATATTACCAATGGTGCGCGTGCCGATCTGATAGTGACATTTGCAACTATCGATAAAGCGTTGGGGCGTGAAGGTATTCGACCATTTGTTGTACCTAAGGGAACGCCAGGTCTGGTTGTTGGGAGGACGGAAGAGAAGCTGGGATTACGGGCTTCACAGACCTCCGAGCTTATCTACGAAAATTGTCGTATTCCCAGGGATAATTTGCTCAGTGGACGTGATACGGGGAAGAAGGCTGGCTTTAAGGCGGCTATGGGTACTCTCGATGCCACTCGTCCTATGGTGGGAGCGTTGGCTGTAGGCATTGCCAGAGCTGCTTACGAGGCTGCGCTTGATTGGATGCAGCAGGAGGGTTCCAGTGGTTTTGCTCCGCATAAGAGGCGCAGGATGGAGGAGACTCTGGAAGAGCTGGGACAAGAGCTAGAGATGGCACGCCTGTTAGTCTTGCGTGCGGCCTGGATGGCCGATCAGCGTATCCCTAACTCGAAGGAGGCCTCTATGAGTAAGGCCTATGCTGGGACCCTCGTGATGAAGATGACCGCTACGGTAGTCCAGTTTACTGCCCCCGGTGAGAATACAGAGCTTCGCCAGCTTATCACGAAATGGTTTCGCGATGCGAAGGTTTTTGATATTTTTGAGGGGACAGCTCAGATTCAGCGTCTGGTGATTGCTCGTCGTCTTTTCCCCGATATTGACATCCCGTAATTGGCCAATGGAGAAAATGTAGCGGCAGTCTGACTGACCAGTGTGGCGGATCAGCAAAAAAAGGCTCTCTAAAAGATTTGTTGGCGAATGCGATGCGGGGCTGTTCGCTCACGCATCGCATTCGCCAACAAAGTCCTAAAATACAAGGAACCTGGAGGGGTCTGCAAGATGTGTGTTGTGCTCGCTCGGGAGAAAAAGGGTGCAGGGACACCCAACTGGAGTCCCTGCACCAAATAATGGCAGAAATTTTGCTAATGCTGTTGCTCTGTATCACCTAGCAGTTCGTCTTTTTCGTCCAGCACATACTCATCGTTATCGTCAACCTGGAGCAGATTCAGGTCGCGATTCTCGCGTCTGCTGGTACGACGTCCCAGCATTTCACGTTTTGAATGATCGCGCTGCGTATCGCGTTTGTCACGCAATTTTCCTCGCATGATTTCACCTCCTCTCTCTGAATTTTTTCGCTGAACAATTACTAGAAGACGAAAAAACGCTATGTTGCGCTTCTCGCACTTTTTGAACTTTGGAAGAAGATATAGATCTGTCGTTTTGCTACTATTTATGCAGGACAAGGCAGCTTTATACTCCATACAGAACTCTCTGTCGATGAAATGGACCAACATTCAAAGTGCGGAAGCCAGCACAGCATAGAGGCATTTAAGGGGGGAAAGAAGGTGCCTGAACCCAAAAATATGGTAGGTGTGCAAACTCTTCTGAGCATAGTCCACAAGGTAGATACTAGGCTCGCGAGGTGCTGTTGAGATGAGTTCCGCTTGTAGACTGTCGCGCTGTCTGCGGCTGAGATTTTCTTATCATAGAACTCACCTCCTCTAAATGTAATTTGTATGATCATATATATTGTGGGCTAAGTAACAATAAATCTGAGAAAAGTATACAAGCAGGGTTTTCAAAAATCAAGTAGTTTTAGTCATTTTTTTTCTATGTTTTTGACTGATTTGGTGGCTTTTTTTTACACTTATTTTTTTTCTTTCCAAAAGAAGGAGAGATGAAAGAAGCATTGACATGTTTTGCGGGACAGATACCCCGCAAAACATGTCAATGCTTCTTTTTATTTTCTATCTCTTAACTGGCTGTCTAGTTGGCGGGTAGTTCGCCGAGGGTAACATTGACGGTCATTTGCTGAGTGCCACGATAGATTTTGACGGCGACGGTCTCACCAGGATTATGAGTGAGGAGTGCGGCGCTCAGTTCACTTGTATCCTGGATGGTGTTGCTGCCAATCTGGACGATTACATCGTTTGCCTGTAGTCCAGCAGCACTGGCGGCGCTGCCGGATGTGACACTGGCGATTAACGCGCCCGATTGTACGCTGAGATGCTGCTGAGTCGCAATGTCAGAGGTGACGCTGGTGACTTTGACGCCCAGCAGGGCACGACCAGTATGCGCGACCTGACCGCTAGCAATAAGCTGTTGAGCGATGAATTTGACACGGTTCGACGGGATTGCGAATCCAAGTCCATTCGCTGGTGTATTTGTCTCGGTATTGACGGCGGTAAGGGTGGGAAGGCCGACGAGATTGCCCTGCATATCGACGAGTGCGCCACCGCTATTGCCAGGATTAATGGGTGCATCTGTTTGAATGGCATCTGGGAGGGTTGGTCCACTTGTCGATTCTGAGATGTTGCGGTTGAGTGCGCTGACGATGCCACTTGTGACGGTATCAGCATTCCCCAGAGGGCTACCAATGGCCAGAACTCCCTCACCGACCTTGATTTGAGACGAGTCAGCGAAGCTGAGGACGGTCAGACCTGACGAGGGCGGGGTGATTTTGACCATGGCGAGGTCGTCAGCTGTATCTGTTCCGACCAGGCGTGCGGCGAGGGTGACGTGGTTTGAGAGTACGACCTGGATGGTTGATGCTCCCGACACGACGTGGTCGTTAGTGATGATATAACCGCGCCCGTCGATGATGACGCCGGAACCTAGCGCCTCCTGGGTGGCTGTGGTTACATCAATCTGGACGACTGCTGCCTGCACTTTGCTGACGATGGCTTCTCGTACAGCATCCTGGTTATTGCTGGTCAACTGCGGTATGGTGACCGTTGAACTGTTGCCGCTCTGGAATGGACTGCTACCAGTAGACGAGGTCGTGCCGACGCGTCCAAACTCCCAGCCAGCGAAGAGTCCAGTGCCGAAGACAGCTAAAACGACGATGATCAGTGCGATGATTGCGCCTGTGCGCAATCCTGAGCGTCGTGGCCTGCTTTGAACGGGATAGAGGGGGCCAGTATTTTGAGCAAAGGGCATTGTTTGACCCGCTGGATTGTTTGTAGATAGATGACCCTGTCTGATCTGGCTGCTATATGGCTGATACTGTTCCGGTCGCGGCGGATAAGTCCACATTGGTCCTGGTCCTGATGAAGGTGCCTGTGGTGGTCTGGATTGGAAAGGAACATTTGAGCCGTACTGATTAGTCATAGTGGATGGCTGATAGACCGGTCTCTGCTCCGTTCTTTCGGGTGGCATGGGGTAGCTAAAGTGAACCTGCTCGGAAGGACTATGCGCCTGACTTTTCTGTTCTTCCAGGATGGTTCTCTCCTCTGCCTGACCCTGGGCCGCCGACTGCTGATTTCGTACCGGAATGGTCTTCTCTTGCTCTGATGAATTATCGGATGAGGCCTGATTGTCAGGCTGGGATAATGATTGATCGTCTATCGGATTCATTGGTTACACTCCCTTTATAAAGACTATCGTTGCTGGTATCTTGGTACTAGTTTATACATGGCCGAATGAAACATATTATCGCACTCAGGATAGCTTTATCATAGCTCGTGTATATACGATTTGCCGTCATCTGCCGACTTTGTAATATGCCTACCTGATTACCGAGAGGACTTGTGGAAATTTGGCCAGCCCAGCCCTACCTGGTGCATTTTTGCTATTATTGATACTATACCTTTTCTTTATATGAATTTTGCCAGGGATTTGTAAAATGTGTGTAAGGG
>DAOTTL010000394.1:0-3705 GCA_034438135.1 Ktedonobacteraceae bacterium | reverse complement strand
CCCGTGGCGCTGTTCCTCGCCTCAGAAGGCGCAAGCTATATCACAGGTCAGGTCATTGCAGTCGATGGAGGAAGGAGAGCGCACTAAAGATGTTGTGAGGAAAACCAATACTTGTAAGTGCCAACCCCTCCTCAGGAACAAAGAGGATCGGAGGCAGCGCGACCGCGCTGCCTCCGATCCTCTTAAAAGGGTGGGTGGGCGGGGAAAGAAACGACTGCTGCGAAGCCCTGATCCCCACCCTCCCTTCCTTGCTATTTAATTACCCAACGCTTATACTTGGGCTGGACTGGTCTCTTTACTTGCGCCTAAGCCTGCTTTGAGAGGTAACTCATGCCCAAAGTCATCACATGCTCCCTGGTCTGGTCTCCTGAGCTACAGAGGTATGCACTTTTTGACGGAAGCTTCCAACTGAATATCATCCCTGAAAGGCATGCCTGGTTTGACTGGCTCAACCGGACCACCTCTTTTGGTTTTATTCATGAGCGGGTGCGTTATACACTGCGCAAAGAGAAGAAGCAACGTGGAGATGCGTACTGGTATGCCTATCATAAAGATGGCGAGCAGTTGACGAAAAAGTATGTGGGAAAGACGAGCGACCTCACGCTGACCCATCTCGAAGCAAGCATCACTGAATGCGATACGCCAGGTCACATTCCCCCTGAGTCCAGCCCGTACCCAGACCCGTCACAGAGGGCAGTGGAAGCCCAAAAAGTACAGCATAGTGTTACCCAACGAACCAATGACCCCTTGCTTGCACCTAAACTGCACCTTCCACGTTTGCCAGCCAGGCTGGTGACTCGTACGCGTCTCCTGGAACTGCTTGAGCAGCAGGCAATAGGTCCATTGACGCTCATCTCAGCTCAGGCTGGCGCAGGAAAAACAACGCTGCTGGCTGAATGGGCAGCTCAGCATAGCTCCACAGTCGCCTGGATCTCACTGGATGCGGAGGATAATCAACCGACTCGTTTTCTTTCTTATATGATTGCCGCCCTACAAACGCTTGATCCAATGATAGGCACGACCTCGCTGCCGCCGCTAAAATCATTCCAGCCACTCGCCTGGGAAAAGCTGCTGGCGCTATTGGCCAACGAGATATCCGCCAGTTCTGTGCACCCTATCACGCTGGTACTGGATGATTATCATCTGATTACCCTCGATGCAATCCATAGCGCAATCGCCTTTCTGCTTGAGCATCTGACCTCTCATCTGCATCTGATCATCCTGACACGTTCCGATCCTCCTCTGCCGCTATCGCGTCTCCGTGCTCGTGGCCAACTGCTGGAACTGCGCATAAGCGAGCTGCGTTTCAGTAACGCAGAGACCAAGCAGTTCTTGCAAACGACAGTGGGTCGGGAACTCAAGACCGAGGATGTACGACTGCTTGAGGAGCGAACGGAGGGATGGATCGCGGGCCTACAACTGGCGGCACTCTCATTGCGCGGGAAGCAGGACATGTCGGCATTTGTCTATGAGTTCGCGGGCAGTAATCGCTTTGTGCTGGACTATTTGAGCGATGAAGTTCTTACTCATCTGCCAGCTCGAACGCTCACATTTCTCCTCCATACCTGCATACTTGAGCGCCTGTATGCCCCGCTCTGCTCTGCGCTCCTTGACGAAGGCGAAGACCTGTCCACGCGTGATTGTCAGGAGATGCTAGAAACGCTTGAAAAGGCCAATCTCTTTGTGAGTGCGCTGGACGATAACCAGCACGGCTTTCGTTATCACGCTCTGTTCGCCAGCGTTTTGCAGGCTCATCTCACCAGAAGCGATCCAGCCCTTCTGCCGCATCTGCACCGACGAGCCAGCATATGGTTTGAGCAACAGGGTTCGCCCTATGAGGCAATCTACCACGCGCTCATCATTCAGGATGTTGCGCGTGTTACGACACTTCTACAAGACATCGTGTGGGATATGTTCTTACGGGGCGAGTTTGATATCCTGCTCGGCTGGCTTGATCGTCTGCCAGCTTCTCTAAAATATACCCGACCAGTGCTGTATTTTTACCATGCCACGGCATTAGCATCCCTGGGACAGTGGGTTGCGGCTGAGGCTTCGCTCGAACTGGTAGAAAAGCTCCAGCAGGCTCAACTGGCAAGTGTAGAAACAGCACATGTCATAGCTTCTGCGAACGAAATAGCAGCGGTCAGGATCATACTTGCCGTAACCTCTGGAGATCTGGTGCAAGCGCGAGCAGCAAGTCAGCAAATTTACAGTGAATTGCCAGCGAACCGGATCTTCCTGCGAAGTAGCCTCATGGGATGTGCATCGATCATGGCGGCCATTGATGGTGACTTTCGTCTGGCGCTGCAATCCCTATGGCAAGCAAAACCGGACAACGGAAACATGGATAATACGTTCATCTTGCAGAGAGGGATGCTTGGTCTGGCCTTATGTCTGACGCACCTTGGTCAGAGATGTCAGGTTGTCGCAATCTGTGAGCAGGGCATGAACTTCACTGCTACGATGAAAGGCACAAGCCTGATCTATACGGGCACGCTAGCGATTTTTCTTAGTCTGGTCCTTTACGAAAACAATCAGTTGGAGGCTGCCCGGTTCAGGGCGCAGCAAGGTATCGAACTCTGTGAGCAGCTTGGAGAGATCTCATTTGTGCCCATGGCCCACGCACTGCTCGCTCAGATTCTCCATCTGGAGGGGAGCAGCGTGGGACATTCAGCCTCGCCTTCGCAGGAGGTTCTGCGCTACACGCAGCGGGCCGAGACATTGTTATGGCAGCAGTCACCGCTACTCCTCTGGTCCAGACAGCACGCGGCCTATATCCTTGTACGTCTCTGGATTGTCCAGCACAATCAGGAAGCTCTTGCGCGTCTGGCACAGTTTTATCCCGTAGATGGAGAAATCGGCGCGACACCAGGATCGAGCTATGCCGCACAGACCGACACATGGGGACAGGCATATATATGCTTTGGTCAGCGTCAGTTTGCAAAGACGATTGCCTGGTTGCACTGGCCTATTCAGTCAGCCGAGCAAGCTGGTCGCATGCTTGCCTTGATGCGCATGTTAATTCTCCAGGCAGCGGCCTATCAGGAGTTGGGACAAACCACAGAGGCAATCGGCAACCTCAAACGTGCCCTGAAATATGCTGAACCCGAAGGCTACATCACGATGTTCGCGGAATTGGGTCAGACGGTAGTGCCGCTGCTGCTTTCGCTCCTTGAGCCTGCCGAGGAGTCATCAGAGATATCGTTGACCTTTGTCCAAACGGTGCTACATGCTCTGGGAGTAGAATTTGAAGCTGATCAACCATCTTTCAATCTGTCCGCAGAGGGAAACAGGCAGCCCACGCACATCTCGCAGGAGCCATTAACTGAACGTGAGATGGAGGTTTTACGGCTGATTGGAATGGGACTGTCCAATCAAGCCATTGCCCATCAGATGATTGTAGAGGTAAGCACTATCAAATGGCATATCCGCCACATCTACGCCAAATTGCAAGTTGACAATCGAACGCAGGCGCTTCTCAGCGCTCAGGCTCATGGCCTCCTGCCTTAAAAGTGTCTCGCCGGAGGCACTATTGCTCTGTCAAACTTCGTTTGACGGATGAGGAAAGCAGGGGTACAGAGGGCGGCAGCCCTTTGACTGGGTCCGGGGCTATGCTACGGTTCTCTCCCCGGGAGAGGGGAGGCAAACCGTCAAATGCAGTTTGAAAGAGCACTATGGGTAGGGCAGTAGATAGAGCCAGATCAT
>DAOTTL010000393.1:0-4921 GCA_034438135.1 Ktedonobacteraceae bacterium | reverse complement strand
TACACGCTTCAGGAGAGATCAGATACCAGGGACGCATGGATCGACAGGTGAAGGTGCGAGGGTATCGCGTCGAACTGGGAGAGATCGAGCGCGTCCTGGGAGAGCACAAGGACGTCCAGGAGGGCGTCGTGCTGTGGCGGGAACAGGAGCAGGGCGAGGGAACAGTGGTTGGCTATGTGGTCAGCCGCGAGCAATCTGGACCGGAGGAGCAAGCCTTACGTGTTTATCTGCGTGAACGCCTGCCAGACTATATGGTGCCAACTGCTTTTGTCTCCTTACGGACACTGCCGTTAACAGCAAATGGCAAGATTGACTACGCAGCGTTGCCAGCACCCGTTCAGCACATAGAAGATCAGTTACAGGACCAGAGTGATCAACCACAAACGCCCATTGAAGAGGCCCTGCTTGGCATCTGGCAACAGGTTCTCCAGATCAAACACATAGGTATCCATGACCATTTTTCAAGTCTGGGAGGACACTCGCTGCTCGCGACGCAGATCATCGCACGCATTCGCGCCGTATGCGGTGTAGATTTGCCACTGCGCAACCTGTTCGAGTCACCCACAATTGTCGGACTGGCGAAACATGTAGAGCAAGCACGACATATGCAACAGGGCATATCTCAAGGAACGATCACACCGTTCAAACGCGATAAAGATATACCGCTCTCTTTTGCCCAGCAGCGACTCTGGTTCCTCAACCAGTTAGATCCAAGCAGTTCCGCCTACAATGTGCCCGTCGGTGTACGTTTGAAGGGTAGACTTTTGCCCGAGGCTTTAGAGCAAAGCCTGGGAGAAATTGTACATCGGCATGAGATCTTGCGTACAGTCTATCAGCTCAAAGATGGTAATCCGGTACAGTTTGTTCTGCCCGTGAAGCCCTATCAACTTGAGTATCACGACTTGAGCCAGCAAACAGAGGAAGAACGCGAGCAGAAAGCGCGAATGCTGGCTGAGAAAGAAGCAAAAACGCCCTTCGACCTCGCTACTGGTCCACTCTTACGCAGCAAGCTCCTGAAAATGGCAGCAGAGGAGTACATCTTACTGATCACACTGCACCACATCGTCACGGATGGAACCTCCAATCGTGTTTTTGTGCGCGAATTAGTGACCCTCTATAGCGCTTTCGCCGAGGGCAAAGCGTCTCCACTACCAGCACTTCCGGTTCAATACGCTGACTATACACTCTGGCAGCGTGAATGGCTCAAGGATGATTTTATAGAACAGCAGCTTGATTATTGGAAAAAACGGCTCGCAGGCATGCCGCAATCCCTCCAATTGCCCGTTGATCATCCTCGCACTGAGAAATCGACCCTGCATGGTGCTCGGCAAGCGATCATAGTTCCGCTTGAGATTGCCGAGCAGTTGAAGCGGCTAGGGAGGCAAGAGGGCTTCACCTTCTATATGGTTTTGCTTTCAGCGCTTGTGACCTTTCTGGCACGGATTACCGAGCAAGACGATATTGTCGTAGGGACAGTTACCGCCAATCGTATGCGGGTTGAATTGGAACCCTTGATTGGATTTTTCATCAACACGCTCCTTTTGCGTGTAAAACTGACGGACAACCCCACCTTCACCGAACTGTTAGCGCGTGTGCGCGAAACGTTATTAGACGCTTATTCACATCAGGATATTCCTTTTGAGGAAGTCGTCAGGTCAGTGCAAACTGGACGAAGCAAAGGACAGGCACCACTGTTTCAAGTGATCTTTGACCTCCAGCATGTACCGGCCCCCTCGACAGAGCTTCCCGGTCTCACGCTTAGCCCATTAGAGTTTCAATCGAAGTGGAGCACCAAGTTTGACCTCACGATGATTGTTGCCGAAACCGTTCAGGGCCTGAACGTATTGCTGGAATATAATTCCGATCTTTTTGAAGCCACAACCATCACCGCTTTACTCAAGCAGTTCCACCTACTATTAAAGAGCATTACCTCTAACGAGGACAAAAGAATTCAAACCCTGGAAATAGTTACAGCAGACGAGAGGAGCGAGAAAAAAATCATGCAAAAAGCACGAGAAGAGTCCCGTTTTCAGCGACTGAAAAATATCAAGCCAAAGGCCATCAATCTGCAAGAGCAGGAACTGGTAAAAATGGATGCGCTTCACCCTGGCGAGTTGCTTCCTCTAGTCATCCAGCCAGCGATGGACGAAGTAGATATCGCGAACTGGACGAAGAATAACCGTGAATTCGTCGAGAAAAAATTGTTGTCGCATGGAGCGCTCCTGTTCCGTGGCTTTGATCTGAGCACAACTGACACCTTTGAGCAGTTTGCGCAGGCCATTTGCGCTGAGCTCTTTAATGAGAATGGCGAACATCCGCGCGAAAGTGTCAGCGGCAACGTCTACACGCCAACGTTTTACCCAAAGGACAAACACCTTTTATGGCACAACGAAAACTCCTTCAACCATCAGTGGCCGATGAAGATCTGGTTCGGCTGCGCGAAACCTGCCGAGCAGGGAGGCGAGACACCGATCGTCGATAGCCGCAAATTCTTCGAGCTGATCGATCCTAAGATCAGAACACTCTTTCAGCAAAAGAACATTATGTATGTCCGTAACTTTAACGAAGGTCTGGGCCTTAGCTGGCAAGAAGTTTTTCGCACCACCAGCAAGGCCGAGGTAGAGGCGCAGTGCAGGCAAACATCAATGGAATTTTCCTGGCAAGGTGATAAGTTGCGCACCTGGGCCGTTCGTCCAGGAGTCGCGCGACATCCCGTAACCGGCGAGTGGAGCTGGTTCAATCAAGCCCCGCACTGGCACATCTCTTGCCTGGACCCGGAGACTCGCGCATCACTTCAGTCACTCTTTGCCGAGGAGGATCTACCAAGACACTGCTACTACGGCGACGGCACGCCCATAGAAGATTCAGTACTGAGTGAGATTTGCACACTGTATCAGCAATTAGAGGTAACCTTCCCCTGGCAAAAAGGAGATGTTTTGCTGCTTGATAATATGCTCACCGCCCATGCCCGCAATCCCTTTGTCGGTGAACGCAAAATACTCGTCGCTATGGGCGATTTGTTTGATCTACACCGGCTATCTCAAGAAGGGTAAAGGGTAAGAAATGATTCAGCAGATCAATAGTTTCCGTCTCTCTCCCCAGCAGAAACATCTCTGGTCATTGCAACAGCAGGCAGGAGTGGTTACCCGCTCCTGCTGCGCCATTGCTATCTCCGGGTCACTACGCGAGGAAACGCTAAAACGGGCGTTGCAGAGTACTGTAGAGAAGCATGAGATTTTACGTACCGGCTATCAAAATATCTCTGGCATGAAGGTTCCTGTTCAATGCGTGGTCAAAAGCATGACTCCACTATGGCAGAGAGTTGATCTTACTGTAGCCAGTGGTCAGGAGCAACAGCAGGAGATTGAGCGCCTTTTTCGCAAAGAAGTCATTTATGATGCCAAGCCGACTGATGCCCCCTTGCGTCTTTTTCTGATCCATCTTTCTCATGAAGAACATGTCCTGCTTCTCAGCGTCCCTGGATTAAGTGTGGACAACTGGACATACAGACGGCTTCTCGAAGAAATCGCTGGTGCCTACTTCGGTCAACCATCCCCAACGGACGAGGATGAGGATGAGGTGGTCCAGTATCTCCAGTTTTCCGAGTGGCAATATGATCTACTCGAAAATGAAGATGCGCCACAGGGGAGAGAGTATTGGGCAAAACAAAAGCATAGTGCGTTGCCCATGTTTACTCTTCCTGGTGAGTTACCAACGACTACCCGTAAGAGTTCGCTACCTCATGCCTATACGTTGGAGCCAGAACCGGAGATTGCCGCAAAAATAGAAGCAGCTCGACACAATGGAGATGGCTCGGCGCAGGCTCTTTTACTGGCATGCTGGCAATTGCTGATCTGGCGACTCACAGGTGAACGTCATGTGACTGTTCAGACCGTCTTTAACGGTCGGAAATATGAGGAGCTGGAGCAAACGTTGGGAGCCTGCTCGAAGGCTCTGCCAATATCCATGCATTTTTCTGTGAATACTGCATTTTCTAGTATCGTTGAAAAGCTGCACGATGCTCTCAATGAAGCCAATTCCTGGCAAGAGTTTTATCAAGAGGAGTCAACGGAGACACTGAAGATAGAGCAGGCCATTGGTTTTGAATGCGATGAGGTCCCAACCCATTATACCGATGGTGCTGTTACCTTTGCGATACGCCAGCAGTTTGTACAGGCCGATCCATGTAAACTGAAGCTTACCTGTTTCTCCAATCATGAAGAGCTGGCCATCGCCTTCTCCTATGACTCTGCCAGCTTCTCACAAAATAGCATTCAGCGCATAGCCAGACAGTTTCTTACCTTGCTACGCTCTGTTCTGAGCAATCCTGAAACTCTGGTCAGTGAAGCGGCTATACTCAGCGATGAAGAGCAGCAAATGCTGCTTATCAAGCGAAATATGACATCGATTGCGTACCCGCGTGAGCGCTGCGTCCACCAGCTGTTTGAGGGCCAGGTTGCCGCCACTCCCAATACTATCGCTATCGTTTATGAGGGACAGAGTCTGTCCTATGATGAGCTTAACAGACGTGCGAATCAACTGGCACACTATCTGCAAGCGTCAGGCGTTGGACCCGATGTGATGGTTGCGATCTGTCTGGAACGCTCACTGGAGATGGTGATCGGCCTATGGGCTATCCTCAAGGCTGGCGGTGCCTATGTTCCACTCGATCCCGCCTATCCCGCCGAGCGCATCACATTTGTGCTGGAGGATACGGCAGCCCAGATGTTGCTCACCAGTCAGCAGATAGCCGAGACACTGCCCGTCCATGCCGTGAAGCAGATATGCGTCGATAGTGATTGGTCGAGCATCTCCGCTGAGAGTCAGGAAAATCCGGTCAGTGCCGTCCTGCCCGAGCATATCGCGTATGTCATCTATACCTCTGGCTCGACGGGTCAGCCTAAAGGCATCATGATTCCTC
>DAOTTL010000392.1:0-9176 GCA_034438135.1 Ktedonobacteraceae bacterium | reverse complement strand
GAATTGCCTGACAGTGGCTTCGTGGAGGCCTCTAATTGTATCGCCTGAGTATAACTCTGTGTATTGAAGGCTACCGTCACGTTGGCAGTGGGGATCAAGTACAATAGAAGGCTGCATATGACCAGCAGGAGCACTATTGCTATCAGGAGAGTGATAATTATCCGATTGCCTCTTCGAGGGGCACGACGAGCTGAGATAGGAGAACTCTCGGGCGGGCGAGGATTTTGAGGCGTAATTCGTCGTGCCGGCTCAGCTTGTGGTGCTGGCCCTGATCTTATCGGCTGTGAGATGCGCTGTTTTTGTCCCACTGGTTGGGCTGTTCTCTGTGAAAGTTCAATAGGCTGCGCGGGGCGCGGGGGGCGTCCGATAGGCTGAGACGTGCGTCTCCTCTGCTCAAGGGGCTGTGAGGGACGCTGAACCTGGCCGATAGGCTGAGACGTGCGACGTCCTGGCTCAAGAGATTGTGAGGGACGCTGAACCTGGCCGATAGGCTGAGACATGCGACGTTCTGGTAAGTTTCGAGATGGGCGGCCTGACCCTTGTGTTGGCATATCGGGAATGGGTAAGAGTTCTTCCTCATCGTCATAGTCCTGTGGACGAGGCGCACGAGGCGAGCGACGAGATGGAAAGGGGTCGCCACGTCGAGGTGGTTTATTGGAGAACTCATCAGGGTTTTGGATAGGCTGAACTTCCGACGGACTGGCAACGACTCCCAGATCTCCCAGATCCTCGATCTTGTTTTCTATCACGTCGGTCGGTCGGTCGGAAATATCTGGTGTGCTGATCTCGCTATCCTCGATCGGCCCGGGGGCCGATCCCTGCTGTTCTGGGAGAGGGGCAAGTTGTTGATCGTCCTCAAAAGAGGCATAGTGATCAGTTTCCCAGTTCTCCGTTGCAGGTATCTGGCTTTTTATTTCATTCTGATTGCCAAAGGAGCTTTCATCTGCGAGCTTGCCGCTTTTTCTGCTGGCTGCTGCCTCCCGAATGCTTTGAGCCGTATTGTAGTCATAGTCATAGCCAAACTTAAATGACTCCTCTTCCTCGTCGTCTGCATGTGACACCGAGGGACGTACTGAAGGAGTCGTATCGATATGGAAATCATAGGTTGGACTCGATCGATCGTCGGGCGCTTCAAAAAACGCTGTCTGAGAGCCTTGATTGCCACTCTCTTCTTCAAGTTCTTCTTTCATTGGAGCCTGGAACGAGGTCATTGTCTCAAAGTTGAGCGGTTCCATCTCTTGAGGATCGGCTAATGGTCTATTGCCAGTGGGACCAGGCCGTCTTCGTGCACCCTGCTGGGCTGGCCGACTTTCAGTGGCGCCGCGGCTGGGACCTACACGCGATCGACTTGCTCCTCTCGTACTTGTGCCACCAGGACGTGTGCCACCTACCTTCGGTCGATTACTGGGTGACTCCTGGGTTTCCGCGACCTTAAAGCCTGCTGCTCTGGCAACTGCCCGTATTTGTCGGTCAGGACTGATCACTAGCAGATCTTTATTTAATTCGCGCATGCGAGCATGTATTAGTCTCCAACCCACATGGCTACGCAACTGTGTTTGCTGTGGTATAACGAGAATAATGCGACGAGCCTGGGTTCTCTCCAGGCGCTCTCGTACACTGGTTAACTCTTCTTCAGGACTGAGATAGATCGTTTGTTCGTCGGTCATATGCCCTTCTCCCCCTCTCGCTGCGTTGGTGTATGAACAACTCTCTTCTATGTCATTCCGCCTGATGCAGTATCCTCAAAGCCGGAGTGCCTGAAAGCAAGGGTTTCTCTCCTCTTCTCCTGCCTGACATAATGGAGAGTATACATCGCAATGCTTAAAAGATCTATTGGTTTTGCACCAAATCTAGATGTGCATGTTGTGAATGACCTGATAGAGCGTCCTTTCCAGAACGCTGTCTTCGTTTTGCAGTTCAATAGCCTGGTATGCCAGTGCCATCGGTGTAATGTCCTGCGCATTTTTCAGCAGGTGGTTTGGATCGGCGATGCTTGTAACCATGCCTGGCTGAATAGTTTGAATGATTGGTTGATGCGAAAATGCCAGTCGTTCGGTCCAGGGAAATGCGGCCAATTTTTCATAAAGGTCTGGTAATCCTGAACCTCCACCGACCATATAGAGTGCAGGAGGCAGCAATTCTCCTTTGGCTAACTCCTCGACAAGCAGCTCAACGCTATCCATCCATGTCTGTACTTCTGAGGAGAGGATATGCGAGATCTCGTCTTTCTCTGCTCCTTTGACTGCCCCCTGGCTATAGCCAATTTTGAGCTTCTCTGCCTCTTTCAATGAGAGTCCTTTATGAGCTGCCAGTCGGCGCGTGAAGGTGCGGCCACCGAGCGCAAACATGCGGGTTTCTTCGATGCCTCCCTGACGTACCAGCGCGATATCAGTGGTTCCTCCGCCGATATCGATAAAGATAGCGCCGCTGTCTGCGCTGGCATTGCGGCTCAGGCAGCGAGCCAGTGCATACGGTTCTGCCACAACTGTAACCAGCGTGAGGTCGAGTCCCTGGGCAACAGTTTCCAGGGCACCCAGTTGCATTAACGGCGCAAAGGCGCTGAAGAGAGTCAGGGTAAAGTGTCGTCCACGGAAGCCGATAGGATTGCTGATCGATTGGCCGTCAATACTCACAGAGATAACAGCAGCATTGGTGAGTCGTACTTCAATATTTGGATAACCTGTTTCAATGGCGATGCGCTCTTTCGCGCCTTTCAGGAGTTTTTGTTGCGCACTGGAGATAACGCTTTCCAGCTCTTCAGGCGTCACAGGCTTGGATGGATGTGCCCGTTGCTTGGTGATAGTTATGGAACTACCTTTGACCAGTTCGCCTGCAATACCGATGACGGTATTGGGGGCAATCAGTCCCCCGGACGCCTCTTCAGCACGCAACAATGCCTCGTTACAGTTGGCGATTACGCCTGGTATATCAGTCACAATACCATCAGACATATGGCTATAGCTCTGTTGATGTCGTCCGACGCCTAGAACGACGCCAATATCATCCTTTACTTCAACGATCATTGCTTTCGCATAAGCGGTGCCAACGTCCAACGCAGTATACAATTGGCGTTGTTCATCTCCTTCTGCATATGCTCCATAGCCGCCACCGTCCGTGTCGGGATGATAACCGTTTTCTCTTTCTTTTTGTCCGAATATCAGATTGCGTAGAAGTTGCAAGGGGTTCTGCATACCTGTCTTCCTGAACTCTTTTATTTATACTTCCCTATCGCAGCATAAGTATCGAAAAACACGTCGCAGTCTTCACAGCGTATTCATTTATGCGTGTCTAGTACTTTATAGCATTTTCGCTTGACAACCGCAAGGTTTTTAGAGTATGGCCGCTCTTAATTGTACGTTCTCTATGACGAATTTGCTCACAAGATCGGAAGCTATGTCCAATGGGTCTTTGTTCTTACCCCCATCCTGTTGTATACTTTCTGAGCTTTGATCTTTTTGCGGAGCGGAAACCCGTTCCCATTTATAGATAACGCGTTTTTGCGGCTCTGACGGGTACTTCTGCCACTGTCTCTTTTGTGTAATTTAAGAAACTAGCGACAGCGTTTGCGATGCTCTCCAACCTTTGTGGTTCTGGCGGCCTTTCGTACACGGATTATACCAGAGGTGTGGAGCGCGTGCAACGATAGGGCTATGGTATGACTGAACGCCTTGTTCTCCCGAGAAAAACGCTGCTGGTTCTTTGTGGTCCAGCAGGATGTGGGAAAAGTACATTTGCTGAACAGCGCTTTCTAAAGACAGCGATTGTCTCTTCGGATCGCTGTCGAGGGATGATCTGCGATGATGAGAATAACCAGACAGTAAATCGTGATACCTTCGACCTCTTTCACTATATTTTGCAAAAACGTATGCTCCTCGGTCGTTTCTGTGTAGCGGATAGCGTCGCGCTTAAACCTTATGCACGTCGCAATCTCAGCAATCTCGCACACCGTTTTGGGTATTTTGGCTGCCTCCTTATTTTTGATACCTCACTGGAACTCTGTTTTCAACGTGACCAGCAACGTGAGCGGCAGGTTGGTGTAAGCGTTCTGCGCTACCATGTGGGTCTTCTAGCCCAAACCTTACAGGAAGCTCCCAGTGAGCCATGGGAACTTGTGCGAGTGTTGCGAGAAGATCAGCGTGACCTGGAAATCGTCATTGAATAGCATGTTCACTGTGGCGTTGCAGGTTTTGATGCCTGGCGTTCTACAGCACGTACCAGGCGAATCTCATCATACGAATACTCATCCCCGAGTAAGTCTTTGACGGGTTTAAGGCGCTCGTCGCCAACTTCACCTAATGCTCTAAGAATAGTCTGATAGTGCTTATCGGATACCAGGGGGGAGATATCGATCTGTTCACCAATCTCAAGGGTCGTGACCAGATGACTGATAATTGTTGTCACCGCCAGGTTGCGCTCTTTCGCAACCTCCTCAGCACTCAAACTCTGACGGTAGAGAGCCAGGGTAATTGTATGGGTCGGTGTGGCAGTGTTGGCACGCGGTTTCTGCTCCTTCGGTTGAAGGTCATTTGAACGGGGTTTCTCTTCGGGTATTTCCAGACCTACAGGCAGGTCGTGAAGCTCACAATACATGCCAATCTCATCGGATATAATATCGTAATATGCTTCCAATTTACGTTTACCTACACCAGGGATGCGTGCAAAATGTTCGCGCGTTATAGGGCGTTGATGGGCCATTGCCTGTAAACTACTATCTGGAAACACCACATAGGGAGGCACACCCTGCTCATTGGCCAGACGCTTGCGCAGGCTGCGTAGATGCTCGAAGAGTGGCTTATCTTCTGGCTCTAGAAGAATGACATGCTCCTGACGAGGAGTGGACGCTACAAGACGTTTCTTCACGTTGGGGAGCAAGACCTGTCGTTGTTGTTTCAGAATGTCGCGTGACAACGCATTCAATTGGAGCACTGGATAGGTGTCCAGCGTCTGGCCGAGCAAGCCCTGTTGCAGAAGGGCACGCGCCAGATGTTGCCAATCCTCGACGCTATACTCTTTGCCAATTCCATAGGCTTGTAACTGATCATGTTGATACTCGCGGATACGCTGCGTATTCGCACCCCGCAGGATATCGATAATATGGCGCATTCCAAAGCGCTCGTGTGTTTTTCCCACGCACCAGAGAAAACGACGTGCATCGATTGTGCGGTCCTCCAGTTCTACATCCGAGTTCTGGCAGTTATCACAGTTGTCACAGTTTGCCTCGGCGTAAATCTCACCAAAGTAGCCCAGGAGGGAGCGGCGGCGGCAATCAGTGCTTTCGCAATACACCAGCATCTGCTGTAGCTGTTGACGCGCAATCAGTTGCTCATCCTCGCTCGACTTCTGACCAATCATATACTCAACTTTGACTCGATCGCCGTAGTTAAGAAAGAGAATACACTCTGCTGGTTGTCCATCTCGTCCTGCCCGACCGGACTCCTGGTAGTAGCTTTCCAGGTTGCGCGATAGATCGTAGTGAATAACGGCACGCACATCGGGTTTAGCGATGCCCATTCCGAAGGCGATTGTAGCAACCAGTACAGGTACATCGTCGCGAATGAAACGCTCCTGATTCTGGTTGCGCTGTTCTGCGCTCAGGCCAGCATGATAGGGAAGCGCTCGCACTCCATCCACTTCTAACGCACCTGCCAGATCATCGACGTTTTTGCGCGTCTGGCAGTAAATAATCACCGATGCCCCGTCGTATTGGCGTAGTATAGCCAGCAGTTCGCCATAGGAGCTTCGACCCTTTGGACGCACCTCATAGTAAAGATTGGGGCGATTGAAGCTGGCAACATGCAGGTAAGGGTCCTGTAATCGAAGTTGCTGCTGGATATCATCGCGTACTCGCTCGGTTGCAGTAGCCGTCAGAGCGAGGAAAGGAACCTCGGGATGACGCGTGCGCATGCGACCCAATTGACGGTACTCTGGACGGAAATCATGTCCCCATTCACTCACACAGTGGGCCTCGTCAACGGCCAGGAGAGAGAGACCAACGGTCTCTTCTATTTGATCCATCAGTACAAGAAACCCGTCAGAGAGGAGGCGTTCTGGTGCTACGTAAAGCAACTTCAGATCCCCGTTTAACGCGGCCATCTCGCGAGCGGTTCGTTCAGAGGAGCTGAGCGAACTATTAATAAAAGTTGCCGCAATACCATTGGCACGCAGCCGCTCTACCTGATCCTTCATCAGTGCAATCAGCGGAGAGACTACAATCGTCAGACCTGGCAAGAGCAATGCAGGCAATTGATAGGTCAGCGATTTGCCGCCGCCGGTGGGCATGAGTACAAAGGTATCGCGGCGCGAGAGCACCTGCTCAATAACCTGGCGCTGACCTTCCCAAAAAGAACTGTAGCCAAAATACTGTTTCAGCGTCGTTTCAAGTTGTTCCAAAGCGTGGCTCCCTCACCTTTGCTTCTTCAAGAAAACGTTCCGTTCTCAATCATACCATGGGTTGGCAAGTCGAGAAAATTCGCTCACTTGCTTTCCGATTTTTCCGCGAGGATCTGTATTACTTACTTGTGAGCGGAAAAAGTTACCGTCCCGCTCGTCGAGAACATTTTGTGATTGGATAGATAGATGGTTGTTGGATAGAGAGGTAGGTACATAGAGTTATGCAAGTCACTTCAGCACAACAGTTTCCTCTGGTATTTCCTGCTGCGATTTTTCCTGCGCGTTTAGAATGGCTCTGCCGACCGGAGCAGATCGAGCATACGCTGCGTTTACTGTATTATTTGAACGGTTGGAAAAAGGCCAATCGGCAACTCCTTTACGCTGATCGTCAGGGATTGTACGAAGCCCAATCGTTGGTCCTGGAGCAGGCGGCAAAGGTTGGGATGATTCAGCCTGTGATGTATATTGATCGACGCTATCGTTTTCCAGGCGAGCTTCTACTGGAGAGTGTCGCAGCGAATGCTGCGAGGGGTGTGTTGATCTCTGTGCGAGATATGGCCGATCCCGACATTTTACTCCCTTTTCCCCTTGAGGGATCTGAAAGATACCAGCATTTTATTCGTCCATTTTATAAGCATGTTACTGGCAAAGACTTCACACTTGTTGCTGATGCGGTTGGAGCAGTAAGTTTCGAACTGTTGCGGGACTCTATTCAGGAAGAATTGCAAAAGTTGCTAGAAAAGGCCAGGGCTACTCGTAAGCCGTTGCCTCTGAGTCATCTAAAGGCTCTCTGTATAGCGCCGGTGGATTTACTGCATATTCGAAGTAATCGGCTCTATTTTATGGATGGATTTGAATGTTGGGAGGATCTGGACATCAGTGACCAGCGTAAACTTGATCCTGAAGGTTTCAGCGAGATTGCCTTTCAGTACACCAGTGTTACGGCGGATTTCATTTTTCATTTGCCCTTTCGCTGGGCTGAGACATTTATGCCTGATGCTTGCCTTGCTGCTTTGCAGAGGGTTCCAGGCGTAAGTCAAGAGAGAGGAACGTATGGGCAAAAAACGCTTGATGAGGGAGAAGGTCTGACACATCCTGTGAGGGAGATTTTACAGGATCTGGGCATCAACATTGAGAGTATTTGTCCACATAAACTGTTGGATAAGCAACTCTATCTGGCCAAGCCAGGCATCCGTGATATTCTCTGGCCTGCGTGCGGACATGACAATGAGGACTGGGATGAAGATCCCTGGGATGGTATTTGTCTGCCACCAGATTCCCTAGAAATTTGAGAAGTAAAGAGCGTGGTTTGGAGAATCAAGAGTATTTTGGAAGGTGGTTTGGAGGATCAGGAGCATTTTGATAGAGAGGTACCTGTATCTCGAAGGCTACTGGGATGGGGAGGTAATCTGGTAAGGGAGAATGGTATGAAACAGAAACAGTCAACCACAGGTCTTACTGTAACTCGTTTGAAGCGACTCTGTCAGCCGAGTCGCATTGAACATACAATGCATATCCTTTTCGCATTAAATCATTGGGCCAGGGCGCGTGAACGCCTCTTTTTTGCGGATCGTCAGGGACTCTATCGTGTGAAAACTGCGTTGCTGAGACAGGCGTATAAATCAGGAGCCATCAAGGCCGTTGCCTATATCGACGGGATAGAGAGCTTCGGGAGTGAACTCATGTTTGATATAGCCGCAGACATCGCTGCGGAATCGGTGTTGTGGCGACTTGAAACTCTCATGGTTGACTCTACGGTGAATATCTACGATCAGTTAGCGAAACAGTTTTATATGACTATGACTGGAAAAAAGACCCTTGTTCTGTCGGATATAGAAGCGCTGAGCGATGAGGAGGTGCAACACTATATCTATGCCCAGCTTGTACAGCTTGAGCGTGAGGCCCGGTCCGCGCGACAGCCTATTCCTCATCAGAAATTGACAGGACTCTGCGTTGGACCAGGTGATCTGCTTTACATTCAGGATTCACGACTTTCTGATCTCGTTACCTGGGATAGTTGGAACCAGTTAGATGAGAATGATCTCAGAAAGCTAGATCCTGAGGGAACGAGTTTTATTGCGTTTGACTATCTCAGTTCTCTTTCCCACTATGTTTTTCATCTGCCGTACCGCCTTGCCGAGGCTTTTCTACCTATTGACTGCGTAGAAGAATTGAAGCGTACCCCGGTGCCCTCCAGCTGCGAGCAGGGGATATATTGTAGCCGGGCGATTACGGATAGTGAATGTTTGCAATATCCAATAGAGGAGTTATTTCGAGAGCTAGGGGTGAATGTTGCAGAGATTTGTCCACATCAGTTGAGTGATAAACAGGCCTATCTTCGTGCGCAAAACGCTCTCTATGGTTTGCGCTATGAAGACCAGCACTTTGCCGATATTGATGAGGAAATGGATGAAACACTCTGGGAGAATATCAACTTTTTTACCCAGCAATCTCAGCAGCAAGTAGTCAAGCGAGAACCCAATCAGTGTCCGCTCTGTTTTATTGGAGTTGATACCGAAATCGCTTCAGCGCGTATCGAACACTGGCGGCAACAGCATGCCGGGCGAGATCTTACCTATAGTCAGGCGACCTGGATACTCAGGAGCGTGCTCTCAAAAGAACAGTTTTGTCAGAAATATCCACCTGACTATCGTCTGGCTGAAAGAAAGTCTCAGCGTACACGTTATTGGAGACTGGAGAATCTTGTCTCTTTGCCCGACCATAGAGCGGAGATCCAACCCTCAGAAGAAGAAGTCGGTTAAGAGCTCTGCTCGCTCTCTGATTAT
>DAOTTL010000391.1:0-5264 GCA_034438135.1 Ktedonobacteraceae bacterium | reverse complement strand
GGCTTAGGGCTTAGTGAGATGTTTTCCTCCGCCAGGAGGCTATTATATACCTTGATAAAATCATGCCAAAAGATGCCATTCGAGTAATGATCAGAGATGAGGTGGTGTATCACTACAAGCAATAAGCCTGGCTTAGTATTTTCGCGTATATAATGGACAAAGCGTATCAATTGTCCTTCGTATCGATCAAGCTCTTTATAGATAGCCGTAGCTATTGCTACAAGAGCTGTGGCGTGGTCTTGCTCCGGCAAAGCTGTGAAGGGGGATACGGCGAAGGCTTGCAAGGCCCTTTGCGGACGACGGGAACGACGCGATTTTTATGAGATATTGCCCAGAATGCTCGTGTAGCTTATAATATTGTTCCTGTTTTCATTCCCATTATTTCATCACGTAGGATACTCTCTCTCCATATTTCTGGATGTGTCCAGAAGTATGGAAGTGTGGCTTCTTCTTCTCAAGAATACCATTCAACTGGCGAGGGGAATGCGGAAATTTGAGGCAATAAAGAGGTCTCATACCAATTTGCGTTCTAAAAGACAATTTTAGACTGCCCGTTGAAGCAAGGTAATGAGCAGCAAAGTTACTCATTTGAACGCAAATTGAGATCATTTATCTGCACAAAACCGGCGAAGCTACCTCCTTCTTCGCGCTCGTTGAGGCAGCGGGCGCGTTAGTGAGCTGTCTGCTCTAAGGCCCCCTCCATCAGGCGATTCAGGGTCGGCGTGGCGAGGGGTGAGGAGCGCAGTTGCGCCATGATCTCCCGTGCCATCTGATGGGTCTCTTCAACGTCGTTACCGAGATGAATGTCGATCCCAAGCCCGGCAATACGCGTGCGCAGCAGAGATTGTATGAGGATGACGGTGAGCCAGCGAGGGAACCAGAGAAAGAGCACGGTCATATAGAAGGGCGTCGGAGGCGTGCCCAGCGCTCGCAGCGCCAGCAGCCCTTCACGAATGGCCTGAACCAGCAGCACAACGTCGCGGCGCGACCGCGCAAATTGTGCGCTCTTTCTCCCCGTCATCGGCATGGATGCGATGATGCCTATATCCATGATCGCGTGGGTTTTCAACCACGCGATTATGTCGGGACTCAACTCGACGGTGAAGCCTGCCTGTTTGAGAATAGCCGCGAGCTGGCGAAGGCGCGGCGTTACACGGCCATCAGCTTCGCCCAGCATCGTCGGCGCCTGGCGAAGGGCCATATAATGCACGACATCTCCTTTGCGTACGGCACCAACGGCTGGAAAACCAGGAACCACGCGCTGTAGATCAAGCTGCTCAAATTGCTGCATGCCAGCCGGATTGTTAAGCAGAAACAGCAGCGTGGGAACCTGACGATTGGCGGCAAGGATCGGCAAGATGGAAGGAAGTTGGTCGAATCGTATGGTCACGAGAACAACATCGTACGTATCGGTTGGAGCCAGGTGTTCAACAACGGAAACGTGAGTTGTTGTCTTTTGGCCAGTCGATGCATCCTCAAGTTGAATACCATGTGTACGCAACGAGACCGCCCGTGGGCCTCGCGCCAGCAGCGAGACGTTGTGTCCCGCCTCCTGAAGTCTGGCGGCATAGACACTGCCAACAACACCTGCCCCATAGATCAGAATATCCATAGTGCTTTCTCCTTCATTTTTGAGCTTAAGATCGTTCCTCAAAAGCGGCGCAAAGCCAACGCGCCATTGCAAAAGAAGCGTAACCGATGGTACAATGAGCGTCAATCAACAATGGAACGGAACGTGTTGCCTATGCAACATGGGAGAGGAAAGTGATGCAAAAGCTCGATGGCGTTGAAGATCTGAGAGTTCGTCGCACGCGCAAACTGCTCACGCAAGCGTTGATTGAGGGGACTGTGGAGAAAGGGTTCGCGGCCCTCACCGTGCGCGATATTACCGAGCGTGCCATGGTGAACCGCTCGACGTTTTATCGTCACTACCTTGATAAATACGATCTGCTCGAACAGCATCTCAATGAGATATACGATGTGTTAGAGGAGGGAGGGATCATAGGGGAGGGTCGTCCTGAAGGACTCATCGATGAAGGAATCATCGAGCTATTCAAGCAGATTCAACAGTTCCCCGACTTTTACCGCGTGATGCCAGGTGCGCAGGCGGACACCTTTTTGAGCCAGCGCTTTCGCCAACAGACGCAGCAGCGTGTTCTTGCGTACTTCCATCAGACGTTCCCCGAAGCCGCATCTGATCCCGATACACCGCCGCTCGATCTGAAGTTCATCACTGTTGCCTCAGCTGGATGTAGTGCGCTCGCCTGGTGGCTGGCGCAGGAGCGGCCCTCTACGCCTGAACAGTTTGCCTACTGGCTGCGACAGTTGAGCTATGATATCTCGATCTCTACGCTCAAGCCGAAAAAATGAGATCCCTGGCTTTCAAACGTCGCTTCAGTTTTACTAACAAGAGTTTGAAGCAGATCTGGATGGCTGCGCAGAAAGACCACTAACACACCAGCTCTTCTCGCCACAGCCGCTCTTGTCACTGGATGCTTTTCCTGCTGAAGCTCTCGAATAGCGGCAAAGGTGGCCTGGCGCTTTTGCTCCGACTTCGAAAAGCGCTCCACCCCCAGACAAATCGCCGCCTCGTTTTGGCGCTTTGCGTTTTATGGCTATCTCTCTGCACGCGGGTATGAGGTTCCTCTGCCAGGGAAGGATAGATAAGGGTTCTGGCACACTTCTGGTGACCAGGGAATTTCCTCAGAAAATGCTGTTGGTAATCGATACAAACAGCAAGATTTTCGCTGCGGTACGAAGAAAAACCATACCCTTTCCGTTCATTGCCAGCCCTTTTTGGTCAGAAAAGCTCATCAATCACCAGGATTGAGCCAGACCCTCTCCAGGTCAGGGCTGGTTTTGGCCGCCGTGTGGAGCGACGGCGGCACTGGTGCCGAGGTCGTCGGAACGTCCGGCGGCAAGCCGGGACCATTGGGCGGTGGGACGTCCGTTTGTGCGGAACTGTTCGCCGTTGTTTGCCCAGTGTTGCAGCCAGCCAGCGGGCGAGTCTTCCCAGGTCTCCTGCCGACCGTACACGGTCATGTCCAACAGTCCGTAACTGGAGCCCATCACCTCCGTGCTGCGCCAACTGTTCCAGTACGTCTCGAACACACGATCGCCTTGCCGCAGGTAGCACACCAGCATGCCAAAGCCGCGCCCGGCGATCAGGGCGTCGGCGGAGTCTTGTGCCGAGTACCATGGGACGTTCCACCCCATGAAGTCGCGGTAACGTGCGCTCTCCTCGTACGGGCCTTCGCAGAACGTGGCATAGGTAACGTCGCGGGAATGCAGGTAGGACAGTTCGCGCACCTGGCCAGTGAAGAAGGTGCAGCCCTCGCACTGGTCTTCGGCGGGTTGACCGATGTGCCACATGTGAAAGTAGACGATCAACTGCCGTCGGCCCTCGAAGACCTCCAGCAGCGGGACCGGTCCGTGTGGGCCGATCAGCGTGATGGTGGGGTCTATCTCCACCATCGGCAACCGCCGACGAGCCGCCGCAATCGCATCCCCTTCGCGGGTGTGCGCTTTTTCCCGAACCAACAGCGTGTCCAGTTCCGCCTGCCAGGTGGCACGGTCAACCACCGCAGGGAGAGCAGATGTGTCGTTGTTAGTAGTGAAATGGTGCTGATCAGGTGGGTTCATAAGTAGTTCCTTCTTTCCTCTCTCTATTGAATTCAGAATGACTCATAGGAAGCAGAGATCTTCTTACTCTTCGCATGCATACCCATTTTACGTGTAGAGAGAGAAAAAAACTTCTCCATTCTTGCTCAAATCCTCGTTCCGCTACTGGCTAGTAACGCAGGGTTTTCCAATTTTAATAAAAGGCTACTTAGCCCATACACCACTTCGTGACGGATTCTGCCTGCTTTCAAGATGCGTACGGTTCGTTCCAGGCGAAAGACTTGCTCGATACCTTCTCAGCAGAGCTCTCCTCGTAGATCTTGCGTTTTTTGTCTTCTACCAGGAAAACTCTTCTTTTTCAGCCTCTTGAGCCGAGATTCAGCCTCTTTTCTCCCTCCTCAATTACTGTTCCGAATTACTGTTCCGTTTTTTAGAATTGGAAAGCCCTGCACTGTGATGGATATCATAGCAAAGGGAAGAGAAAAAGGCTAAGCTTTTTCCAGGAGAGCAGTCAAAGGTAGGAAAGCACGAGAGACAAGAGAAACAGTCCAGCAGAGCACCCATTTCCCTGCTCCAAACAAAGAAAATACTGATGCAGAAAATACTCATGAACAGGAATAACCACAAGAGAATGAGGGGCGCTCTTTTCGGCTGTGGCTTCCTCATGTTGCTGGTGTCCGGCTTTCTCTTCTTGATATGCCTGGTAATCTTTCAGGTCTGGACCCATGTGTGCAACTGAACGAGTGGTTCGATGCAACTGGTATCGAGCCACTCGTTCAGCCAGACATGACACGACAAAAGATCCTTGTTGTTGCTACTTCTTTCGACCAACCAGCCTCGAATGTTCCCGCGATTCAGGAAGGCAAAGGCAAGTTATGGAGCGAGAGAGCTATGGGACATGAGCAGGAGCAGCAACGCTTGCAAGAGCTTGGAGATTTCCTGCGCACTAGAAGGGCGCGGCTTGCTCCTGAAGACGTGGGACTGCCGTGAGGCATCAGGCGGTGAACGCCTGGACTCAGACGCGCAGAAGTGGCCCAACTGGCAGGCGTCAGTGTGGACTGGTACACCTGGTTAGAGCAGGGACGCCCGATTACCGTTTCGACGCAGGTTTTGGAAAGTCTGGTTCAGGCCCTGCACCTGCATGCCCAGGAGCGAGCACATCTCTT
This sequence comes from Ktedonobacteraceae bacterium, assembly GCA_034438135.1. Classification (GTDB taxonomy): domain Bacteria; phylum Chloroflexota; class Ktedonobacteria; order Ktedonobacterales; family Ktedonobacteraceae; genus Paraktedonobacter. The sequence goes on along the minus strand of DAOTTL010000391.1, from coordinate 477 downwards.
CTTCCTGGCCCACCAGCAACCTCCACCAGAGAGGGTCATGGAGCCGGAGAGCGTGAGTCCGAATTGGGATGAAGGGGACCCAACTGCTGCTCCCTGATCGCCAGAGCACGCTCGTACAACGGTTCGGCCAGGTCGTACTTCCCCTGGGTTTTATAAAGTAGAGCCAGATTGTTCAGGCTGGTTGCGGTATCGAGATGAAGAGGACCCAACTGCTGCTCCCTGATCGCCAGAGCCCGCTCGAACAACGGCTCAGCTTCTCCATAGCGCCCACGCTCATGCAGATGGTATCCAGCTTGATTGAGCAGGAACGCAGCGGAAGAGGTGACCACCGACAACTGCTCGATCCAGGTGGCGCAGAGCAACGCGTGAGGCAACAGGCGTTCGTAGCTGGACCATAGGTCAAATGTGATGTCAGGAGATGCCGCAGCAACGGCAGAGATGACACGTTGTTGCCAGCGTTGCTGCGTCTGGGTAGGC
>DAOTTL010000390.1:0-2137 GCA_034438135.1 Ktedonobacteraceae bacterium | reverse complement strand
CCAGATAAGATATCTCCCAGGTAATATGCGATGGGCGTTCACGCACCTGGGCGAAGCCTAGAAGTTTCCAATGGTCTTCGCAGATCCAGGTACGCGAGGCAGGATTAATAGGGAAGATATTTCTCAGGATAGGCGGGAGGGAGATGCGACCCTCGACGGGCTCTAGCCAGCACACAAAATTAGCGAATTCGTGTTGCTTGCCGCGAGTACGTCGGTCAAGTGCGTAGATGATTCCCGGCAAGTCCACATAAAGTACCGGTCGTATCATCACTGCTCCCGCGCTACAGAGGATTGTGCCCGCTCTGACCATTCACCTTTGGTGGAAAGTTGTCTGGCCAGATAGTGCAGTCCCCTACTTCATTGCGCTCTGTACTAGACGCAGAAAGTAGTTATGAAAACGAGGATCTCCTGAGACCTCTGGATGAAATGCCGTACCCAGTAAGGAGTTCTGTCGCACAGCAACGATAGTTCCATCATCGAGCGTTGCCAGCACCTTCACCTCCGGTCCTACCTTTTCGATCGAGGGACCGCGAATGAAGACTGCGTGGAATGGCGCTTCTCCCAGTTCCGGTACAGAGATATCGGTTTCAAAACTTTCCCGCTGACTGCCGAAAGCGTTACGGCAAACGCGAATGTCCATTGAGGCCAGTAGTGGCTGACCTGTCAGAGCATTGTCGGTTTCCCGTGCTAATAGTATTAGCCCCGCGCAGGTTCCCCAAATGGGAACCCCCTGGTGGATTTTTTCCTGTAGTGGTTCTTTCAAACCGTACAGTTCCATAAGCTTACCAATAGTGGTACTCTCTCCACCTGGTAATATTATACCATCTAAATCGTTCAAGTGTTGGGGGAGTCGAACCTCTCTGACCTCAATATCGAGATGAAGTGTTTGAGCGGCAGATTTTAAGGCCTTGGAATGTGCCTGGAAGTCCCCTTGCAGGGCCAGAACGCCTATGTATAACTTCCCCGTAGTAGTATACGGGTCAGGTGTGTTTGTAGTTGCATGCATGCTTGTCATTTTCCATCAATAGACAGTTTACCAGCCTCTAGGGGCCATCTGGTCCTCCAGGGCAAGTGCGCTGGCACTGGTGCCAAACATTGGCTCACCCAGGTTGCGCGAGACCTCAGCGACGATCTCAGGGTCCTGGTAGTGAGTTGTTGCTCGTACAATTGCCCTGGCTCGCTTCATTGGATCACTGGATTTGAAGATACCCGAACCAACAAAAACTCCCTCGGCACCCAGGCGCATCATCAAGACGGCGTCCGCTGGTGTCGCGATCCCGCCAGCCGAAAAGTTGACGACGGGCAGCTTGCCAGTCTGGGCAACTTCGCGGACCAGCTCATATGGTGCTCCCAGGTTTTTTGCTTCGGTCATCCATTCTTCTTCGGGCAGAACTTGTAATCGACGAATATCATCCATGATGGTGCGCATATGGCGGACCGCTTCGACTATATCGCCGGTACCTGGTTCGCCTTTTGTACGAATCATAGATGCGCCTTCTCCAACACGTCTGAGTGCCTCGCCCAGATTTCGCGCACCGCACACAAAGGGAACGCTAAACTGGTGCTTGTTCACATGATATTTTTCGTCGGCGGGTGTAAGCACCTCAGATTCGTCGATGCAATCAACTCCCAGAGTTTGCAGAATCTCGGCCTCGACAAAATGTCCAATGCGGCATTTGGCCATGACAGGAATAGTAACTGCTTCTTTGATCCGCAGGATCAGCTCTGGATCGCTCATGCGTGCCACGCCTCCGTGAGCGCGGATATCGGCAGGAACTCGTTCCAGTGCCATTACAGCACTTGCACCCGCCTCTTCGGCAATTTTCGCGTCCTCAGGCGTCACAACGTCGCAGATGACTCCTCCTTTGAGCATTTCTGGAAACATGCGTTTAACTCGTGTTGTACCGGTTTGTCTTTCCACGGTGAATAGCCTCCTGGCTTGTATATGAAATGGACTGCTTTTTTACTGATTGTAGCATTTTGGCCAGGAGTTTTATACAGCCAAGTGTTTCTGGCTGTACCAACCATTTTCATATTGGCTCTATCTCTATCTCCCCCCTCCACCTCAAAGAGAGATGAGCTATCCCTCATTTTGCCAAAATGAGCAAACGCTCTTGCTGGCGGCGCAGCCGACAGC
>DAOTTL010000389.1:0-1757 GCA_034438135.1 Ktedonobacteraceae bacterium | reverse complement strand
AAAGTTCCTGTAAACCAAAAATTCGTGTATAATCAGAAAGGAACGTACTTCAATATTGCTGAGGAGATGTGACAGACGACAATGGAAACAGAGGGAATACATACAGAAACAGGAAACGAGTTGAGAAGCATGAACCTCTCTATTCTCGTCTGCGCGGGTTTTGGGTTTTTGTGGGGAATGCTGGCAATGATTGGCTTATTTGGGCCGGAGAACATCCTGCCATTCATTTTATTGTCCATGTGGACCATTGCTCTGCTAATCTCAAGTCTCAATTTTCGCCAGGCCATGCATGAGATCCCGCGTGACCCCTGGCCGAAAGAGCCTGAGCGGCGTCGCTGGTTCATCGTGGGAATCAACGCGATACAGATAGTCGCTTTTTTCATTGAGATCCAGTTCTGTCTCTGGACAAACCACACCGCATTTATTCTGCCACTTCTCGCAATGCTGATCTGTCTGTACTTTCTAGCCCTGGTCCCCATCTTCCAAAATACAAGTTTCTATCTTAATGCGGCAGTCTGCGGAGGAATTGCTCTCGTTACAGTTCTTTTTGTTCCCCAAAATCTTTTCATTGGCGACCATCAAGTGAATGGTTGGATGACTGTAATCGGCTCTCTCAGTGCACTCTGGCTCTGGAGTACTGCTATCTGGCAGCTTCTCAAAGGGTATAGCACCGCTCAAAGGTGGCTGATGGAAAACTCGCGCTTTTCTGAGGAAAGAGAATAACCCTGCACACAAGATCGACTCCCCCGCCTCTACCTTCAACCCTCTTCTATGCCAACGGATGCCAATCATCATATGTCGTGAGGCAAAGCTCCTGATCTCGCAACGGCAAACAGGCCCTCAACTGTTCCAGACAGACCAGGTCGCGTCCTACACAACAGTAGCGACCAGTAGCATCCCGTAGGATACCCGCCAGATAGCGTATACTGCCACCGCTGTCGTCACTAATCCAATGCTTTTTTCGCTGGCGTTGAATTTGGACGAAAAGCAGTTCCCCAGCCTGCTCGACAATGATACGTCGATCTCCAACCATACGATAGGCTATGTGCCTGCCATTTGCTGCAAGCGCCTGCTTTACATTCATTGACACTCAGCCGTCATTCGTAAGGCACGAGTCAGTGCTACAACACCATTCATAAGCAAAGTTTCCCTCGCCAATTCAAGAAAATGATAGTCACCGCCAGGACGATGAAGCATATCGAGATATAAACTGGCGGTGACTCTTACTCAATCGGTAAGTACTCAATTACTAAGTATAAACAAAAAAATCTGTTTCGTCAAGGATTTTTTCTTTTATTTCAGAGTTTTGCAAAACTCGTTGTTTAGCCGTTGCCAAACCCCTCACCTCTGAGTGCCAAACCTCTCCCCAGAAAAAAAGAGGATCGGAGGCAGTGCGACCGCACTGCCTCCGATCCTCTAAAAAAGGGTGGAGGGGCGGGAAAAGAAACAACCTTTGCAACAGCGCTGATGAGGGCTGTGACGAGCGGTGGACTATGGAGCGCAAAATGTGCTATAATGAATGGCACGCAGTGTAAGTAGGACAGAGATTTGCTCGCATTGTCAGGGATAGGCACCAGCAGGTGACCCATCCCAAAGATCTAGATAGACGGAAGAAGGCGAAAGGGGTCATATAACTCATGCCAAAAAAGGGTGAACTTTCTAAAACAGCACGTGCCTCGCTGGCTAACCGCGAAGAGGTCAATAATATGACCGAGCGCGTCTGCGCTAAATGTGGCGACGGGATCATGCTTAAAGAT
>DAOTTL010000388.1:0-1976 GCA_034438135.1 Ktedonobacteraceae bacterium | reverse complement strand
GAGGGGCCAACAACGAGAATGAGAATGTCCCAAATACCATATTTTTTGCGTGTAAAAAGAATACACTTATAATAGGGGATAATCTAAAAATATCTGAAGGATTCCAGAAAGGTGAGAACATTCATGTGCGGACGCTACACACTTACCGCCAGCATCAATAAAGTCGCAGAAAGTTTCGGAGCCACATCCACACTTAGCGCGGAGGCACGCTATAATATAGCACCAACGCAAGACATCATTGCCGTTCTGAGAAATGGCTCAACTCACCTGAGCATGCTCCATTGGGGACTGATCCCCTCCTGGGCCAGGGATGAAAGCATAGGCTCACGTATGATCAACGCTAGAGCCGAGACACTGGCCGAAAAGCCCAGCTTCAAAAACCTGCTGAGCAGGAAACGCTGTCTGATCGTAGCCGACGGCTTCTACGAATGGAAAGCAGAGGGCAAAAGCAAAACTCCTATGTACATCACCATGCAGGACAACCAGATTTTTGCCTTCGCGGGACTGTGGGACCAGTGGAAAGGGTCCGATGGTCGTCAGATTCAGAGTTGCACTATCGTCACCACCGAACCCAACGACCTGATGGCCACAATTCACAACCGCATGCCCGTTATCCTGCGACCCGGTGCCTACGAAGACTGGCTCAATCCTCAGTTGCACGACACCGAAGTTCTGACCCACTGGCTAACACCCTATCCAAGCGAGTTGATGAAAGCTCGTCCAGTCTCAAAACTCGTCAATAATCCGAGCAATGATACAGCCCAGCTTATTGCGTAAACACATTCACTTTGCCAGGATCAGTAGCCGATACCCACCCAGAGCGCGAGCGGTCAGATCTTTATTGAAAGCAGCACAAATCTTGCGTGGAATCCTCATCAATTTCACAGTTAAGAGATGGGTGGGTAAATCGTTTGAGCTGGAGGTATACGTATAGTCCAGGATCTCATAGCCACAGTTCTGAAGAGTTTTTAGAGCAGTGGCCTTGGTGAAGTAATGGATATGTCCCAATGTATCGCTTAAACGCGGTAATACTCCACGCCTTAGCACGGTCTGGGCCGAAAGATCAAGAGGGATCTGAAAAACCTTGTACACGCTCTTAGAGCGAATTTGCTGCAAAAAGCCGAGGTAATTTTCAACGTGCTCCACTACATCCAGTACTAACATCAAGTCAAAAGGAGTTTCTACCTCCTTCTGCGTCATATCTGCCAGTTGGAAGTGCAGACGCTCGTTGGCCCTTTCTTGAGCATGTTCCAGCGCAACCGAAGAGATGTCATAGCCAAAAAACTCGCATACTTTATCCATACGCATTTGCAACTGACGAAGTACTTCTCCAAAACCGCACCCAACTTCGCAGATGTTTTTGGGGTTTATGCGATTGCGCTGCATGAGGCTGACGATATTTGTGGCTTTCCAGGGAGATTCTTCTGTATGCCATTCAGGTATTCTATCCAGATGCTCCGTTCCAGTGTATCTCTCTTCTAGCATCCAAGTTTTCTCTTTTCTACACTACCGAAAAGTCCCTGCGCACCCCGTCTACAGAGTCAGGCTCTCTGCACACTATTTCGAAACATTTCTTTCTTAGGATTGACAGTTGGCGTCAATCAAGATGGCAAAGCAACGCTCATGGAACTATCTCTATCTGTTCCATACCACAAGGACTTTATGAAGAAACTATTTTACTATAAGTAAACGCTACATCATACTCACCCGGTGCAAAAACTCATCAAGTAATTTATGCCATAGAAAATCTACTATGTCAAGCTGTACATTTCCTCAATAACTTTTTATTCAAAATTCTTATTTGCTTCAATATCATTGCATTCTATATGTGTTCATATTTCTATATAAATAATGACTCTCTCTTATCTGTCGCCGCTAGCGACGACAAGACATAAGTGGGGGATGATAACAGAAAAGCTCTGAGCAGATAGCAGGAAACTGGTGTGCATTCAAGAAAGATGCTATAAAATAGGATC
>DAOTTL010000387.1:0-17430 GCA_034438135.1 Ktedonobacteraceae bacterium | reverse complement strand
TTCCTGGCAGATGATCAGCCCAAAAAGTGTTCAATTGTGGCATGGCAATCAGATAATTAAGGCCGATCATATAGATTATCCAGATACACAAAAGCCATTGCAGACGTAAGACTGAAACCCTCTTCGTAGAGAGATACATATGTGCACCGAAGTGCTCCCAGTAGAGCTGCCACTGCTCTGCTCGCATACAACTAACTTGATACAATCGTAGGGAAGTATATACCCACCGAAGCAGTATTCTAGCACGTCCGAGCAACCACTCAACGCCGGTCGCCAGCCATCGCACGGGATAGGGTCTCACTTCAGTATCAGGAGCAGGCACGCCCACCAGTAGCTCCAGTTCCTCAGGCTTGATAGCTCGCCGACTCCACTTTTGCCAGAGCAACGTCAGACGGCGTATCCCGTGAATCGCAGAAAGCATGACAAATGGCACAATAGCAGCATTATAGTGATAAACGCCACTATAATAGACTGCATTATTTGTAAGAATATTTTTGGCAATATCTGGTAAAGTCGGCAGTAACCACTCGGGAGCAAGAAGGGCGAGAAAACCGGTACTACGCAAGAGGCTAAAAATATAGTACAGCCGATCGAGTGTGATGATTTGCGCAAAGATGATCCAGGGATGGAAGAAGAGATTCACAACTGCTGCCGCTGGCGTACTGCCCAGAGCTGCATAACGATACCAGAAATTATTCGCCAGTACTCCTGTATAGAAATGCGGTATGACCACTTTAAACGCAATAAAGGCCCAGATACTTCCACCTACGATCAGGACCAGGCCCAGGCGCGGAAGTTTATACTTCCAGATGAGCAAGATACCCAACATAGCTACTATCAATGGCATATCTTCTTTACAAGTACAGGCAAACACGCAGAGAACTAGAAACCAGGCATAGCGACGGTAGGTCAGAGCAAGAATGGCATAAAGAAAGAAAGGCGTGGCCAGACTATCGGGATGAAAATCAAAAATATTGATGCCCAGGATAGCTGGTGATAGCAAATATGCGACGGAGAGAATGGCCGCGAGAAATGGCCATGCAGGTAAATAGCGCCTGCTGAGCAGAAAGACCGCTGGCGCTCCCGCTGCAAGCACCATCGTCTGAAAAATGAGCAGGATACGCGGGTCAGCATGATAGACATATAACAGGGAGACGAGCAGCATAATCGGCTCAACATGAATCCCGAGCCGATTTGGTGGACCATACCAATCGATATCCTGATTGGTAAACTGGAAAAAGCGTCCATGAATGGTGTTCCAGAGCACCTGATCCATATTGCCCATGTCAAACGCTGTTGCTTTAAAGGTTGTATAGCGCAGCACCGACTGAAATCCCATGATCAGCACGTAACTGATTATGGAGACGATCAATACACTCCAGGCTATTTTCTTGTGTGTATCCGGTTGAAGCTGTTTCAACATTACTCTTTTGACTCCCCAGCGCATGAGTATGAACGGATGTTTTTATCCCCCGCATCGGCCCACTTTACCAGACCAGTTTTCTTTTTGCAACCTCTTCCCCCCTTATGAGACAGGACTTCGCAAAAGTCGTTTCATTCCCCGCCCACTCACCCTCTTTGGATGGACGATGGCAACGCGTTCGCGCTGCCACCGTCCATCTTTTTCCGGGAGAGGGGTCTGTCAACGGCTGAAGAGCGACTTTTGCGAAGCTCTGCCTTATAAGACTTTGTTGGCGAATGCGATTAGCGGGCGAACGGCCCCACTCCCATACTTTCTGGAGGGATTTCGGACAAGGCGTTGCACACCTTGTCCGAAATCCCTCTGTTCTTCTTTCGAGGTGGGAAAGAACGCGATTTTCGAGAAACCATGACCTACTATCTCATCTTACGCTAACATAGGCTGCGAAGAGCAGGAAACCAAGCAGAATACAGAAAACGCCCCCAACCACAAAAGAGACCGAAAAGAGGTTAGAAATCCGTCGAGGCGACCCCATCGACGCAAGTTCAGGGCGAGCAGGATCGTAAAACACAGGCACCTCATCGCCTACGTTAAATGCGTCCCCGGTCAGCTCTCTTACACGAAACTCATGAGTATCACCAAGACTGGTCAGATAACGGATAGTCAGCAGAATAGAACTCGTAGGAATACGATCGTCAAAGGTCTCTTCCGCCTGCTTATCAGTGATCAGGCCTGACGTATGATTGATGCGCCTGAATGCTCTGCCCCTGCGGACACGAGCCTGGACACCGATAACACAAAGCACCGCTCCTACAATAATGAAGATAAACGAGATCGTTTGCATAACTACTCTTTTCCTTTCGAGACGCGGCTGTTTGCTCCTTGATCCCTTAATCCATTTCCGTTCGGCCTTTCCAGATCGTAAGTGCATTTCTCATGCATATCAGGAGCGTTGACAGTTACGCTTCTTTTTCTCCCCCTTTAGGGAACTGAAGTTAGTACGCTGCAAGCCACGCTAAAGGTGATCATATCACCAATTCGATGAGAACGGCAGAGGATGAGTGCGCCATCCACTCGTTTTCTATGACATGAGTCATCCCTCACTTTTCTGCGTCTTGCAAAGCCGCCCCTCGCCCCAAGAAAAGGGAGAAATGGCTGAGTTTGCAAGTAGCTTTGCTGCTTGCAAACTCAGCCATTTCTCCCTGAAAAGCTGGCGGCTGCGCCTCAAGAAAGAGCGTTTGCTCATTTTGCCAAAATGAGGGATGACTCATATTTAGAAGAGTTGACTACAGCTTCTCCTCCGCGGCAACACGGACGACCCAGATTTTAGCGGGAATAGCAGCACTGATACATACTTCATGACCATTGACAAAAAGCGGACGATCTTCATTCCCTGCCGTATCTGTGGCGAAAGCGGACGAGGAGCGAATAACGAGTTCGGTACCAGGAGTCAGACCCTTCTCATGGAGATAGTGAATCAGTCCCTCTTCGTCCTCGACAACTTCAGAGATACAGAGGATCTTTACCAGTTCGCCGGGTGCGACGGTGGAGAGGCGAATAGCATGCTGGTCCTGTAAATAGGTCCGAGCACTGGGTACCTGACCTGGAATGGGATTCCCATGGGGACAGGTAGTTGGGAAGTTCAGGCTGGTCAGGACTCTCTGTTCCACTGCCCCGGAGATGAAATGCTCCAGACGACAGGCTTCTTCATGTACCTCATGCCACTGCATGCCCAACATATCTACAAGAAAACGCTCCGTCAGACGATGACGGCGTAGCACAGCCTCGGCTGCTTTATAACCTGCCTCGGTTAACTTCACCTGACGCCGCTGATCCATCAAGATGTAGCCATCGCGGACCAGTCTCTTGAGCATCTCTGTCACCGTTGGCGGTGAGACGCTAAACTTCTCCGCCAGACGCGCTCCGATCACAATCTCCTGCTCGGCAGCCATATTATAGATAGTCTCTAAATATTCCTCTACGGTAGCCGTCAATGCCTCTTCAGTCTTCATTCTTTTGCTCCTGTGTCTGTCCAGAACAACGCGACCTCCTTGCAAAGACGCGCTGCCTCTATGCTCGCTATTTGCAAGCTAGCAGCCTCCATATTCGCATTTTTATATTTCGACCCTGTATATAGTGAGAGCAGAAAGGAGCCGACCATGACCATCGCACCTAAGTACTACACTCAGCATCTGGTCAATCAACAACCGACTCTAGCCCTGGGACAATGCCTGCGCTTGCCTCGCTTGAGTCGATCGCATACCAGAAGTGGGGTGATTATTCTGTGCGCAGTGCTGCTTTTGAGCACGGCACTTACATCCCGCGTTCTATCGAGCAGCGCAAAAGCCAGTATGACCACTGGCTACGCGTGCAACTGGTACACTGTGGGGGCCGGGGACACGCTCAGTACAATTGCTAGTCAGTATCATACTACCATTTCAGCACTGGCCAGTGTCAATGCAATTACTAACACAAATCTGATCTTTGTGGGTCAGAGCCTCTGCGTTCCGTATCAATATGCACAGAATACTGTTGCACGAGGCATTTTAGCTGATGGCACTGTTCGCTGGTACGATTACGACGCTCTGGATTGGTCAAACCGCTCGCAGGTACGCACGTTGATCTACCAGGTAGCCGCTAATCATCAACTCCCCGTTAAACTTGTCCTGGCTATCGCCTGGCAGGAGAGCGGTTGGACCCAACACGTTATCGCCTGGGATGGCGGAATCGGCGTGATGCAACTGATGCCTTATACAGCTCAAGCCATCAATGCCGGAACGGGTATCCGACGTGACCCTTACAGGTTATGGGATAATCTTAATCTCGGCGCTACGTATTTACAATGGCTCTGGCAAGATTTTCATGGCAATTTGCCTCAAGTCATCAGTGGCTATAATGAAGGCGGCTGGGCGGTCGCACATCAGGGTATTTTTAACTGGTCGTATGTCAATAATGTTACAGCATTGATGCGAACACTAAGCTGATTTGCACTCTCGCATGGAGGGAGCGAGTGCTGGCTCGCTTCCTCCACGCCCCCATTCTACTCTCTTCTTTCACTCAAAATATTCCTCTACATTCTTCTTCCTGCTGTCTTCTCTGAAATTGGAAACGCTGTTTTCACTGTGGAAGGGTACGCGCTATGTAGGAATCAACATTGGAGCGTATTTCATCCACACTATCACCGCCAAATTTCTCGGTCCAGGCTTCAGCCAGGGTGATGGCGAGCATTGTCTCACCTACGACGCCTCCTGCGGGTACGATGCATACGTCGCTGCGCTCGTAACGGCCCTCGGGCACGTTCTCTCCACTGAGAAGATCAACGGTCGGCAGGGGGTGGGCCAGTGATGCAATGGGCTTGACTCCGACTCGCACAACAATAGGCTCGCCGTTGCTGATACCACCTTCAATCCCTCCAGCGTTATTCGTGATGCGCTGCCATTCTCCATTCTCGCCGTTGCGGATAACATCATGCACGTGCGAGCCTGACCGAACGGTGCTCTGGAAACCGTCGCCGATCTCGACGCCTTTGGCGGAAGGGATGCTCATCATGGCGGATGCGATGCGAGCACTGAGACGACGATCCCACATGCTAAAGCTGCCCAGACCAATTGGCAGTCCGGTCGCAACTACCTCAAACACGCCTCCACAGGTATCTGCTCTGGTCTTGCAGTCCTGGATAAATGCAACCATTTGTTCGCCCAACGCGCTATCGCCACACCTCACTGGCGAGGCCTCCACGGACTCCCAATAGTCAGATGTGTAGTGCTGGCGAACGGCGCTACGTTCGTCGTTGCGGTCACCGACTGAACCGATTGAAAGGACATGACTGTGGATCTCGATACCAAATTGTTTAAGGAAAAGACCACAGACGGAGCCAATGAGTACGCGAGAGGCGGTTTCACGAGCGCTGGAACGTTCAATGACGTTACGAATATCGCGATGTCCGTATTTGAGCAACCCTGTGAAGTCTGCGTGCCCTGGACGAGCGAGTGAGATTGGTTCTATCTCCTCCTCCACAGGCGTGATACTCATTTTGACCTGCCAATTTTCCCAGTCGCGGTTATTGATCTCTAATGTGACTGGCGATCCCAGCGTTTGACCATGGCGTACGCCCGAGCGAATGATAACCTGGTCCTTCTCGATCTTCATCCGTCCTCCGCGTCCGTAGCCGCCCTGCCGACGCCGCAAATGGACATTGATCTCATCCGCACTTAAGGGCAGGCCAGCGGGCAGTCCCTCAATAATGGCTGTCAGACCCGGTCCATGGGACTCGCCAGAAGTAAGAAATCTCAACATATACAATCGTGTTCTTTCTTTATACGATCTTCAGAGCTGCACGCATGATATCCTCTGGAGCAGGCCGACCCGTCCAAAGTTCAAAGGCCAGAGTGCCCTGGTAAAGCAGCATGGAGAGACCATTCAAGGTGGCATAGCCCTGTGCCTTTGCAGCTTGCAACAGAGGAGTCTGTGGTGGATTGAAAATCATATCCATCACGAGTGTCTTCGCAGATAACCGTTCAATCTCAATCAACGCCGTTCGATCGTTCACTTTCAGTCCTACAGATGTGGCGTTAACGACCACCTGAGCCTGTGCAAGGGCATACCTGGCCTGTGGGGTGCCAAAGATCGCTCCTTTGACCCGAACTCCATGAGACTGTTGACGCAAGAGAGCGAGCAACCCCTCCAGATGCGCTGGCGTGCGTGCCAGAATAGTTAGCAGACCTACCTGACTGTCCAGCAGGGCGGTCGCTGCACCCCGAGCTGCACCGCCACTTCCCAAGAGAACGATTTGCGCACCTCGCAGTTCAAAGTCTGGTCCCGCACCCTCGCGTAGCGCACGCAAAAACCCGGGGGCATCTGTATTATAGCCCATCAGACGACCCTGCTGATTGACTATGGTATTCACGGCACCAATCAGCCGGGCCTGTGGATCTATCTCATCCAACAGTGGGAGAACAGTCTCCTTATATGGGATAGTCACGTTAGCTCCCAGAACCTCAGACTCTCGCAGGCCTGCGATGCGTTCCACCAGTCGGTCGGCTGGTGTTCCCCAGAGTTCATAGCGGGCATCCAGACGAAGCTTGTTTAAAGCTGCATTGTGCATACGAGGCGAAAGCGAGTGCGCTACAGGATAACCGATCAGACCAACATGCTTCATAACAACTCCTCGGCAGGCTGGCAGACCGCTGTAATGGCCGCACACACGCTCTCGACGGGGACGTCGCTGTACATCTGCGCGTACCCGATGCGGGTGGGTAAAATCCAACGTATGCGACCAGCCTGGACTTTCTTATCGTTCTGCATCGCGGCTAGCAGTACCGCGCTATCCTCTCCGGGACAAGCCAGAGGGAGACCTATGGACCTGAGCAGCTTGCGCTGACGTACAAGTTCTTCCCGAGTAAAAAGTCCCTGAGCCACGGCGATGCGGCCAGCGACCTCCATGCCGATTGAAACCGCTTCCCCGTGTAGCCAGGTTCCATAGGAAGTAGTTGCCTCCAGGGCATGTCCAAAAGTATGACCATAGTTGAGAATATTGCGCAACCCACCGTCACGCTCATCGCTCTGTACAACATCCATCTTCAGACGAATACAACGTGCCACCACCTGAGTCAGCAGATCAGCCTCGCGCCGCTCCACATCGGACAGATGTTCCTCCAGCAGAGCAAAAAGTTCTGCATCCAGAACAATCCCATACTTGACCACCTCGCCCCAACCCTCACGATAAGCTCGATCGGGTAGGGTCAGTAACAGAGCGGGATCAACCAGGATCAGCCCTGGCTGATAGTACGCGCCAATCAGATTCTTGCCACGAGCATGATTGATGCCTGTTTTACCGCCAATAGACGAATCAACCTGCGCCAGGAGAGTGGTGGGCAGTTGTGCCAGCGCCATCCCGCGACGATAGGCCGAGGCCACAAAACCCACCAGGTCACCAACAACTCCACCTCCGAGCGCGATGAGCAGTTCCGAACGCTCAGCTTTATGCTCAACCAGCCAGTCGAGAATACCAGCAAAACAGGTCAGGGACTTGCTCGACTCGCCAGCAGGTACGCTGAAAATAAATGGCTTGAAACCAGCGAATGCCAGTAACTGACGCACCGATTCAGCATAGAGTCTGCCAACGGAAGAATCGGTCACAATGAAGATACGACCTGAAAAGTTCTGAGCAGTGAGGATCGCCGGAAGCTGACTAAAGCTTCCCCACTCAACGACCGCCTGAGAGAGACCAGAGGTCAGGCGCAGAGTAGAGGAAATACGTGCGGAATCGTTCGCCAGTAAATAGCCCCGGGTTAGAGCACTCACAAGCACGTCTTGCGCTACCTCAGCGGGGTCCGCTGTATCGGTCGAGAACTGCACATGCGCCTGCTCATACCAATGAGAGCGCACAGCGTAGAGATCATGCAAACGCTGTTGACCATCCTGGCCAGCGACCAGCGGACGTACGGCCTGTTCTCCCGCGGCTTGCAGATGCGCCTGGATACGCGACCAGGCGATGTCAGGCGAGGTGTGCAGAAAGACAACCAGACCTTGTTCATGCATAAACGTACGGTTCGTATCCGAGATAATCATGCCCCCGCCAGTAGCAATAACGACACGTTCCTGGCTAGCAGCAGAGAGAAGCATTTCACTTTCCAATTCGCGAAAACGCGCCTCGCCCAATCCAAGTAAAACCTGACCGGTGGACTGACCCATCTGCCGGGCCAGCAGCTCATCGGTATCGACAAAATCCCAATTGAGCAAAGAGGCCACACGTCTGCCTATAGTAGATTTACCTGCCCCCGACAAGCCCGTAAGAAATATGCGTTGCATAAAAGAAATGCCCCTTCTACAGGATTTTTTTTCATGACACACCTCCCTAACTTCCCTACCATTCGTGAGCCATGTGAGAGGTACATAGCATGTATACAAGTAGAATTGTACCCGCTTACGTCTCTTAGCCCAAAGAAAAAAGCGGACAAACTCATGCTAGCTATTATAAGCGACCAGGGCAAGCTACAAGACTACTTTCGCTGATCCTCTCCTCGCTGCTTCAACCGCACAGGAAGTCTCAGAGCACGTTTTAGCAGATAGCAGATGCCATCTCTCGCTGCTTTTCTAAACGGTCTTTGCAAAGAAATTTTTTCTACTATTGCGCATCTATGAGAGAATCTAGGGGAGAAGTGAAATGTCCATGACTATCAAAGGAGCGTATCCATGAAATTTGGACTTTTTTCGATGAATTCATATGCGTGTAGTACACCAGAAAACGCTGTACGGATAGCCAGGCTGGCTGAAGCAACCAGATTTGAGTCGCTCTGGGCAGGCGAACATATAGTACTGCCCGACCCAAGAACTCCTGAGTCACATATGGAGCCTGAAGAACCTATTCTTGATCCAGTTATCATGTTGACTTATCTGGCAGCCCATACCCAACATGTTCGCCTTGGGACCGGCATTATCATTCTTCCACAGCGCAACCCACTCGTTCTGGCGAAAGAGCTTGCCAGTCTCGACCTTCTCTCAGGAGGACGATTGATCTGTGGGATTGGCGTCGGATATGTCGAGACCGAGATGCGCTCTATTGGTGTACCATTCAACGAGCGAGGCGCACGCACCGATGAGTATCTGGCGGCCATGCGTGCTATCTGGACACAGCCAAAGCCTGTATACCATGGTACATTCGTCTCTTTTGAGGGTATCCAGGCTCATCCACAGCGGAATATTCCCATCGTCCTCGGAGGCCATACTCCTGCAACCTACCGTCGCACCATCGAGCAGGGTACAGGTTGGTACGGCTTCGCACTAAACCTGGACCAGACCGCCCACCATATAGCACAGCTACGGACAGCCGCGCAACTCTATGACCGACCAGCCCATCTGGGTGAACTGGAGATCAGCGTTACGCCACGCATGCGACTCACCCCAGAAACAGTCCAACGCTTTGCTGAGATAGGGGTCCACCGGCTCATAATCATGCCCCGCTCCGAACTCACCCTTCCTCAACTGGAAGATTTCATCAAAAGCACAGGCGATACGCTCATCAAAACAAACGCATAGGACTTTGGTTTCTCAATTCGTACATTTGTTCTTTTTAATGGTACAATGAACATATCACGTTGCAAAACCTGTTCTGTTAATCAATATCCAGCATACTAGAGAGGAAGCTTTAGCATGGCACAGGCAACCGGAAGCTTTGAAGTTAAAAGTTGGGATGAAAAGCCCTATAGCGAAATCGAGGGGCAGCCGAAACTCACACGAGCCAGCGTGGTTTATACATATCACGGTGGACTGGAGAGTGAAGGCAGCATAGAATATCTGATGTGCTACTCCAGCAATAACATCGCCTATTTCATTGGCTACGAGCAGATGACTGGTCGCTTGAACGATCGCTCAGGCAGCTTCGTGCTTCAACACATTGGCACATTTGAAAATGGAGCCGTCAAAACCACCCTGACCATTGTACCCGGTTCCGCGACAGGTGATTTAAGTGGACTACAAGGGACAGGCACATTCGGAGGAGACGGCGAGGCCAAATTTGCCCTCGACTATGAATTTGCCTAAAAAAGGCCAGATATGAGTTATCCCTGGTAACTACTCAGGTGCCCTCTATTGGCGAACAGAGGGCACCTGAGTAGTTACCAGGAACGCACAAAACACCAAGGAAATACTAGACCTGAGCGAGCTGAATGAGATTTCCACAAGTATCATCAAGGATAGCCAGAGTTACTGATCCATCTTGTGTCAATCCTTGAGTCCACACCACACCAAGTTGTTTCAATCGTTCATACTCATGTTGAATATCTGAAACCGCAAATGTTGCTGCCGGAATCCCTTGCTGAGAAAAGGCTTCCTGGGATATCCTGGCCGCAGGATTTTCGTTCGACTCAAGCAGCAATTCTATACCGTCTGGCTCTTCGGGTGAGACAACAGTTAGCCATCTGTATGTTCCAACCGAAAAATCGGATTTCTTTACAAAGCCCAATACTTCTGTGTAAAACGTCAGGGCCTTGTCCTGGTTGTCTACAAAGACATTCATTAATTTCATTTTCATAGGAAAACACTGTTTGCTTTCTCTCGAATGAGGTGATTAACAAAATGAAGCGAGAAGGGACCCGACTCTATTTTCTCACAGAGTATAGGGCGAGTGGTAAAGGATGAGAAATATATTACATCCCAACACTAAACGTCCTCTACTCTCACGCCCAGCGCTATCAGATCAGCAAAGAAACGTGGATAGCTCTTGGCAATATGTTGCGCGTGCCTGATAGTGACTGGCTGAGCACAGCGCAGTGCGCCGATAGACAACGCCTGGATCAACCGATGGTCGGCATGTGCCTCCACGTCAACCCCTCCAACAAGTTCAGCCGGATCAACTGGCTCTATCTCAATGGCATCTGACTGAGGATGCACACGATAGCCAGACTTCCGAAGCTCGTTCGTGAGATCCTGAATACGATCGCTCTCCTTGAGATGAAGATTGGCGACATTGTACACACGACTCGGTTCACGCGCTCCACAGGCAGCCGCAACAATTACCGGAACACTATCAATCATCGCATTCCCATCCAGGTTGATGCCGCGTAAAGGGCCAGCAACGTGCGCAACAATCTCCTGACCTCGCCTCGTTATCTCAATACCCAGGGCAGTAAACGTGCTGAGCATGGCCTCACCATCAGCATCCCCTTCAGCCAGGTTCTTCAGCGTTAACTGACCGCCAGCCGCCGCCAGCACACCCAACAATGCAGCAGCCGAGGGATAATCGCCGGGCACATTATAGTCTCTGGCTTGATAGTGCTGTCCACCAGGAATGGTATAGCGTCGGTAACGTTCCCTGGTAAGAACAGTAATACCGGCAGTAGCCAGGATCGAGATTGTCAGATCGACAAACGTGGCCGAAGTCAATCCATCGACCACCTCGATCTCCAGCCCTTCCTCCAAGAGTGGTCCCAAAAAGAGTAGCGCACTCAAATACTGTGAGCTTTGCCGACCAGAAATCTTCACCACACCGCCGTGTAAACCCTCCCCTACCAGCGTGACAGGCAACGTACCCGCCTGAGTACTCGCAGTCGTCCTCACTCCGAGCTGCTCCAGAGCGTTCAACAGATCAGCGTTTGGTCGTCGTCCCAGGGAGTCAGGATAGGGCGTAGTAAAACGCACCGTAGAGCGCGTGAGCGCCCCTATACCCACTAATAAACGCGTCACAGCGCCCGCATTCCCTACATTGATCTCCGCACCGGTGGACACCTTGAGCGCACCACCAGTACCCACAATCCGCAAGATCAGTCGTCCATCTGATTGTATCTGCTCCTCAATATGTGCCCCTAGAGCACGGCAGGCTGGGAGTAAAACATCTGTATCATCACTCTGCGCAGGATAGTTCACGACGCTCTCACCCTCGGCCAGAACCGCGGCCAGAATATAGCGTACCGTGTGATATTTTGAGGAGGGTGGCACCAAAATTCCCTCAATACCCTGACATGGATATACCCGTACAGTCTGAGCCAGCTCACCCACGTATCTGTTCCTCTTTTCTGCGATATATTTTCCCAATCATAGAAGATTTCTACCTTACGGTCAATTCTATTATGAGTCATTCCCACTTTTCTGCGCCTTGCAAAGCCGCCCCTCTCCGAAAAAAAGGGATAAATGGCTGAGATTACCAGCAGCAAAGCTGCTGGCAATCTCAGCCATTTATCCTGACCTTAAAGGTCTCCCCTTTACCACCACTTTGCCACGCTTACAGCGAATAGGCCAGGCATCAGGCTCATTCGTCAACAAGCGCAAATCATTGGGCTTATAGCTATAGACCAGTACATCCTCAACCGCCAGAGTCAACTCAGGATCGGCCACAAGCAATAGCGGCTCTCCTCGATCCTTCACTCCGCAGATAAAATTATAGACGTGACGCGCATCCCATTGCTCAGGATGGATCGTAAAATCCTCGCTGGAAGGAAAAGAATAGTAGTGGCTCTGGCTCTCATCCTGTTCCTGTAGAACCGCCTGTCCACTCTCCATCTGTTCGATCGCCCGTACTAGTAGTTGACCGCCCAATTGAGCCGCCCTGACCTCCAGCTCCGCGTAGCTCTCCCCCTCATTGACCTTCAACGGCTCCTGCATAACAATGGCACCCGCATCCATTTGCTCATTCATCAGATGGATCGTCACACCCGTTTGCTCATGACCCAGACGAAAGGTCCAGAACAACGGATCAGGTCCGCGATTATCCGGCAGCAGCGAGGGATGGACATTGAGTACACCTGAACGTGGCACATCCAGGATTGCACGCGGGATATAGAGCGAGAAACAGGACACACAGACGAGATCCGGCTGGTACTCGCGTACAAGATCAAGCACAGTTGGATCAGACAAACGCGAAACTTCCCAGAGCGGGATATTGTGATCCCAGACCATCTGAGAAACTGAAATTTGCACCGAGGAGCGGTTCACAACCAGCGGAACACGACGACGACTTGGTGGCTCTCGACGGCGCAGAACGACACCCTCCGGGTCATCCTGTGCGGCTGGTATGATCACCGCACAGACCTCCATATTCGCCGCCAGTAACGTAAAGAGCGAATGATATGAGAAAGTGGTACGCATACCAAAAAAAAGAAGACGCGGCTTACTATTTGACATCAATCCACCTGCCTTGTAATATCTATAGTAGAAGTCTTTTTCAGAAGTCTTTCTAAAAAGCCTTTTCTGCTCCAGGGACTTCCAATTCCAGAGAAAATGGAACAGCCTGAGGCTAGATTTTCTCATCAATCATTGTTGTTCTGCCTCTCATCTGTAGCAAATAGCAGAAGTAGAGGATGCCATTATACTATCTTAGCCAGGAGCTTCAACTATGCCACGCATGGTAAAATGTGTCAAACTTGGGCGCGAACTGCCCGGCCTAGCAAAACCACCGTTTCCCGGTGAGTTGGGACAGCGCATCTACGATCATGTTTCTCAGCAGGCGTACAACATGTGGCCTGCCCAGAGCACACTGATCATCAATCACTACAGTCTGAACATGGCCGATCCAGAGGCACGTAAGGTCTTACGTGAACAGATGGAAGAGTTTTTCTTCGGGGCAGATGCAAGTATGCCCGAGGGCTGGGCACCTGAAACAGCCGGAGCTGGTTCTCAAAGCAAAGGTGGCGGTGGCGGAGCACCACGCAAAAAATGAGAGATCCAGGCGACCTTCTGCTCGTCTCTTGCTACGAACTGGGACATCAACCACTCCACCTGGCAGTCCTGCAAAGTTTGCTTAGCGAGGCGGGCTATAATCCTCTACCCGTTGATACAGCCGTTGAGACTTTAAGCGACGAGTCGATTCAACGTGCTCGTTTCATTGCTATCTCAGTGCCCATGCATACCGCCCTGCGTCTGGGTGAACAGGTAGCACGACGTGCACGAGCGCTCAATCCCAACGCTTACATCTGTCTCTATGGACTCTATGCCCTGCTCAATGCGAACTATCTCCTGAAAGATACGATCGACGCAGCTATTGGTGGAGAGTACGAGGAACCACTCATTCAGCTTATTCAGGCACTTGAGCAGCAACAACCAATCACTATACCAGGAGTAAAAACACGGACTCAGGAGAGCGGTCCCTGGCTACAGAGAGCACCTGTAATCGTTCCACAACGGCAGCGCCTTCCTGACCTACAGCGCTATGCCCATCTGCTGCGCGATGGTCAGGCCTTGAGAGCTGGTTATACCGAAACCACCCGCGGCTGTAAGCACACCTGCCTGCACTGTCCAATCACACCTATCTATCATGGACGCTTCTTCGCACTCCCGGTCGAGGTCGTGATGGCCGATATTCGCGCTCAGGTTGCCCAGGATGCCCGCCATATCACCTTCGGCGATCCTGACTTCCTGAATGGTCCCACTCACGCCCTACGCGTCGCTCGTGCCCTGCACAGCGCCTTTCCGACTGTCACCTTTGACGCCACGATCAAAATCGAGCACCTGCTGAAAAATGCGCATCTACTCCCTGAGTTGCGCGACCTGGGCTGTACCTTCATAGTCTCAGCGGTCGAATCCTTTAATGAAGATGTGCTGACCCACCTCGCCAAACATCATACCGGTCAGGATATCGCTCGCGCCTTTGAACTGACTGAAGGGGTTGGGATCTCACTGCGTCCGTCACTCTTGCCCTTCTCACCCTGGGAAACGCTGGACAGCTACCTGGAGCTACTCGATTTCTTCGCACAACGTCACTTGATCGAGCATATCGATCCCGTTCACTTGAGTATTCGCCTGCTCATCCCGCCAGGCTCGTCCCTGCTGGATGCGCCCGAAGAACGCCCCTGGCTGGGTGAACTCGATGACGCAGCCTACACATACCGCTGGCAGCATCCCGATCCACGTATGGATGCCCTTCATGCACAGGTCGCAGTGCTGGTGGAGCAGGCACAGACACAAGAAGAAGATCCTATCACGACCTTCTTCCGCATCAAAAAGCTGGCCGCCTCGTACAAAGGAGAACAGATCAATACCGCTCATACCATCGCCCAATATGGTCCGTTCAGGGAACTTCCACATTTGAGCGAATCCTGGTTCTGCTGTGCCGAGCCTACAACCAGTCAGATAAAGGCACAGACCCCTACTCCATCAGTAATGATCCCACTTCCCACCCGGAAGAGATCGGAACTGTAAGAGAAAGCATGGGGACCTTTCTTAAGAGTCCCCATACTCTGCTAAAGCCGCGCGTTCCTGTGCCTCTCGCAGAGACTGCAAACGTTCATCATCAATTCTTGCTTTCACTTCCATCTGGCGCAACCAGCGGAAGAAGATCGGCGACATTACAATGAGATCCACAATGCCAGGTAGAAGCAAAAGTGCACCAGCCGAGGCTTGCTCGGCGAAAGCGCCGATAAACTGTGTTGGAACTGCGTAGGGATAGATCACAACACCAGTGAAAGCGAGGACAAAAGCATAAATCTGGAGCGTCTACCCATCCAGAAAAGCAAAGGCAATCTGGGCCGGGTAGCTCATATGATGAAGCTGACGATCTGGACCGATCAGCGGCCACCAGTTGAGAAACGCTAACAAAAATAAGCTCCAGATCATAGTATGATAGAGATAGGCTCCCTGGGCAAACAACGTTCTATCATAGATCAATGGCAGATGCCAGAAAAGAAACGCCCCATTGAAAAGCACCGAAGCCACAACTGGCTGAGTCAGTACTTTAAGGACAGATCGCGAGACCGGCCAGTCAAACGCTGGCTGAAACAGCCAATCGGGACAAGCAAAAAGGATGCAAGGAACGGCAAAGGTAATAATAAAAACGACCTGGAACATATGGGCAAGAAAGAGTTGTGTGCGGGCAATTGTATCAATCGGCGTAAAGAGAAAGAGCGCGATGATCAAAATTCCACCCACAAACCAGGCAATATGACGCTTTTTAACAGGTCGTTCCTGCGGATTGTGCCTGTGCATCAGTCCCAACGTCAGACCATATCCCAGGCAGAAAAGCACAAGAGCCGCCAACGAGAATGGACTCCAGTGCCAGATCAAAATAATCCCATTAATGGTCATAGATATTTCTCCATGTGCAGCTCGGTTGTAATTCACCTTATACTATAGTCTTGCTCGTCGCGAGACGCAAACAAAATATCTGTTTGGCACATGAGCCATTCCTGACAGCAGCTTGCAAAGCCGCCCCTCCTCCCAAAGGAAAGGAGAGATGGATGAGTTTACTAGCAGCTTCGCTGCTGGTAAACTCATCCATCTCTCCTGAAAATGTGGCGGCTGTGCCCGCCACCATTGGGAGGGAAAGTTGTTGAGCTTTTGTGTGGCAAAGCCACGCAAAAGCTCAACAACTTTCCCTCCTTTCTCGGGGAGGGGAGGCTTGCGTTGCAGGCTGAAGGCCTTTTCTTATTGCGGATTCACGACCGTTTGATAGTAATTACAGAGGTCAGTAATTGTACACTGGCCACAGCGAGGACGCTCATAGACACAGGTGCGTTGTCCATGACGCAGCAAGGCTTTATGAAAGTCATAAATGCTCCGGGCATCCAGAGGCAACAGTGCCTGCAACAGTGGATGAGCAGCATCAGCTGTCACCTTTTTGCCTATCAGCCCCAAACGGCCCGAAACGCGCCACACGTGAATGTCTACGGGTAAAAGAGGCTTTTGAGCACTGAAAAGGAGAACACAGGCTGTCGTTTTGGGACCTACACCATCAAAACGATTGAGCCACACGGCCCCCTCTTCAACTGACAAGTCTCGCAAGAAGTCCAGATTGAGACTTCCACGCTCCTCAGTAATCTGACGCATCACGGCTTGTAGTCGCGGAGCCTTGACCTCTGGCCAGTTGACATTGGCAATTGCTTCCTGAACTTCATGGGTCGGCGCATCCCGTACCCCTTCCCAGGATCCGAAACGCTTGAGCAGATTATCATAGGCTGCGGCGGTCTGCTCATCGCGTGTTCTGTGTGAAAGGAGTATGTCTACGAGCATACTCATGGGATCTTTTCTCGAAAAAGGGGACTCACCGTAAAGCTTCGTTAAACGCTGAGTGACCTCTACCGCCTTTGCCTTCAGGGACGGCAAATCGGTCGTTGGATAACCATAGTCCTTCGGGTCACGCTTTGAAGAAAGTTTTCGTTCCACCTTACACCAACCTTTCAAGAAGAAATTTTGTATCTTCTCTACTATCGCGTGTCAGAAAGCTTTTCAGATACAATTCTGTATGAGTCATCCCTGATTTTGTAAAATCGGGACAAAAGGCTTTCGGCCTGCTATGCAGACCACCCCTTACACGTAGAGGTTTCTTGCCGATATTCTGCATCGGCCTGGCAGGCCACCCCTCCCCATTTAAAAAAGAGGAGTTGGTGTGTGTTGTGGCGCAAATGCGCCACAACACACACCAACTCCTCTTTTTCTTCTCTGTCGCCTCCGGCCACTGGGGGAGGAACGAGAAAAAACCTCTACCAGTGAGCAGGCCGCCCCTCCCCTAACACAAATATGAGTCATCCCTAACTTTTCTGCGGCTTGCAAAGCCGCCCCTCCCCCCGAGAAAAGGGAGGAATGGC
>DAOTTL010000386.1:0-5274 GCA_034438135.1 Ktedonobacteraceae bacterium | reverse complement strand
AAGAGAGAGACGATAAACCTCTATTTTAGAAGTTATGGGCTACGATACCAGCGATACGGGGTGTACCAATACCGGTGGTCATATCGTAGTTGGGCGTTGTTGGATAGTGACCGTTATTGTTCTCGGTCTGGTTCTTTCCCGTGATATCGTGGAAGAACTTTGTATAGGTATGGTTGGCGCGGAACAGGTCGTAGAGTCCAAAGTTTGCACTACCAAAGCGTGCTCCATGGACGCTATCCCAAAGCGCGATAACGGATGACCATACCGGACTCGACAGGCTTGTGCCGCCGATGCCAAACCAACCCGGTGCGGGCTGTCCGCTTGAGAAGAGCGCACAGGTACTGTTGGTTGTGGGATCACCTGTACAGAACTCTGTGTATGGAGTGTACTCGTCCGCATTGACTGAGACATCTGGTACTTCACGACAGTGGGCCGTTGTCTGATTGCAGTATGACCCTTTCTGGCTGAAAGAGCTGATCACGCCAGGGCCATGTTGGTAGGACGGTTGGCCCCAGAACTGGCTCACACCGCCGCCAGTGGCTCCTTGATTCGCGCAGTTTGCAAGACCATTTGGCGTGCTACTGCATCCGTCAAGTACGTTCCAGACTGTCTCTGAACCGTTGGGATAGCTTGGGTGGGCTTGCTTGCCTGGATCAAAGGTACCGAAGGAGGTACCACCAACACCAGTGACGAATGGCTGTGAGCTTGGATCGTCTACGGTGAGGGCTGTAGAACCGGAACCTCTCAGACAGTCGAATGCACCTGTATCACCTGCGGCACTGAAAACACTCTGACCCTGTGTTGCCATTTGTGTAAAGGCGATAGACTCAGCCTGAGCCGTGGGCAGTGTCTCATCTGGCTCACACAGTCCCCAACTGGAACTGATCGAGTCAGCAATATTGTCGTTTGCAATACGGAGGTATTCATCTGTAGAAGTAATGCCAAAGAAATCATTAGGGGCATTGTAGATCAGGACGCGATCGATCTTCGGTGCGATCGCAAGCTGAGTCTCAACGTCAGCCTCCAACTCAATATCCCCAGAATAGTCAGCAGCATTACACCCATTGGCGCATGGGCCGCTATCGAATGGACCGCATTCGTCACCTGTGGGACAGTTAGGAGTGATGGGACCGCCATCGACATTGATATTCACCAACGGCACATTTTCAGATGTACCAAAGAACTTATGCTCGTAAGCAACAATGTCGGCTTTGGTATAGCCGGTCAGTTCAAAAACGGCCAGAGTGGCCCCTTTACCTTTGCCACGACTCCCCTGTTGGTAGACCGGGGTGGCGTCGTAGAGACTGGAGACCTGCGAAGGCGTCAGGCCGCTTCCACCAGGACCAGCTCCATACTGGGGTGCAAGTTTGCCCTTGCTCTGAGCTGCTCCACTTGACGTAACATACTCGGTATGTAATGTGCTCGTGTTGGTTAGACCGGAGACACTAAGGATCATGCTACTCAGGCTGACAGGAATTTGTACGCTAGAGGTGTTCTGAAAGAATTTTCGCCCGCTCGAAGCAGTATAATCGGCGATCCGAGTGTGGAACGCAGCCTGGATCTGAGCAGCAGTTCCAGTCGCACGCATCAGAAGAGGCGATGGGGCGGCAATAACTTTTAGCCCGGCCTTTTGTAGGAAAGCATGCATCTGAGCGATCTGCGCACTGGAAGGTGCGAAGAAACGGTTAAACTCACCTGTCTTTAGCCAATGATGATATTGGCTGCTTTTGGGATTGTAGAGATTTGTGAGCAAAGTGTTTAATCTGGAAGTATTGTTAGGACGCAGAACCAATGTGATAGTCATGAGATCGGTACTTGCGTGCTGGCTATCCAGATGCGCTCCGGCGGGAAGATTCGGAAGGCTTCCACTCAAGGCCACATACGAGCTACTTGCAGCATTTGCGGAGGCATTGATAGCAAAGATAGAGATGCTAAGCGACGCGACAAGTAAAGATAAGATCGCTGCCGTCGCGATGAGAGTACGTCGAAATTGACGGAATTGTTGCATAAAACCTCTCTCCATACAATAATAACATCGCTCTTGTCGTGCTAAATAACTCAGCGTACTTCTTTTATTTAGCTTGATTCCCCCTGTTCAAGAGCAATAGAAGAAAACGATGGAAATAGACCGGGGTCGCTGTTCTTTCTCATCAGTTTTCACAGAGTTTTGAAGAACGAGCTTGCGAAGCATCAAACGCAATGAAACCTCCCCTGCATGCTATCCAATTAGAAACAGTGTATTTTGATCCATACTGAGCAAAGAAGGAAAAAAGACCCTGTGCACGTAAACTCTACTATGGAGATAAGGAGAATTTACAATTTACAGGCCACTGAGACTATAAGGCACCGATCTAATTATTTACCTATATCAATATTACCGTCAAGTATACGGAGGTTGAGAGATGGTTAAGAAAAAGTCATGCTGGTATAGAAAATACAGACTGTGCATATCACTGGATCGGCTGAACTTACGCTTTTGCCCAGGCATGCTTTACTGGTCAACATTGGACGTGGTTCGCTGATTGACCCTCAAGCTCTTGTGATAGCCTTGCAAGAGAGACACCTGAGCGGGAGTGGTTCTAGATGTGACAGAGCCTGAACCTTTGTCGTCTGACAGTCCGCTCTGGGGCATGGGCAATGTGCTCATTACGTCCCATATCTCCAGCCTGACTACCTATTCTGTTTTGTCGTCGTTAGAGGCGACAGAAGTAGAAGTCATCCCTGATTTTTCTATGGCTTACAAGCCATAGAAAAATCAGGGATGATTCGATTTACTTTCTTTTTGTGTGCTAGCAAAATGCTGGTGGTGCTGGACAATACCAGGCCAATTGGGCACCACTGCTCATACCGCTATGGTGAACTGAACTGGTCTCAAAGCGGATAATACCCCCAACTAACGCTGCTAACAACGCTACGATCAGTACGATGGCAATCAATGTTTTCTTCAAAGCAACCTGCATGATGTTTTTCTCCTTTGGAAGAATAAAGTACTTTTTCAATCGGAAATCATTTCCTCGTCAATAGATTAGGTATGTCATAAAGGAGAATTATTTCAAGTAATTTTATTGATTTTCTACAAAAAGTAAATATTCAACCGTCTTTTTAAGAAAAGGGGCGATGAACAATCATGAGTAAAAGCTGGAGTAATCAGCCGTTAATGCGAGAGGTAGCTGAGAAAGCAATTGAGCGCTATGCCCGTGGATTACTTAAGGTAGATGAGCTTGTCATTTTAGTGATGAAGGAAAATCAGCAGAATGGGGAAGAGGAGAGTGAACAGGAAGAGAGAGTTTTTAAAAGGTTGGCACTGCGTTTTTGTAGTCAGGCGTTGTGTGAGGGATGTTTATCAAGTGAGCCTGCTATTCGAGAGCGAGCTTTTGAGAATCTCTGGAGCTATTTGGAGGGGGTTCTGGCTCGGATAACCAGCAGAACTGAGACAGGTGCGTTGACTTCTGATGTAATTCAACAGACTATGGTTGAAATCCTCGGTAGTTTTCGGCGGCGTGGCGCGGGACCTGACAGGACCGAGAGTTTTCTCAAATGGGCGCGAGTAATTCTTGTGCGTCAACTGAGTCTCTATCGTCGCCGTGAATATCGCGAGGACTGGTCATCGCTGGATATGCAACCTGAGTCAGTTCTTGAAGAAATAGTTGATTGGAAGATGCTCGATCCTTTGCAGAGGGTGATCAATGAAGAGAGTCGTACAGAACTTCATAGTGCGGTGGCATCTCTCAAGAATCCTTATTATCGGCGTGTTCTGGCCAGTACCTATTTCGCCGAACGAGGAGAACGTGAACTGGCCGAGGATTGGCAGGTGAGGGTTCAGGACATTTATCTCTGGCGTTTTCGAGCCTTAAAAGCTTTACGCAAGCAACCACGCGTGGTTCGAGAGTAAGAAGAAATTCAGGGTCGCTAGATAGTCCGGCAACTTGCTTTGCAACTCAAGGAACGTTGTACTTGAGCATCGAAAGGTTCCATTCCTGTTATCCGGCGTCCTACTGATTGGCACTCGGCTCCCTTTGGAAAGTTTAAAGCGTTGCCTAAAGATGGCAAGCCAGTGAGTAGCTGGTCGGATCGCGACGAGGCATTTTTAGATGTTGCCAGGAATATCCGAGATGTTGTTCTGAATTAACCAAAAGTGCTCGTTAGAACTCTACGGATACCTCCTGGCTGTAGCGCGGTTTCTCCATCGCAACTGCTACACCACAGCCAGGATTATATCAGACGTGATATTTCTTCCCCAGTCCTTTAAGCCAGTTGCTCTGTGCGGGGGTGGGAACAAAATTCTTCTTGAGCAAGCTCTTCGCCATTTTAGCTACAAAAGAACGTTCATTGGCCGCCACACGTCCACTCTGTATATCGATACTCTCAAACAGCGCCTGGAGTCTCTGAGCCTGGTGACTCAGGGCCGTCACCTCAACTGACGAAAGAGAGCTTCTGGCCTCAGGAGTCTGAGAGATCTGCCATTTTTCGAACGCCTTCAGATCATTATTCCAGGCACCCAGGCCAGCCAGTTCATCAGCCCGCTCGTTGTGTAGATGTCCAGCGTGACCCTGAACCCAGGTAAAAGTGGGCTGTTGCTTGCGGTAGCTGATGAGTTTTCGATAGACCTCCCACAGATCTGGATTGGCTTTCATCTTGTAAGTGCCCTGTGCTACTTTAATGGTGTATTCACTATCGCTGTAGATTGTAAGGGGGAGGCCAGGAGGAGCGACAGAGAGAACTGCAAGTACCGCTGCGATTTCGGCCCGATTATTCGTTGTCGTGGTGGCTTTTGGGATGTGGCCGTGGTATTCAGAGCAGGGAGCTTCCTCAGAGACGTTTCCATTGACAAAATCGGAGGCAGCCCACAGAAGTGCACTCCATCCTGCGGGTCCGCCGGGGTTTTTAATGCAGGCTCCGTCGGTATATGCAATGATGCCCTCGCGATCGAGAGACGGAAGTTGAGTACGAATATCGGCATCCAGGACAGCATTCAGTACCGAGTGCCATTCAAGAGATTCTTGGATTTCGTCCACTAGCCGCAACCTTTCAACATGGATTGTAGTGCACAAGAGGGAGCATAGAAGCGAAGCGTACACCTCTTATGCGCTTCTATTCAATATCTTTGACACATTTTGATATTTTACCGGGTCTCATTTTATGGTGTTGAGTATAGCTTTTTTTTCTCTCCCAGGCAAGAATAGTGCTCTTCTCTCCCAGGGTTTCTCAAAAGTCGCTTTTCTCGCCGCCCACCCACCCTTTGTCGATGGATGGAGGCAGCGCGGTCGCGCTGCC
>DAOTTL010000385.1:0-13385 GCA_034438135.1 Ktedonobacteraceae bacterium | reverse complement strand
GACACTATCCACAATTACCTGTTCACCTACACTTCGTTCGATCTGGGTCAGTCTGGATGCCGAGCCTTGCGCCTGTGGACCTTTGAACCAGTTACGCGCACTGACTAACCACCAGACAACCAGGATGATAAGTGCCCCTAAAACGACTATCGGTGTGTAGTTGAAGGATTGTACTGTGATACTGCTCGATGTGGGTAGCATGAAGAGGATGGAGATAAAGATGACCCACAAGATCGAGATGATACCTATCGGACGACTCCACGCTCCTAAATGCCAGGGACCACGCTGAAAATTTTTAGCAATCAAACGCAATAATACAGGGATGACGTATGAGATGTACAATCCAATAACTGCAATTGAGGTAACTGCAATGTAGGCGACATCACTCACGACTGAAGGAACAGCCAGGATAAAAGCACAGGTTGCCGAGAGAAAGATAGCGTTGCGCGGCGTTCGTCTACCATCCAAACTGTGCCAGAGGCGTGATCCTGGGATTGCTCCGTCGCGTGAGAACGCGTAAATCATCCGTGAGTTGGTTGTAATGGAGGACATGCCACAGAAAAATTGCGCTCCGACAGCAACTAGAAAGAGAAGGGTTCCTAAAACAAAACCCAGGCGACTCTCCAGGATAAAGAGGACTGGATTAATATATCCCGCCGCCGCCGTGAGGTCAGGGGCTGCTGCGCACAGTCCCATCAGCAGCGCATATCCGGCGACAGCCGAGACCACTACCGACATCACAACGCCCCACGGTGCGCGTGTCTCTGCTCCGATGGTCTCCTCGGTCATATGTGCTGAGGCGTCGTAGCCTGTGTACGTATATTGAGCTAGCAAGAGACCGAGCAAAAAGGCATACCAGATGGGAAAGCCTGTTCCGTTAAAAGCTTTATTCACAGTAAACAGGGAACCAGCAGATTGTAGCGGTACGGATGAGATCGTATGGCCAAAGTTAGAGGCCGCGCTAAACTGCTGCCCAAGAAGTGCGGCAAGGACCACACCGCCGCTGATGAGAATAACTCCGACGATGTGCCACCAGACACTCACATCGCTTAAGAAAGTTACAATCCGTACGCCGAAGATATTGAGAAGTGCATGAGCGATCAGCACAACCGCATAGATCCCCAGAGTCGTCCACTGAGTCGCTGGATCGATGGCAATAACTGTAGCAAGGTGCGCGGGAAACGCAGGGAACCAGGCATTGAGCAGAACATCAATGGAGACAGCCAGCCCATAATCAATGCCAGCGGTCACCGCAACCTGTCCAATCAGATTGAACCAGCCAGTGAACCAGCCCCAGCCAGGTCCACCCAACTTCGAGGCCCAATAGTATAGTCCACCAGCGGTAGGAAAGGCCGAAGCCAGTTCCGCCATACCCAGGGCTACAATGACAACAAAGATGGTCACTAACGGCCATCCAATCGAGGCTGCTGTAAATCCCCCGCTCACCGGGATCAGATAAAAAAGAGTCAAGCAACCACTGAGGACAGAGATAATAGTGAAGGAGATGGCGAAGTTGGAGAAGCCTCCCATGGCGCGAAACAATTCCTGTGCATAGCCCATGGTGTGCAGGCGTTTGATATCTGCCGCGATAAGCTCCTCGCGGGCGGTGCGTTTCGTTGAACTCATATTGAATGAACCTCCCGAAGACAGACATGTGGTAGGCAATAAATGAAGTGTGTAAGCTTACGAACCTCCTCTCCCTTGCACTTGACCGGTCAAAGGGGCCTGCGTCAAGCTATATTTCTATTGATGGATTTATAAAACTATTTTGTCTGACTCGACCATATTTCGTCAAGGGTTTGACTGGACTTTCGTAAATATCTTATTGACAGTTTCTTCTTCTTCCCTTTACAATCAGGGGGACGTGCGAAAAAGAGCTGATAAATTGATTGCTGTCTAGAAAGTACTCTATGGGCGACTACCGCGAACAACCATATGCGAATAGCGAAGCGCTCTTCTCATTGGCTTCAGTTTCTACAAGTGAGACGAGCATGCATAATGACGGAGGCCTCTCTTCACAAGAGCGAGCATATACTCAGGAACCACAAAGCTCAAGTGAAGATGTCCTGGGGGTTTTAAGTAGTACGCGATCTGTAGTACTGAAAGCCAGATCAGTGAGCATTGCTATCGACCAGTTGCCACATGTAGCCAGGCAACTGATCACATCTCAAAGTACTCATTCGCCAGAGAATCAGGAGAAGCAGATGCTTGTCCTTCCAGCGTGGCCGGCAGATGTCCATTTTTTTGATGGCACCTGGCGTACTGTAAACTGGTTTCTCCTGTTGGATGCCTTGAATTTCTGTTTCTGGGGTGAGAAGGATCAACCTCGCTGGCAGATCGACTATCAGGGTAAACGCTTCAATGGCTATTGGGCTGAGGCGATTGCTCTGCGCCGGGCAATGGAAGAAGGCGTTCCTTTATGGGATGCGGAGTATCTTAGTAATATAAGTAGTCGTGATCTGGCTGCGATTTTTCGCGGACCCTCTGAGGGAGATACAGGTATTCCGCTTTTTGAAGAGCGTCTGGCGATTACAAGAGAAGTGGGAAGAGTACTCCTGGAGCGTTTTGATGGACAATTTTCCCACGCAGTTGAACAGAGTCAGAGGCATGGGGTACATTTAGTACGATTATTGGCCGAGAATTTTCACTCTTTTCGCGACGTAGCGATCTATCAGGGTCAGGAAATAGCGTTTTTCAAACGGGCGCAGATCTGCGTTGCGGACCTGTACAGTGCTTTTGGTAATCAGTCCTGGGGTTCGTTTAGTGATATAGACCAGTTGACTATCTTTGCGGACTATAAGCTGCCGCAAGTGTTGCGCCACTTTACTGTGCTTAACTATAGCTCGGACCTGGCCGCGAAAGTGGCTAATCAGGAGCTGCTCGTCCCTGGTGGCGAGGAGGAAGTTGAGATCCGCGCTGCCACTATCTGGTCCTGCGAACTCTTGCGACGTGAGATTGTTCAGATGACTGGTCAGGCCGTGACAGCTACGGAAATCGATCAACTTCTCTGGCATCTGGGACAGGATGCAGCAACCATGCAACCTTATCATCGGGTGCGTAGCATTTATTATTAATTCGGATACATACTTATTATTACTAACAGGATACCTATGCGTTTAGATACACTATTAGAAAATTTGGAGCAGCCTGCGGGTACTCCTTTCATTCGTTCTCTGACTGGTACTAACCTTGGAGCAACAGAGATTACCTCTCTGGCCTATGATTCGCGCAAGGTTCGTCCGGGTAGTCTCTTTTTTGCTATACCAGGCGATCACACTGATGGACGACGTTTTGTCGCGGCATCTGCTGTGCAGGGCGCGGCTGCGGCCCTGGGACCCGGCTATGAGGGGGAAGACCTCTCAATCCCTTACATTGAGGTTCCTGCTATACAGGCTGCTCTGGCCGATCTGTCCTGTGCATTCTATGGCTATCCAGCTCAAAAACTCTGTACTATCGGTGTGACCGGTACCGATGGGAAGACAACCACTGGTAACCTGATTAGCACGATTCTGGATGCCGCGCACAGACGAAATGGTCTGATGACCACCGCGAACTTTAAGATAAGCGGTCAGGAATGGGATAACGAAACGCGTCAGAGCACTCTTGAGTCGCTGGACATTCAGCAATTTTTGCATCGTCTGGTGAGCGAGGGGGTTACACACGCGATCATCGAAGCAACTTCACATGGTTTGGAATTGATGCGTGTGCGTGGCTGTGCATTCGATATCGGAGTAGTTACGAATATTACGCATGAACATCTGGATTTTCACAAAACGCTTGCTAACTACCGACGAGCAAAGGCTCGCCTCTTTGAAATGCTGGATGCGGACCGAGATAAAGGTCTGGGAATCATGTCCAGAGCCATTCTCAATCAGGACGATTCTTCCTATGAGATCCTGAAACCATATTGTCACGTACCTATTCTTAGCTATGGGACCGATACTCGTGCCATGGTGCGGGCGGTTGATCTGCGTCTGGGCGCTAGAAGTACACGTTTTCGCGCACTGCTACCAGATGGCGAGATTGAGATTGAGACACAATTAGTTGGTCAATTTAATGTCAGCAATTGTCTGGCTGCCATTGCCACTGCCTACAGCCTTGGCGTTGAACCGCATACGATTGCTACGGCGCTTGCTGCGGTGCAGGGGGTGACCGGACGTATGGAACGCATCGACGAGGGCCAGCCATTTACTGTTATCGTTGACTATGCCCATACACCTGATAGCCTGGAAAAAGTGCTGAACGTACTCCGTCCTCTCACTTCTGGTAAATTGATAGCTGTTTTTGGCTCGGCGGGAGAGCGAGATAGACAAAAACGTCCTATTATGGGTCAAATTGCTGCACAGTTGACCAACTTCTTCGTTATTACTGATGAAGATCCTCGCGAGGAAGATCGTCTGCACATCCTACAAGAGATCGCCGAAGGTGCCAGGGCGGCAGGCAAACGTGAAGGAGAGGATTTTCTCTGTATTGCGGACCGTCGTGAAGCCATCGCGGCTGCTTTTGCCCGCGCTGAACAGGACGATACTATCCTGCTGGCTGGCAAGGGTCATGAACAAAGCATTATTACTGGCACAACAAAGATACCCTGGGATGATCGCAGGGTAGCACGCGAACAATTAGTATTACTTGCATAAGATTGAAAAATTTTGTAACATTGTAACGCGCGGACATCTCTTCTGAGAGAAATAGTTGCGCTCGATGTTCTTTCGCCTTGGGGAGTTGTTATGGAGCCTATCTGGTTATTATTGCTATTTATTGCCTGCGCACTTCTCAGTCTATCGCTCTGTTGGATAGCCAGGTCGCTTTTCCCTAAATTTCGCAGTGGTGAATTTAAGCCCGGTCCCCATCGCTCCGACTTACCTGTGCTCCCGGCAAGTGGACGCGAGATCAAGACGATAGAACTGCCCCTGGTGGGAGGTCCTGCGCTGACCATTGCCATTATCGCTGGCGGGATATCATCTGGTTTTCTTTTCAACTTTACCTCGGATCAGTGGCATCTGATGTTGATTGGCCTGGGCGCTCTCACGGGCTATATGCTGGTGGGACTGACGGACGACTGGAATAAAGTCCATAGCAATGAAGGGATCTCTGAGCGTGCCAAATTTATTGGTGTGTTAACTATCTCGGTCGGCGCTGCCGTTTGCTACTACTTTCTTTTCAAAACCGCCAGAGAGCCCTACTCTCCCTACTCGGATGTTCTGGGCTCTTTGTTTAATAAGTTTCCCTTTACCTGGCTGATTGTACTGATGATAGTCGCTGGCATTATTGGCAGCGTAACTTCGCTCTCTGTTGATTTTAGTGACGGTTTGGATGGATTGGCTGGTGGTCTGGTCTTTAGCGCTGCCCTGGCCTTCGGGATCATCGTCTCTATGATTGTGCAGACGAAGGATAATCAGCATCCAGAACGCATTGTCCTGGAGGTCCTTTCGTTGCTCACTGCGGCTGCGACTCTGGGTTTCCTCCGCTGGAACTGGCCGTCTTCCTGGGCGGCAAGGCGCGGGAGCGCTATCCGCCGTGCCCGCATCTATATGGGTGATAGTGGGGCGCTTGCTTTGGGTGGAATTCTGGCAATTATCGCGATCTTTTCTCGTCAGGAGTTTCTCCTGCTATTGATCGGATGTGCATTTGTTCTGGAAGGCCTCTCAGCCGTTTCTTCGCGTATGCTGACGCGTTTTTTTCGCAAAAATCTGAAAGAGTTGCGTTTCGCGAATACACGCGAACATATTCCTCATACCGAGTTTCCCAGACCTTTCCTTGCGACCCCCTTGCATCATCACTTCGATTTGTTAGGTTGGGATCGCCGTAGACTCGTGTATGGTGCCTGGGCGCTCGGCGCGTGTTTTGCTGCCCTGGGTGTCCTGGTCGTCATTTCTCCTGAAACCTGGCAACGCTATCTGGCCCGTATTCTTGTGCTCATACTGGCCTGGCTGATCTGGTCAAGCGGTGGTTGGACACGGCGCTATTTCGTCGGCAAATATCCCGCTGAACGCACACGGCGGCGGCGCATGGCGCTTTTCTATGGCTATCCTTACCGCATTATGGGGATTCGTCTCTACTATCTGGTTGAGATTATCGAGGCAAATGAGGATGTCATCGAAACACCTGCGGAGGAACTGGCCCTCTGGCAGCGCATGAACATCTTTGACGCTCGTGCCATGCTTGGTCTCTACTGTTATCGGGCCGGTTACTATCCAGCTGCCCTGGCTCAGTGGACGCGTATCCCAGCCAGCAACCGTGCACTGCGGCCAGATATTGCGCATCTTCTGGAAGAGTTGGATAGTCGTCTGGCTCTTGAAAAGCAAGAAACGCAGCCAATGCGCCGTGACCAGATTAAGAAGCAGCCGCCCATTCTGACTGGCAATCTAGGACCCGCTGATCTGCCTAACCCACACGCTCCTGTGAGCAGTGAGGGGCCACTTGAGGATCGCTGGATGACTCCTTTTGCGGTCGAGAATGAATCTCCTGTGACGCCAGCGCGAAACGAAGAAAAATCTGAGGTCGCTCCGCAAGCTCAGTTACCGACCGGGCCGGTTTCGTTTCGTCCCACACCATCTCCAGAAGCGCAGACTCCTGTGGTTGTTGCACCTGTAGATCATCAATCCTGGCTCTCTCGTATTCGACGCTCACCAACAAACTAGCAAAGAAGAGAAAGAGAAGGATGTGTGTATCAGCTAAGCTGCTGACACACGCATCCTTCTCGTCTTTCTTAGAACCTCTGAAAAAAGCCCCCAAAACCCTTGACAGATGGATACCCCATCGGTTATTATCTACATGTAGATAAAACATTGACAAACCACAAACTACTTGCGAATAAACAATGAAACCTTTGAAAGGGGGAGGCAGAATATGGCACAGTTTACAAAGCGTACATTGCACGTTCGGGTTGCCGGGCGGAGTGCGGAGTTAGACATGGCTGATCTGGGTCTGTTGGACGAAGCGACGGACAGCCAGATTAAGGATGCAGTTGTGAGTCATCTGGACCTCCCGGCCCAGGATCTGGCGACACATGTTGTTGTGCGTACCAGTCAGGCCATAATTGTACGCCCCGAAGCCATCTACGGCTAAATTATTCAGCAATCTGAAGTCTGGGATGCGTCCTGACTGAACGAGCTTACAAACCTTAAGATCTAAGGGTTGCGGGTTCGATTCCCGCCAACGCAAGTTGTAGCTCATTGGTAGAGCATTAGATTAGTTTCGCTTGCTCCTTCGACTTACGCGTCCTGGACTCTCTTATTCAGGCAAATATCCTGCCCTGTACTCTCATACGAAGAGCATACATTGGTAATTTTCCCCTTTGGGGAAAGCTGTTGGTTCGAGTCCAACTCAACTCCTATTAAGGAGCTGATATCCTTCGGGATCTGCTCTTGGGACTTGTACAGGGCGGGCTTGTTCTCTCTCTTTTTCTCTAACCATGGTATCTCGCCTGAGACGCGCTCCAACCGTACGAGCTTACAAACGTTTGGACTAACATTCCAGAGGTCATGGGTTCGAGTCCCATCAGCTGCTTTTTTATGCGGCTGTAGCTCAGTTGGCTAGAGCACTAGTTTTTACAGCCCTTACAACTTGCGCGTCTCGGTCTTGATATAAATTTTCTCTGTCCTGTGCTCCAACCAGGAGAGCTTACATACGGTTGCTTTTCTCTTAAAACCTTCAGGTTGGACGCTGGTTCGAGTCTACTCTCTGGTGCTGGTTGTAATCATGCACGTGTATGATGCTGTCATCGGATCGAGCTCTTTGTACTTGCACAGGACAGTCCCTCTCTTGCGGATTCTCATAAACATGTCCATTCATTGCTGGACACTGGCGATGGCTGCTATCTATGTATCGACATAAGCAATGTACTGTGCTCAGCAGAGTTTCATAAACTACATGATAGGGATGGTGATGCCGTATGACACAGAACCCCTCCACTGAGACTGACGTGCGTATTCAGATTCTGAATTCGTTTCTGACCACGCCACACCGCAAGCTTGAGGACCTTGCTCCAGTGCACACAGGTGCACTGGAAAGCGATCCTCTTTTCTACGGTCACCTGGCTCTCTGGTACTTTGAGCAGGGCGAGGTTCGCGACCATCGTCTGCTCTTTGTCGCACATCTCGCTACCTGTGACTATCCTGAGTTCCGCGAGGTCGCGTGGGTTCTGCTTCAGCAACTGGCTCCTTATGAGGTGGTGCGTGCACTCGATCATACCAAGAAGGTGATCGGTAAGACTCCGCGCTCCTTCAGGAGTGCGATTACGCACTATCTGCAGACACGTGAGAAGAATCCTCACCAGTTCGACCGCGCGGCACTGCGTGCCCGCAACGATTTGAAGCACCTTTACGCGAGCCTGCGCCTCAAGCCGGGTTTGCGAGCTCAGGCAATTCTCTTTGATGAGCAGCCGCCTGAGGACAGCGCTCTCTTCGCTCTCAAACATCTGGCCAGGGCTGCCACTGCCGAAGAGCAGGCTCAGGTCATTGTCGAGAACAAGATCCCTTACACCACGGCGGTCGGTGCGCTTAAGCACATGACGCCTGCTGTCCTGGTGGCTTTGATCAGCTCTATGTCCCCTCAGGAGGTCATCAACAACATGGCCTCGTTGCAGAAGCGTGGAGCATTGGACAATCCCGATGTCAAGGCGCTCATTGATCAGAAGCTGGCTCTGGCTGTGACCGATAAGCGGGTTTCGACTATGAAGGCGAAGCGGGCTATTCAGTCCGCTCAGCTGGATAGCGAGACCGAGCAAACGCTGACAGAAATGACCGATAAGCGCGTGGCGGCTAAGGCCGAGATCAAGCTCCCAACGGCTCTTTTTGTCGATAAAAGCGGCTCAATGTCCCAGGCAATCGAGGTTGCGAAGCAGCTGGCAGGCTTGATTAGCGCGGTCACGACAGCGGATTTTTACGTCTATGCCTTTGACACCGCCTCCTTCGAACTCAAGGTCGATGTGCCTGCCGGTCAGCGACCGGTTCTCAGCGACTGGGAGAAGGCTTTCCGCTTCATCAAAGCCAGCGGTGGAACCTCCATTGGCGTGTCGTTGGCGAAGATGTTGAAGGATAACGTCTATGTTGAACAGATACTGATTGTCACCGATGAGGGCGAGAATACAGCGCCTTACCTGGCCGATGCCTGGACAGTGTACAATCAGAAGATGCACAGCTCACCTGCGATTACCGTAGTTCAGGTGGGTGGCTCCTATGAGCCTTTTGCAAAGCGTTTGCAGGATCAAGGCATTGATCTGACTCGCTATGCCTTCAATGGCGACTATTATAGCCTGCCGAATCTTTTGCCTTTGCTCGCCAGACCTTCGAAGGCTGATCTGGTTGACTTGATTATGGGGTACGCTCTGCCTCGCCGCCCTGTTCCAGTACCGGTATGAAGGGCGAAGTTTTTAGGGCCTGGAATGCTGACAAACATCGGCGCTCCAGGCCCTAAAACTTCTTTGCCTGCGTTTTGTTTTTCCGATGGAGCATCCTGAAAGAAATTGCCGGAAAGGCAGGTGTAATTATTATGCACAATGAAATGAATGCAGTTGACCTCGCGTTTGTGGTGGATACCACGGGCAGTATGGGTCATCTGATTCTAGCTGCCCAGCAGCAGATGATTGCCTTGTTGCAAGAGCTGGTTCAGGTAGCAGATATTAACCTCTGGCTTGGTGTGGTTGAATATCGAGATCACCCGCCGCAGGATACAACTGTGTATAAAGTGCATGCGTTTACTGATACTTTCTCAAAGGCTCAGAAAACAATCATGAGTTTAAAGGCAGAGGGAGGTGGAGACATGCCCGAAGCCGTTTTGGACGGTCTGGTGGCTGCCTGTAGCGAATTGGACTGGTGGAAGCATTCGCATCGGCTAATCGTACTGTTAGGAGATGCTCCTCCGCACGGTGTGGGTGCGTCCGGCGATACTTTTCCTCAGGGCTGCCCCTGTGGCGAAACGATCGCCAGCGTGACACGTCTGGCGGAAGAGAAACATATTACTATTCACGCTCTTGGCATGCAGCAGTTCGTGCAGGACTCTTTTCACGAAATCAGTTCTTTGACGGGTGGGAAGTACTTTTCCTCACAGGATGGCGGAAAGGCTATCGAGCAGATTGGCTCACTGCTCAAAATGGAGTTTGCGAACCTTGCCCTGGATCATCAGGTTCTTGACCTCTATCGTCAGATGCCCACAATCACCGTGGAAGAACTGGCCGAACATCTGGGGACGACCCGGCATGCCGTTTCTGCGTCGTTTGTCCGACTACTCTCCCGTGAACTGATTGAGATACCGATTACACAGTGAGCAGGTAAGGAAATGCCAGAGAAACGCAAACGCAAAAAAGAGCCAGTCAACGTCGATCCACGCGCCCTTATCGCGCGTCTGAACCGGGAGGCAGAGCAACTTCGCGAGCAGGAGATCATTGCTCCCTTGTTAGTAGGGGGACGTATACGCACGCGCCTGAGGGGTCTGGTCTACGAGTTCAAAGTACGACAACGTTTCACCGGTTGGGGACGTTTCCAGCCGGTAAGCGAGAGCGAGGCCGAAGTGCGAGGGGAGGTCTTGCCCTGGGAGCGAGGTGCATACCTTGAGCTTTTTCCGCTTCTGCGTGTGGTGCTACTCTGGCCCGACCGCAGTGGACGCTCTCCCGGTACCTGGCTGGCTCTGCCCTATAACGAGAGTGACGCCTATCAGCGCTTCGGGCTTTCTTACGAGCCGTTGCCGGTCTTTCTCTGTGATCCCACGGCGGGAGCGGATCGCTTTGAGCGTGTATTGGTGCGCGTAGATGGACGAACGCTCTGGTTCGACGGACCTGATGTGCTGACCGATCCCACTCACGCCGAATGGTTGCGGACCGCTGCCTCCGAGGAGGTCAGCAAGGACTTTCCGGCGGGTCTTGCCTCCTCCGAACGTCAGGCGCTACTCTACTGGCACATTCACAACCTGGAGCTTGAGCAAGTGGTCACCGCCGCGCATCTGGCCGCACAGATGCCGCCCCAAACCCTTCATGAGCAGCGTACATGGCTTCGTCAGCAGGAACATCGGCTCAAGATGGAGGAGAACTTGCGCCGTGCCCTGGCCAAAGCCGATGCCACATTCCACAGTTATAGTGAGATCGTTGGCTCTGACGGCTCAACTCATCAACTTGTAGTAGAATGGAGTGAGCGAGGTCAGACCTATCACTATCGTTCCTCTATTGATCCAGAGCTGGCAGTGATCTCCAGCGGCATCTGTCTGAGTGGCCGCGACCGCGATTTCGACCTGACTAGTCTGGTGAACGTAATAAGTACATCGCCTGACTGGTCTCAGTATTGAGGAATAATAAGCATGGTTCAGAGCAATCGTTATCCCAACAGCCCCTTCTTTCACGAAGAGCGGCACGCCTCGCTGGCCCCCTTTGCCGGACGTCTGATTACGATCTGTGGGGCCGGTACGCTGGGTGCGAATCTTGCCGAGACCCTGGCGCGTATGGGTCTTGCACGCTTGCGCGTGATTGATCGGGATAAAGTAGAGCTACATAACCTCTCGGTCCAGCCCTACAGTCGAGCAGAGATAGGCGCTCCCAAAGCGCGTGCCCTTGCCAACATGCTTTATCGGGCTGTTCAGGCGAAAGTAGAGCCATTGGTCAGCGAACTTACAGTAGGCAATGCATCGAACCTTTTAAAAGGCAGCGACCTGGTTGTAGATGCATTCGATAACATGCAGGCTCGTAGTGCGGTCAGCGCCACCGTTCGTGCGCTCAGTCTGCCCTGTCTGCATATCGGGTTCAGTTCTGACGGTCTCTATGGGAATGGACTCTGGGAGCCAGACTATCAGGTACCAGGCGATGCCACCGGAGATCCCTGTGATTATCCGCTGACCCGTCCGTTTGCGCTCGCCCTGACCTCTCTGGCGGCCCGCGCAATCACCGACTTCTTGCGTCTGGCTTGTCTCTACGAATTTGAACTGACCTGGAACGACCTCCACACCCAATACCGTCTACTTTAAAAGCAGCAAAAAAAGAGGATCTGAACATGTTTTGTAGGGCTTAAGCTCTGTAAAACTTGCTCAGATCCTCTTTTATTCTCAATCTTTATCATTTTCCAGACGTTTGATGCGTGAGAGTAAACGCAGGCGTGCTGTTAGATGGCGTGCATCGAATGGTTTCACCACATAATCGTCTGCGCCAGCGTTAAAGCCAGCAATTTTATCCTGAAGTGTCGAAAGCGTTGTGAGCAGCATAATGGGCAGATGACTGAATGATGCAGAATGACGCACAAGATAACAAAGATCTAATCCACTGGCATTGGGCAGAACCATTTCACAGATAAGTACATCAGGTATGGTTTCTTCAAGCAAGCGTTTTGCCTCATCCAAAGAGCGTACGC
The DNA here is from genome assembly GCA_034438135.1 of Ktedonobacteraceae bacterium. Taxonomy (GTDB): domain Bacteria; phylum Chloroflexota; class Ktedonobacteria; order Ktedonobacterales; family Ktedonobacteraceae; genus Paraktedonobacter. The sequence continues at coordinate 1,056 of DAOTTL010000385.1, read as the reverse complement.
TTAGCAGAGTAAATCCATTGCCCACCGCCTGCTGAACCTTCTCACGCGTATGTGGGTCGCTGTCTACTAGCAAAATTCGCAGCCTGCGCAATTGTTGAACAGTGTTTCTCAAGAAGTCTCTCCAGCGCCTGGTATAGCCTGTGCTATTGACGGTAGTGATACGCAGATTTCGTCATGAAATGTGTGTTTGACTCCTACTTGAGTGAGGAGATCACTACAACTAGCAATTTCAGAAAGTCTCTCTTTCGAATCAGAAGCGTATTTTTCTCTGCTCTCTGAACTTTCTTGAGTTGCGCTTTAGAATCCTATTCTCTCCTTTTATATTTTCCATGTCAACAGGGCTATTAACACCGTGACCGGTTCCTGCCTGATAAAAGCGAGAGTAGAAAGAGCGGGTAGTTTCTGATAGTTACTCCCGTTCAGCCTGGGTTTGCACCAGATAGTCCATCCGGCGCTGGCGGTCAGCAGGAGTCAAACGCAGGACACGTTCAATTGCTGCGTTGAGGGCATTGGGCTTGAAGGGTTTTGTGAGATATTCATCGACACCTGATAGCAAGCCTGTCATTCGATCTTCAGTGCGTGTCAGAGCACTGAGAATGATCAGCGGAATATCGACAGTGCGAGGATCACCCCTCAGGCAACGTACAAGTTGATATCCGTCCATACGTGGCATTTTTACGTCGATAATGACGCAATCTGGCTGTTCGGCATAGATAAGCTCTAATCCCTGAACGCCATCATAGGCCACGATAACCTGATATGTGCCCTGTAGGTTCACTGCATATTTGATCAGTTCAACAATAGTTGGATTGTCATCGATCAGCAAGACTTTTTTCATCGTGTCCCCACCACCTGAGATTGAATCATACAACATACAGATATGCGAAGAAAAGAACCAGCCTTCCTAATGCATTGTAACATAGATATGTGCTACTGCCAAATTGCTATGACCAGGGCCAGTGCTATTTAATTCTCGTGAGGAACCCCTTCCCAGTTCAAAAACATGAGTCATCCCTCATTTTGGCAAAATGAGCAAACGCTCTTGCTGGCGGCGCA
>DAOTTL010000384.1:0-10991 GCA_034438135.1 Ktedonobacteraceae bacterium | reverse complement strand
TTCTTTCCGTGAGTGCCTCATACGAACTGTTGATTGGTATTTCTCTACCCACGAGCGGGATTTTGTGCGCCAGAATCTCACGACATTACTAACGGAGCGCAGTAGCCAGATACCAGCTCGCGCTACTGTCTAGTGAACTGACAACTTTGCAATGAAAAGCAGAGATGCAAGGGGTGCAACCCCCTTGACTGGGTCCGGGGTTCAGCCCCGGCCCTTACCTCCTCTCCCGGGGGAGGGGGTGGATCCCTCAAAGGAAGATTGTCAGAGTACAGTATGCCAGAGAAAGGGAAAAGCCAATGGCAGCAGCGCAACCCGTCGAATTAGAGGTTCTGTTACCAGTACACAATGAAGTTGAATGTATTGGTGCCATCATAAATGAGATCTACGAGTCAATTTCGCCAGTGGCAACTATGCGCTTTATTGTTTCAGAAGATGGCAGCACGGATGGGACGCCACAACTTCTGGCAGAGTTAGCTACGCGCTATCCAATGACATTGATTACGGGACCAGAGCGGAAGGGCTATTCGCGAGCTGTGATTGATGGGCTAAAGGTGCTTGAAGCTCCTTATGTGCTCTGTCTGGATTCTGATGGGCAGTGTGATCCCGCCGATTTTGCTCGTTTCTGGTCGAAGCGCAATGACGCCGATGTCTTGATTGGCTGGCGTGTGAATCGGCAGGATGTAAGACTGAGAAAACTCCTGTCAGGCACATTCAAGCTGTACTACAAGTCGTTGTTTAACATCTCTATCCATGATCCTAGTTGTCCCTTTGTGCTGGCTCCAGAGCGCATCGTGAAACAGTTAGTTCCTGAATTGGGTGTCTTATCTCAGGGCTTCTGGTGGGAGTTTGTCGCTCGTGTGTGGTCTCATGGTTACTCGATCACAGAGATGCCTGTCACACATCGCTTGCGAGTTGCCGGACAAACCCAGGTCTACCGATTACGCAAGTTACCTGGCATTGGCTGGACACATGTGAGAGGATTACGACTCATCTGGCAGGACCATCGGCGACTCGCTGCTAACAGGGTGAGTGTTATGGAGAGGGTTTGATGTCGATAACGGAAGAGGATTCGCAGGAGAACGCTACTACCATCCTCTCGATCTCCTCAAAACGGTTTGCTGAGCATAAGGCCTGGACCAGTCCGGGTCCTTATGCTTCCGATCAGAAGGCTGTACGCCCTTTGCGTGTTCTCATAGTTGCCACAGAAGCACCACCGGTGCTTGGTGGCATCGCACGTATTGTTGGATACCTGCGGGATGGTCTGCAAGGACGTGGACATCATGTCGATGTCCTTGCCTATCCTGAAGTCGGACGATATATCTTTGGCGAAGTACGGCTCAGTAGTCTTATTTTTAAGCTACCTCGACTGTTCCAGCGGATCAATGGGTATGATATCATTCATGTTCATGGTATTACTCCGACCATAAGTGATATCTTTCTGCTCTTCGTTCGTCTGCGCAATCCGCACCTGCTGGTGGTTTATACCCATCATGTGGATCTGGACTTTAGAGCAGGCTTCTTGACCGATATATACAACCGCGTGCATCATTGGCTCAGTACTCATACCAATGCGGTTGTTGCCGCTACCCAGAATACGTTGGGACTACTGCACGATACCAGGGGCCGAGGGTTCGTTATTCCTTACGGCATTGATCTGGCGCGTTTTAGCATGGATATGCGCAAGGATGAGCATTTTACAGTGCTCTTCGTGGGACAATTTCGACCATGGAAGGGTGTACACATCCTCCTCCAGGCTCTCTCTAAGGTAAAAAATGTCAGGCTCCTGCTGGCGGGTCGGGGACCGGAGGAACAGGCTTACCGCTCTTTAGCGAAAGAGTTGAACCTGGACGTAGATTTTCACATTGGCCCGAGTGACGATGCCTTGCGTCAACTCTATACGCGAGCACATGTCGTTGTCCTGCCTTCGGTGTCACGTCTGGAAGCTTTTGGATTAGCACTCATAGAGGGCATGGCGGCAGGGTGTGTTCCAGTTGCATCTGATCTGCCTGGTGTGCGCGAAGTAGTGGAGCACATCGGTTTTTTGTTTCCGGCAGGTGATATCAATTATCTTGCCAGGCTACTCTGTGAGTTGCGCGATAATCCAGCGCAAGTTTATCAAATAGGTGAGCAGGCTCGTGTCTATGCAACCGAATTTAGCCAGGACCGCACGATTTGCGAATACGAACGTCTCTTTACCTACCTTGTGGCAGGTCGAGAATTGCAGGCGCAGCTTGCGCACAAGACGCACCCTTTTGGACCCGTCCTCCAGCATTTTACAGAGCAGGTCGCTTACGACCTGGAGGCAGAGTGGGTGGGACTGGTGCTACAAGAGCAAGATAGACTACGTTTTATCGCGCTAACAGGCTCCATCGAATCGCTAACTCATCAACAGCTTGAACAGATCTCATTTCAGTTTGCACGCTCTGCCATGAATACCCAGGAGAGTATCCTGCTATCACCTCACGAGTACAATGTGGAGCCAGATGAGTCAATTATTTCTGTAATGCCAGCAGTGATGGCCATACCACTTATTTGCGCAGGAAAAGCCATTGGGGCCATTCTGTCCATGCGAGAACGCTCATTTGACCAGTCTGATCTCTCTCATTTTAACTGTTTTATTCTCTATACAGCCCCTTCCCTATGTGCAATAATACATTTGTCCGACGATATTCCCAGGTTAGTGAAGGACTTGGAATGAAGAATGCGCCAGTCGAAGAGTCCAATATATTTCACTGCGATAATTGCAATGCTGAACTTCCATCAGGGGCGAACTTCTGTAGCGTTTGTGGCGTGAGCCTCAAAAAGGCCACTGAAGTTGAGAACGCTCCAATCTCTACACTTTACTGCGACCATTGCAGCGCTGAACTTCCATCAGGGGCGAGTTTCTGTCGTGTTTGTGGCGTGAGCTTCAAAAGAGCCGCAAAAGTTGAGAACGCTGCTACCTCAGCATTTCATTGCAATCGTTGCGATGCTGAAATTCCAGCGGAGGCGATTTTCTGTAGTTTTTGTGGCGCAAACCTCGAAATAGCCGCAAAAGTTGAGGACGCCGCTACCTCTACAATGTACTGCGATAATTGCGATGCCGAACTTCCATCGGGGGCGATTTTCTGTCGTGTTTGTGGTGTGAGTTTCAAAAAGGCCGCTGAAGTTGAGCATGCCACTGTTGACACAGGAGTGGAGGGCGAAGATGAGGCGACCAGTCACCTTGATGCCCTGGTTGTGCACCCGGTTCGCCGAATGTGGTCACATATTTTTCATCGTCTGCGAACGTTACCTGATGAGCTTGAACCGGAGATAGAGGTTCCTAACAGAGCCGACAAAGCCAAAGTGAAAGTGGATACGGTGGATAGCAGGTGGACATGGGCTATTCATCCGGTCAGATGGGTTAAGCACAATGTCACTACCGCACGGATGATCCTTGTAATATGTGCTGTGGGTCTTCTCACACTCTTTGTACACGGCTATCATCTGAGTACCGCACCGGATATTTTTTCAGATGAGGGGGTCTATCTCTTAGTTGGGAGCGATATCGCCAGAGGACTTGGACTCACCGTAGACAATAGCACTTTCCTCTGGCATCCACCAGGCTATATGCTGATCGAGGCAGCCTATCTTAAACTGACTGGACTCGTAAATGCAGATACTCTCACGGCGGTTCTTGGTGCACGCTATCTAAATGTCTTCTTTTCCGCCTGTACTGCTGTGGTACTTGTCCTCTTTGGACGAAAGCTTCACAGCTACAAGGCCGGTTTGTTTACCGCCGCATTATTCCTCATGGACCCCTATGTACAGCGTATCAATCGGCGCAATATGCTTGAAACACTCGCGATGCTGTGCATCCTTCTCGGTCTGTATATCTTCTTTACTCGTCGATCTCACCTCATGAAATGGCAACGCTGCATAGCGGGAATTATCTTCGGCGTGGCCTTACTGACCAAAGAACCTATGTTTCTCGAACTCCTCGCCCTGGTTATCTATGTTTTGTTGTTCAGACGTCATCAGCTTCGCGATGTAATCTGGGTCGCTACGATCGCTACCAGTATCTATCTGCTTTACCCTCTATGGACGATTATCTCTGGTCAATGGAATGGCTACCTCTCTTATAAGCTTTTCGGCATCAGTCGCATCACTGCTCTGGTCACAAGCCATCAACCTGCTCCTGCATCTGGCAACATCACTCTCGTGGTCGCAACCAGGAGCTATCTCTTGACCAGTCTCCTGGATCGACTTGTCCAGTATGGTACGAGTTATTTGCTCATTGCTTTCGCTGCTTTTTTTACCTGCTTGCTTGTTTTCCGCTACAGACATCTCCTTGCCGCACGTTATCTGATCGTCTGGAGTGTTTTCAGTTTTGGCTTTGGCCTGGTTTTGGGAAAGGTGAGCGATCAGTACTTCTACTATCTGATTGTTCCATCGATTGTTGTATCTGGATATATTCTAGCTATTTTCTTTGAAATGGGTCTGTTGCCCTTTGTAAAGAAAGTACTAAAAAAGAAAGTACTAAAAAAGGCAATGGCAGAGCGAGCATTGATCTCTCGCAAAGATTATGCGCGTCCTTCTCTGCTGTCTGCCGCTTATCGGATGATGTGGAAGCCAATACTTGTCTTTTTCTGTCTGATGCTTCTCTACAATAGCTTTGTATGGGCGAGGACATATGCGTTTGGCTCCGATGACGCATATATGGATATTGTTAGATATGTCGAAGCAAATATTCCCAGGGGAACGATGATTGAGACAAGCGACGATGTCGCTGTTTACTACTTATCTTCTTCGTACGTTACGCTGCTTGATCGTGATACGCAAACTATTATAGACAGGCATGCACGCTATTTCATTATGAGTTCTAAAGATGCTGAGGGTGGTCTGGATGATATGACGCCTCAGCTCTACAACTGGGTCATAGCCAATAGCTATCCAATGCTTGAGGAGACCGATCTCAGCTTTGGGAAGCTTGGTCTGTATGAGCTTACAACAGGGGCTGTGTTGAACAATGGTATGCCAGTAAAACAGCAGACAGACTCTGGAAAGATGCATCTATTGACTCAACACGTAGATGGATTATCGGCGTCATTGTTCTCAAAGCGGACATGTGGCCTTCTATCAACAAAGGCGTTCAGGGAGGCATATATAACATGAAAGTTGCGCAAACGCAGGTTGTTGCCTTTGATGCACGCTATGTGAACGATCAGTATCATGGAATTGGACGGCACGCCTATAATTTGCTTGACGCTTTGACAAGGATCGATACACAGCGGCGTTACCTGGCCTTTTATAATCCAGACTATCCTAACTCTCGCTTTCCTATGGAGATTTTGCGGGAGCGAGCAAATGTCGAGGTGCGTCCTGTACGTCTGCCGCTTTATTCTGCGCGAGAACAAGTTGTCTGGCCGTTCCTTCTCGCACGCGAGAGAGTGTATCTCTTTCATTCGCCCTATGTTCTCCTCCCATTGTTAACACGTGTCAAATCGGTCATGACGGTGCACGATCTTATTCTGGAGCGTTATCCAGAATACAGACCCCGCAGTTATTTACAACGGTTTTATCGACCTGTCACGCAGGCAGGCATCAAACGAGCTGAACGCATACTCACTGTTTCTGAGTCTACCGCCCGGGATGTTCAGTCATTTTACCGCGTTGACCGCGCCACTATTCAGGTCATCGGGAACGCGATTGATGTCACCTTTAAGCGAGAACGGAATCCTCGGCGTTTGACGGAGGTACGAGAGCGTTATGGGTTACCTGAACGTTTTATTCTAACTATTGGAGCGGGGCGACCCCACAAAAATGTTGAGGTGCTGGTTGAAGCTTTTGCGCATCTCGATCCTGCGCTTGCTGTCACACTGGTTATAGGGGGCAAGCATGACACGCGCTTTCCCGATACGATAGGTTCGCTGATCGAAACGCATGCTATCGGCCATAGAGTTATCCGACTCGGCACGATCCAGGAAGCAGACCTCCCTGTAGTGTATAGTCTTGCCACTATCTTTGTCTTTCCTTCGCTGGTAGAAGGCTTCGGACTTCCACCTCTGGAGGCGATGGCCTGCGGCACGCCGGTTCTCGCCTCAATGACTTCAGCGGTATCCGATGTAGTTGGTGACGCTGCCCTTCCATTTGATGCGCGTGATCCACAGCAATTAACTGTAGTTTTGGATAAAGCTTTGCATGACGAAACCTTACGCAACACGCTCAGTCAACGTGGTGAGGAGAGGGCCAGGGCTTTTAGCTGGGAAAAGGTCGCTCGCGCAACGCTTGAGACGTATCGCTCAATTGAAGTTGCGGATGAGAAAAGCAGGAGTGCAGAGGGCGCAGCCCTTTGACTGGGGTCCGGGGCTACGCCCCAGTTTTCTTCTCTCCCCGGGTGGGGAGGGGGTGCGTCAAACGAAGTTTGACAGAACACTAGTTCTCTACTCAAGAAGGATAATACAACTGTATGAGAAAGCATAGCAGCATCAGGCTTTCAATAGCTCACGTTGACCTTACAATGTCAGTGCGGCGGTTTTGCTCACAGATTGTTACTAATCAATACTTTCGTCATAATATGCTGCTTTTTGTCACCAATATACTCGCTGGAGCCTTTGCCTATCTTTTACATCCATTTCTCGCTCATATCATGAGCATCCAGGAGTATGGACAGGTTGCAACGTTCATCGCCCTTTCCCTTGTGCTTGCCACTCCAACGCAGATCGTGGCAACTGTTGCGGCAAAGTATGCCTCTACGTTATCTACGAGAGGAGATCATGCTAAACTCAACGACTTCATCAGACGGCTTACCATAACGCTCCTCATTGTTGGCATTGCGACCACTCTAGTATTCATCGCTGTAAGTGGCTACGTTGCCTCATTTTTTAATCTGGCTTCGCCCCAGGAAGTTGTGCTCATCAGTCTGGTATTTATCACTGTATTTGCTGCTCCGCTCAACCAGGGAGCGCTACAAGGGTTACAGTCCTTTGGTTGGTATTCCGCGATCACGCTTCTGGTGGCGGTCTTGCGCCTGATACTCGCTGTTGGTTTCATCCTTGCGGGCTTCGGGGTGAATGGTGCCATCCTTGGCATAGTGTTGAGCGCATCACTGACCTACTTTGCCAGCTTCATTCCTCTAAGAGGGATTCTGCGGGGACCAAGGACTCCCTCGGGTTCGTTGCGTTCGCTCTGGCTTTACTCGATCTTCACCGCCGCTGCGGCTACTGGTATCGTTGCCCTTTATAGTATTGATACGGTCATGGCAAGGCATTTTTTAAGTGGCTCAGACGCAGGATTATATGCCGCTTTAGCTACTATGGGCAGGATAGTGCTATTTATCACGAATAGCGTGGCGATAATTATGTTTCCGCGTGTCGTGATGCTCCATGAGAGAAAAGAGCCACATACCCGCGTAGTGGTTCAGGCAGTAATCGGGGTTTTGGTGCTTGCTCTGTTGGTCGAGGCGATGTTCTATTTTACTTCCTCGTTCATTACGAAGCTCTTGTTTGGTCAGGCGTTTATTGCAATTGCAGGATTGTTGCCGCTTTATGGAGCGGCTATGGTCTTACTGGCTTTCGCTCAAGTTTTAGCCATGTACTTTCTTGCCATCGGCAATCGCATTTTTGTGTTTATCATTCTCTTTGCATGTGTATTGCAGATTGCGCTGATAGTCTGGCACCATGTTCAGCTGGTGCAGTTGGTCCAGGCTGTGCTGCTTGCCAATGCCGTGCTCGCGCTCGTGCTATCTATTGTATGGCTATCCACCTACCGCAGAAGTAAGCTGCGTTCCATTGATGAGTACACCTCTCTCACCAGAGCTGAGGGTTCCAACGCTCTCTTTTTTGAGGCTTTTCCCTCAGTGGCCGCAGGCGACAGAGAAGAAAAAGAGTAGAAATTTTTTTGTTGCACAGACTTCTCTGGATGTGATAGAGTGCTACAGCACTCATTTCAGTATATGATTAGTGCCAGGCATATGTATTTCCAACCGTGAGCGCCTTTTGCATTGTTGCAATTCGCGCAGAACAGGAGAGCACATCATGAGTTTTGTTAGTCGCCTCGTTAGCCTGTTGATGCACTTACCTCCTCCTGAAACCCGTGACGTGGTGATTACGCGTGATATTCAGATTCCTATGTCCGATGGAGCAGTGCTGCTAGCTAATCATTGTGCTCCACGCAGCGGTAGCGGTTCAAAACTTCCAACCCTCCTTGTCCGTTCGCCTTACGGCAGGGGAGGTTTTTTTAGTGCGACCACGGCAATTCCTTATGCCGAACGTGGCTATCAGGTGTTGATACAAAGTTGTCGCGGCACCGCTGGTTCAGGTGGTCAGTTTATCTACACTCGCAATGAGCATGCCGATGGACTGGCTACCATTGAGTGGATCAAGCAACAGGAGTGGTTCTCAGGTGAGCTGGCAACTCTTGGTCCCAGTTATCTCGGCTTTGTCCAGTGGTCCATTGCCGCTGACCCTATACCAGAGCTGAAGGCTATGGTGCCTCAGATCACAACCGCGGATTTCAACCACTTTCGCTATCAGGGTGGCTCATTCAACCTTGAAACATCTCTTGACTGGTCAGCTATGATGACTGTTCAGGCAGCTACCGGGATGAAGCTCAGTTCGGTTTTCACACAACGCCAACGGGACCGCGCTCTGGAGCGAGCCTACAACCATCTGCCACTCGGCAAGGCCGATGAACTCGTTATTCATAAGTCATCTCAACCTTTCCAGGAGCAGGTTGTGCGCGGACCTGAAGACGATTACTGGCAGCCGATCGATTTTAGCAAGCGAGTTGGAGAGGTGAATGTTCCCATCTATCTCATGGGTGGCTGGTATGATATTTTCCTGGCCTGGCAGCTCAAAGACTATCAGGCGTTGCGTGCAGGGGGGAAACAGCCCTATCTGCTCATAGGTCCCTGGACGCATACCAGCTTTGTCAGTGAAGGCATAACTATACGCGAATCGCTGGCCTGGCTGGATACGCATGTGAAGGGCAAGCAGAACAGGCTGCATGCGGCCCCGGTTCAGCTTTTTGTGATGGGAGAAAACAAGTGGCGTGATTTCGCTGACTGGCCTCCCCCAACTCGCAGTGAGTCCTGGTATTTGCAAGCCGATGGTGTGCTGGCGCCTACCATTCCGTCAGCCTCGGAACCCGATCATTACCGCTATGATCCCGCTGATCCAACTCCGGCGGTGGGAGGAAATTCGCTCGGAGCCGCGAAACATATGGGACCCAAAGATAACCGTTCATTGGAGGCTCGTTCTGATGTGTTGGTGTATACGAGCGCTGTTCTGGAGAGGGATATGGAGGTTATCGGTCCGGTCACCGCTGAGTTGTATGTGTGCTCCAGTCTGGAGCATACGGACTTCTTCGCCAGACTCTGTGTTGTGGAAACATCGGGCAAATCAATCAATCTGTGTGATGGCATTCTGCGTTTGACACCGGAGTGTGTGACGCCGGAGTCCGATGGCAGTCTACATATTTCGGTTGAGGTCTGGCCAACTGCCTACCACTTCCGTAAGGGTCAGCGCCTTCGCCTTCAGGTCTCCAGTGGTGCACATCCGCGCTTTGTGCGCAATTCTGGTAGCGGTGAGCCATTGGCCACCGGGACCAGGCTGCTTGTTGCCGATCAGACGATCTATCATGATCCCGAACATCCTTCGGCGGTCCTGCTGCCGGTGCTCAGTTTATAGACGATAGTCAAAGCACATTGCCAGTCTGAAAAGATGCTTCTCTCCTTTTCAGACTGGCAATGTGCTTTGAGTACAAGACCATGAAAAGTGTGTTTACGTTGCTTTGTCAGTGCTGTCGGCCAGGCAACTTTTTAACTGCTCCGCCAGTGTTTGAACAAAGGGTTCCTTTAAAAATGTGTAGTGGCTGCCGGGTACCCTATATACATCGATGCTTTCCGCTAACTCGCGCCAGCCTTGCGCGGGGTCTTGTTGATTGTCTGTGATCCGCTCACTTGTACGAAAGAGTGCTACATGTGCCGGATATTTTTGCGGTACATATTTGAGCATGGCCAGGGTATTTTTTTTGAAGATGGATAAAAGCTGGCGTACCTGTGGCAAGCCAGCATCGGCAGGAACAAGGCCAGCTTTCCTTGCGACTTCCAGAACATAATGGAGTAACTCGTCCTGACTCAGCGTGCGCAACTCATCTTCTGGACGTACAGGAAGTGATCCGCTAAAGCGTACGCGAAGGTCGTTCACAAACAGGATGGCAACCTGAACATCATCCATAGCTATAGATCGACTGGCAATCCCCGGCATAGGCGGATCTAATAGACCCAGGAAGGCTATCTGCTCACCCTGATGCTCCAGCTGTCGGGCGATTTCAAAGGCCACTAACCCTCCGAAAGACCAGCCACCCAATAGATAGGGTCCCTTTGCTTGAACTGTGCGCATGGCCTGGATGTAGTTGGCTGCTATATCTTCAAGCGGAACAGATGTGCCGCTCATACCTTCTTGCTCAATCGCCTGTAACCCAATAAATGGCTGATCTGTTCCTAAGCGTCGGGCTAGCTCGATATAACTGAATACTTCTCCGCCGATGGGATGGACGCAGAAGAAAGGTGTCTTAGAACCCCGTGGCTGAATCTGTACCAGAGGTGATTGGGTGGGTACGGGATTTTGTTGCCGCAAAATGCTGGCCAGGTATTCGACGGTTCCTCCCTGGAAAAGGGTTGATAAAGGGAGATTTTGCCCAAATTGTTTCTCAATTCTGGCCATTAGTTGCACCGCTGCCAGCGAATGGCCGCCAAGGGTGAAAAAGTTATCGGTAACGCTCACAGGTTGGATGCCCAGCACTCCTTCAAAGATCTGTACAAGCTGCCATTCCAGGTTATCGCGGGGAGAAACAAACGCTTCTTCGCGTGTAAGATTTATCGTATTGGGAGCAGGGAGGGCGCGGCGGTCAATTTTCCCATTCGGCGAGAGCGGCAGGGCATCCAGAAACACAAAGAGTGCCGGAATCATGTACTCAGGCAGGAGTTTCTGCAACTGACTTCGCAGTTCCCTACTGGTGGGAGGGGG
>DAOTTL010000383.1:0-3118 GCA_034438135.1 Ktedonobacteraceae bacterium | reverse complement strand
GAGTTTGAAAGCAGCAAAGCTGCTTTCAAACTCAGCCATTTCTCCCTGAAAATCTGGCAGATCAGCCGCCAGTAGGCGACAGAGCACAGAGAAAAACGGTGCTAACGTCCACTTTTACTGCGGGTTTGCGCTCTGCGAATGAGTGCGTCAGCGGTCACGGCGATAACAAGTACCAGGCCCTCAATCATATATTGGACATCGGTGGTCTGGTTAAGCAGCGCGAGGCCATTTTGCAGGCACTCGACGATGAGCATACCAAGAACAACTGCCCAGACAGAGCCGCGACCGCCGAACAGGCTTACACCACCAATGACAGCGGCGGCAATGATATTCAACTGAGCTTGTGCAGGGATCTCGCTAGCTACGCTGGCACTGTGTGAGGTCAGTACAATAGCGCCGACACCACCGAGCATCGAGCATAACGCGAAGACAAAGAGACGAATGCTGACCACGTTGATACCAGCTCTGCGTGCTGCTTCAGCATTACCGCCTACCGCATAGATATGGCGACCCCAACTGGTCTTCGTTAACGCTAGCCAGAAAATCAGAATGATACCGAACAGAATAGCTGTAGAGTAAGGAACCCCATTGTATGATTCAAGGAGAATAACGGCACCAACTACCACCAGGATAGAGATCACTGACTGTACTATCAAGCGAGTCAGCGAAATGGTTCTCAGGCCGGCTTTCTGGCGTGTCCAATAGTTATAAATCAGACTGCCAACATAGAGCAGAATAGCAATGACCGGTAAGAGGATACCCAGTGAATCGGTTAGATAGCTCGTAGCGGTTCCAGCGATAGAGAGTACAAAGGGATCACGAATGATCTGAGTTGTCTGACCGAAGAGTAAAAAAAGCAACAGACCATTGTACGCGATTGATCCTGCAAGTGTAACAATGAAGGATGGAATGCGTAGAACAGCTACAAAGAAGCCGTTAATTGCCCCTACCAGAAAGCCCGTTGCAAGTGCAATAATAATGGCGGGTCCGGCGGGCCCGTTTGCCCGTTCGGTCAAAATAGCCATGACAACAGTACAGAGCGTGCCAACAGTATAGACAGAGAGATCGATCTCGCCGAGGAGAAGCACAAGAACAACTCCTACGGCTCCAATGCCCAGAGGAGCAGATTGCACGATCAGATTACTAAAATTTTCTGGATCAAGGAAAACGCCATTGCTGGCGATGCTAAAAAATATGACGATCAGGATCAGCGTAAACAAAACTGGCAAAAAGCCGAGATCAGTGCGGAGAAGCTGACCAAGCGTCTGACGTTGTCGATGGTCTGGTGCTTCGACCGCGCTGGCGGCGACAGCCGCTTCAGACGTTGAAACGGTATTTTCATCGAGGATATCACTCATTGCCATCTTCTCCTGACATTTTTTGTCCAATCGCCCTGTTTGCTTTCTCACTATCGCCAAATTCTGCCCCTGTAATCGCCGCAATTACCTGATTGGAACTCGTTTGCCGCGTGTCGAACGTAGCAACCCGTTGACCCAGGCGCATGACGATAATCCGATCAGCGACTTCAAATACATCAACCATATTGTGCGAAATAACTACTACAGCGATACCCTGTTCTTTCAGCCTCCTGATAAGACTGAGCACCTGGCGGGTCTGAGCAACGCCGAGTGCCGCCGTTGGTTCATCGAGCAGGACAACTTTTGCCTGACGCAAAATAGTCTTGGCAACGGCTATCGACTGACGTTGACCACCGGAGAGAGCAGATACCAGGGCACGAGCGGAAGGGAGTTTTACATCCAGCGTGCGTAATACAGCCAGGCTCTGTATTTCCATTGCGGTCTCACTTATGGCTCCAATTCTGCTGTGTTTCTCATGTCCAAGGAAGAGATTTGCGACGACATCGAGATTATCACAAAGTGCAAGATCCTGGTAAACTGTCTCGATGCCAAGCTGGGAGGCCATCTGTGGTGTACTGATGAAGACAGGCTTTTCATCGACGAAGATCTGACCTTCATCGGTTGTGTTGACTCCTGAGATGGTTTTAACAAGCGTCGATTTACCCGCGCCGTTGTCTCCAACCAGAGCAACGACCTCGCCGGCATACACATCAAAATCGACATTGTTTAATGCGCGTACTGCACCAAAGGTTTTTCCAATTCCTGCCACGCGAAGTGCTGGTTGACGTGTACCCTCGGATGTTGAGGTGGCGTTTCCTGGAAGATATGCGTTGTCAGCCATTTAGACCCCTTTCAGATATGCCGCTATGTCTTCTTTCCATCCGTAGATAGATTACAAAATGGTAGGGGCTTGCGGGACCCCGTTGTCTCCGGCAACTCTCGTGACTATTCCCCGTACGCTGACGCGACGGGCTTCTAGGGACAGACTTTGTATTCCCCAAACTGCACTGGCGAAGGAGTATTCAGATTACACTTCATCTCAAGCAAGACCGCAGAGACAAAGAGAGATCCCCTCGCTGAGCCATTCTTCGTTGCCGGTGATGCCATCTACTGCAATCCTGAGATGGAGAAGCGGGTTGACCTTGAGCTGTTTGCATCCAGCCACTTATACATGATACCATTCCAGTCATCATCCGAGCGTTTTCAACAAACAGTCAGCGTTTCCTCCCACAGTCTCCTTCAATGAATGATCATTCATCTCTCTTTTGAAAACGCAGCGCTTTCTGAGTCAATTTGTGTGGAACAGAGACTTTTCCTGGGAAGAAGAGTGGCTGCCAGATCACAATGATTGTCAGCCACCCGTTTTATGCGAGATCAGATTGACTAGCAGATATTATCTGTGCCAGCCGGTAGACCCATACAAATCTGGGCTTTGGTCCAGAAACCATCCTGTAGAATGGTAGATTGAATGTTCGTCTTATCAACCGAGATTGGTGTTAAGGCGACGGTTGGAATATTCATACCACTGACTGGCTCTTTCGTCGTCGTTGTGGCAATCGTAGTAGCAGCCTGGCCGTTGTAAAGCGCTTTTAGTACGTCAGCCGTTGACTGGGCCTCTTTACTAATCGCCTTATACACGGTCATACCCTGGTAACCGCTCATGATATTCTGAATACCCGTGATCGAGGCATCTTGACCAGTAACCAGAACCTTGCCGGCAAGTTTTTTGATCTTGAGGGCGGCAATAACCGAGTTTGCCA
>DAOTTL010000382.1:0-3800 GCA_034438135.1 Ktedonobacteraceae bacterium | reverse complement strand
CTGATGACGAGAAAGATAAGACCAAAAAGGGTCGCCCCAACTCCGGCCATCACCGAAAAAAAAGTGGTGAAATCTGCTGGCACCATAGAATTATTGCGACCTTTCGTGTGCGACTTGTGACGAACGAGAGAGAGCATACTCGTCAGAGAGGCAAAAGGGATAATGCACTGGATTTGTTTGACTTCTTTAGCCTCCGTGAAGGCTTATTTTTGCAACTCATAATACCATAAAGCAGGCAGGTTTGGGGCGTTACTTACCCAATACGTGATGTGTAGCGAAAATATTTGGAGAACGGTTTTATACTATCTATAGGTATCAATCTGATTGCGTTGACCCCTTAGGATGTCCACCTATAGCACCCTCTGTAATGTGTCCTCTTTGATCCCTTGCAAGGATTGCGCTTGTCGTCCCTTTCCCTCAATGGGAGTCCAGTTCAGGCGTTTATAAGCAAGGGTCTTTGTGATCCTCACTTACCAGCGGATGTTATTCGATCGGCGATTTTTGCTTCGTATACCCTCATGTTCTGGCCTATATTGCCGATGATATATTACGTGCCTGTTCGGGTGGGTGTGGAAGTTGACAACGTGTACATGCGTTGCTCGTTTCCTCCGTTTACCTGTTTGCTGCCTGCCCACCTGCCCGTCAGGCGCTCCGTTTCTCTCTTTTGCTGACCCGTTGTTCCGCTTCCCTCACTGACAAGGAGACCCGTCGATGACTCTACAACGCAAAGCTACTCCACCTCCGACCGTTCCACTGTCGCTCGATCAACTTTTGACCATTCCTCAGACGGCCAGCTATCTGGGCATCAGCAGGTCCAAGCTCTATAGACTGCTGCGCGATCCACGCAACGGCCTGCCGGTCGTGCGTATGCCCGGTCGTACGACTCGCATTCCCGCCGCCAGACTGCAAGTCTGGATTGAACAACACACCGAGCAAACGAGCTAAGCCCACCCCATGTATTACCTTTGACTGTCTTTTGCTGCGTCCAAGCAAAGAAAAGCAAAGAAAGGATCCCCTTTCATGGGTGTGCATCCAACAACTGGCGAATCGTCTCCGCGATCTTTCGTGGATGTACCGGAGGTTCGCCGCGCCCTCCTGGCGCTCACCCGGACGGGTCAGGTGACCGAGCTACGTATTTTAAGCGCCAGAATGGCGTCCTCTCCCCGCTTTCCCTACCATGCCAGCGGCTATTTCAACGATGCGGACGCGTTAGTGAAGTCCCTGAGGAATGTGAAGGGCGCCAAAGGGGCCTATATCACCCTGCATCCGTGTAACCCGATGTTGCTCTCACGCGCTCATAATCGCCTCAGAACTGCCGATGAAATGCACAAAGCTGCTGCGACCAGCGATCTGCATATCGCTCGCCTGCACTGGTTACTGATCGATCTGGACCCCGAGCGTCCGGCGGATATTTCTTCGACCGATGAGGAGCATCAGATGGCCCTGGTCCAGGCTCAGGCGATCAAAAAGACTCTGGAGGAGCTGAACTGGCCAGCTCCCATTGAGGCCGATAGCGGCAACGGGGCGCATCTGCTCTATCGCGTGGATCTGCCAATTGAGGAGGGAACCAAAGAGACGGGCCTGTTGCATCGAGTGCTCAAGGGACTGGCCAGGCGCTTCGATCTGTCCCAGGAGTGCGGGGAGGCGGGCCTCTTGCGTTTGCAGGTGGATCAGACGGTCTTTAATCCCTCGCGTATCTGCAAGCTGTACGGGACGCTGGCCTGTAAGGGAGACCATACGAGCGAGCGTCCGCATCGTATGTCCCGTCTGCTCGCGGTTCCTGCTGAGCCGCAGACGGTCGAGTGTGCGCTGTTAGAGGCCATCGCGACCCCGCTTTCCAAACGTCCGGACCGCTCCTCGGGCCGCGCAGGCAGAGCCAGGAAGACGTACACGTCCGTGGGACGTTCCGTTGAGTTTGAGCTAGAAACGTGGATCAGTGAGCATAAACTCAATGTGAGCGGTCCAGTGAGCTGGCAGGATGGTCGGAAATGGGTCTTTCATGTCTGCCCCTGGAATGAGGACCATACTGACCGCAGCGCCTTCATCGTTCAGCATGCCGATGGCAGCATTGGCGCGGGCTGTCATCACAATAGTTGTCAGGATCAGAACTGGCAGTCACTTCGCGCTCTGCACGAGCCAGTGAACGGACGCAGACAGGGTGGAACAGTGCGAGACTCCGATTCGCAGTTCGGACCGTCCACATCTTCAGACGATGATGCGCCGTCTCCCGATCTGACCGAACTGAACAAGGCCCTGGAAACGCACAATCTCACCCGCTGCCTCACAACCGTTCCCGAACTGGCACGACTCACCAGTCCGCTCTACGTACAGCAGAAGCAGCGGATCAAAGAGACCTTTGGCAAAGCAGTCGATTTACGCGATCTGGACGCCGCTGTGATGAAAGCTCGCAGGGAAGCGGCTCAGAGTGACAGTGTGCGGGCGAATCAGGTCGATCTACTTGTGACTCTGGCCGAGCAGCAGGCGACCTTTTTTGCCGATCCGGGCGGAGTCTGCTACGCGCGAGTTCCCGTTAAGAACCATGTGGAAACGCTTCTGCTCCACGAGCGTTGGGGGCTTTTCAAGCGCTGGCTCACGTGGTATTACCGCCATATCTATCACACCATTCCCAGCGATACGGCGCTGTCTTCCGCGATGCAAACGCTCACGTCCAGCGTATGCTTTGAAATGCTCGAACGGCAACGGGTCTTTATCCGCGTTGGGGAGCATGAGGGATGCGTGTACCTCGATCTGGCCAATAATGAGCACCAGGTCGTCGAAATCTCCCCGCAGGGATGGCGTGTGCTGTCTCCCGCGCCGGTCTGTTTTCGTCGCTACAATGGCATGCTAGAACTGCCGTTGCCCAAAAGTGGGGGGACGCTGGCCTTGCTTGACCCGTTTCTCAACGCCGATGAAGAGAATCGTTTGCTTGCTAAGGCCTGGCTGATGGGCTGCTTGCATCCCTCCGGTCCTTATCCTACTCTGGCCCTGCATGGTGAGCGCGGGGCCGCGAAGACGACGACAGCCAGGGCGTTGCGCACGCTGATCGATCCCTGTATGGCGTTGCTGCGTTCCGCGCCCAAGGACATTCAGGCGTTGGCTGTGGCGGCGGCCAATAATCACATCATTGGTCTGGATAACCTCTCGTCCATGCCCACCTGGCTCTCTGACGCCCTCTGTCGAACGGCGACCGGGGCGGGCGATGCTTACCGTCAGCTCTATACCGATGCCGATGAGGTGATTTTTAACTATACCCGACCCGTGATCTTTACCGGCATTGAGGAGCTTGGTACCAGGGGAGATTTTCTGGATCGTTGTCTGCTCTTGCACCTGCCAGCCATCGCGGATCGGGAGCGCCGGACCGAAAAGGCGTTCTGGGCTGCCTTTGAGGAAGCGCATCCGCTTATTTTGGGCGCGTTACTCGATGCGGTGAGCCTGGCGCTGCGCTATTATCAGCACGTTGAGCTGTCACAGAAACCACGCATGGCCGATTTCGCGACCTGGGTGAGTGCCTGCGAATCGGCGTTACTCTCGAACGGGCAGACTGCTGGCACCTTTATGTCGATCTACCTGGGGAACCGGGAGGAAGCGGTCGAGTTAGAGGTTGAAGCCTCACAGGTTGGCACTGCGCTCTGCCGTTTCATGAACGGTCTTGAGCAGTCGGAATGGTGTGGCACCGCGCAAGAGCTCCTGATGATCCTCAATGAGCGTGAGAGCGAGATGAGCAAACGTAGCAAGGGCTGGCCTGCCGATGCACGTGCTTTGAGTAGTCGTCTGAAGCGCCTGGCTCCCAGCTTGCGCAG
>DAOTTL010000381.1:0-19831 GCA_034438135.1 Ktedonobacteraceae bacterium | reverse complement strand
TGGCCTAAAGGAGCCAGTATTTTATAATTCCCAAGTGTTGCCCCGATCAGGGGGTCGTTTTGCATGACCTCTCTGGACACCTTTCAAGAAAGAGTACAAGTCCACCTGTACCCTTCATCTTTTCTTCTTTTCAGTACAAAGAAACCAAGTGCCAGAAGCCTGGAGGGAGAAAGTAGTCTGGTGCCTCTTACTTATCTCCTATTGTAATAACGCGTGCTGCTGGAGCGTCTGTTTCAGACGGGCAGACGGATTCCCATATTGACCGCTCCAGCTTGCTTTTTCTGCTTCCACGCGCCTCCATTAATGGCTTCTAGCGCCTGCCAAAGACAAGAACCGTCTGCCCCAGTTGAATCTTATCGCCTTCCTGAAGTGGGTAAGGCTGATATTTGTTCACTGGTTGGCCGTTGACTTTTGTTCCGTTGGCGCTTCCCTCATCTCTGAGCGCGTAATTGCTGTTCCCCTGATTCACAATCGAGGCATGTAAGCGAGAGACCGCGAGATCTTCCAGGAAAATGTCGCTTTCTCGACTGCGACCAATGCTAAGCGCGTCTTTGCGTACCTCATAAACTCTGCCTGGTTCTTTGCCTTCTTCGATGCGTACAATCCCCATGCGACCGGGAACCCCACCCATGGCCATTCCCGCTCCTGAGGGGCTTCCACCTGGTCGAAGCATAGTGCGATCGCTGTCTGGACTCTCGACTGCTCCGTTACTAAAGCCCTGTTGTGGAGCTGCCTGTCCCCAACCGGCTGCCTGACCGCCCCAGCCACCCTGTGGAGCTGCCTGCTGTCCCCATTGATCAGGTTGCTGCTGCGGTTGACCCCAGCTTTGTCCAGAGCCTGGGCCACCTGGTGCCTGTTGTGGGGCTTGTCCCCAGCCACCGCCGGGCTGTTGAGGCTGACTCCATGGGTCCTGGGCGGGCGCTTGTACCGGAGCACCGGCATTCCAGCCGCCTTGTGGTTGCTGTGGATCATTCCAGCCGCCCCCCTGTTGGGGTTGAGCGGGACTTTGCGCGTTCCAGCCGCCCTGCTGTTGGGGTTGAGCGGGACTTTGCGCGTTCCAGCCGCCCTGCTGTTGGGGATCGTTCCAGCCACCACCCTGTTGGGGTTGAGCAGGACTTTGCGCGTTCCAGCCGCCCTGCTGCTGGGGATCGTTCCAGCCACCACCCTGTTGGGGTTGAGCGGGACTTTGCGCGTTCCAGCCACCACCTTGTTGGGGTTGAGCGGGACTTTGCGCGTTCCAGCCGCCCTGCTGCTGGGGATCGTTCCAGCCACCACCTTGTTGGGGTTGAGCGGGACTCTGCGCGTTCCAGCCGCCCTGCTGCTGGGGATCGTTCCAGCCACCACCCTGTTGGGGTTGAGCGGGACTCTGCGCGTTCCAGCCAGCGCCCTGTTGAGCAGGCTGACCCCAGCCGCCCTGTTGGGGTTGAGCGGGATTTTGCGCATTCCAGCCAGCGCCCTGTTGACCCCATTGATTATCTCCAGACATACCTGCTCCTTGCTGGTTCCATTGACCAGCCTCTTGTTGATTGGCTTGCCAGTTGGGTGTCCCCGCTGGATTACCTTCGTTACCTTTCTTTTTCTTTCCACTGCTACGGAAGAGCATGATTACCACCCCCAGAATAATGACCATAACAACTAAGATTGCCGCTACTATTACACCAATATTCTTGTAAAACGGCGTTGGCGATGTTGTAGCGGCTAGAACTACAAACGTGAGAGCCTCTCTCATGTCGTTCACCTTCTCCCGGCTGTAGGAGTAGAGCAGAGAACAGTGCGCTCCTACAGAACCTTCTATCGCAATTCAAAACGCACCTCGACGCTGCCAAAGCGTAGAATATCGCCGTCTTTGAGCATACGTTCTTCGTATGGTGTTAAGACTTCTCCATTCAAACGCGTCTTGTTCAGCGCATTGAGATCCTCGACAGTATACTGTCCATGTTGATTGCGTAGGTAAGCATGGCGACGTCCTACGGTCTTGTCTGCCAGGTTAATCTCTGGAAAGATGCCAAGCACAGGGTCCTGACGTCCTACAACCATAAGATCTCTGGTCAGCGCGATTGACTGATTGCTGGACGTAACCAGCAGACGTGCCTGCTTTTTTAGAGGAGGTGGTATTTTATTAAGACTATCCTCTTGTTTTGTTTTAGAGCGTCCTGGCTGCTCTTTCTGTTCATGCTCACTGTCTTCTCCGCGGTTGAGATCCTGGAGTTCAGAAAGAGCAGCTTGCACACGTTGCTGTAACTGTTCCAGGGCATTACTAAATTCGCGTGGTGTGCTATAGCGATCGGATGGCGCTTTGGCCATGGCCTTTTGCAGAAACAGATCTATTTCGCGCGGCAACTCTGGTCTAAGTTGGCAGAGAGAGGGTACCTTCTCATTCATATGCTTGACCACAATATCTACTGCGGTCGAACCCTCGAAAGGGGGATCTCCTGCCAGCATTTCATAGAGGACTGCTCCCACAGAATAGAGATCAGAGCGCGTATCTGCCGAGCGACCGCTTTCGGCCTGTTCGGGAGGAATATAGTAAGCTGTACCCATGAAGACATTCGATTGGGTTAGCGTGACCGTTTCCCGACTGCGGGCCAGGCCGAAATCGGTAATTTTGACGACATCCTTGCTATTGATCACGATGTTCTGTGGCTTTATATCACGATGAACAACGCTGTGACGATATGCTGCATCCAGTCCCTCGCTGATTTGACGCGCATAGTCTAGTGCGCGTATTGGTTCCATCCGACCGTGCGTCAGGATATGATATTTGAGGTTCTGGCCGTCTATATAGTCCATGACGATATAATGCAGATCGTTATCATCTCCATAATCAAAAATGCGTACAATATGAGGATCGCTCAATTGCAAGAGTATGTGCGCCTCACGCTGAAAACGCGCCAATAATTCTCCATCGTCCGCGAATTCAAAATGCATGATTTTTACCGCGTAGATGCGATTGTTCTTGGTGTCGCGTGCAATATAGACGGTCGCGAAACTGCCCCGCCCAAGCTCGTCAATGAGTTTATAGCGTCCTTTGATGACACGGCCTATCATGTCACCACTCATTGTTTGCTGCCTTTCAAAATGTTTTCAAACATATTGATTGCGGTGGAATTTCCGCATACCGGGTTTTAGGGAGACCGCTCCCTTGAGTTCTCTTTTCGCCACTGGTTTTGTTCTCCTTTTCAATGGCTACTCCTCGCGGCTATTATACATCATTCAGGCGTAGATGTCATTGCTATGTGGGGTTATCCAATGGTTCTTTCCCTATACTGTTCAACGTTTCAGCCGACCAAACGGTGATATGAGTAATCCTCTGTCTTAAGACACTCGCGTTTTTTCGTTATCCTGAGACAGAGCAAGGGTCGCCAAATAGGATTTTTGCGAGAGTAGCTTGTGCTCCGGTAAGCTGCTACTGCCTGTGCGCTGTGGTCTTTCTAGCGATGAGCATCGACCGTTCTCTTTAAAAAAACAACGTTAGATCTCTATTTCTGCGTTTCTATGATAAGATATTATAGGAGTTTTTGTATTTTTGGTATTTGCAGGGTTATCCAGAAAGATTTTGCTGTCAAAAACTCTGAGTGGCATGCCACAAGAGAATAAAGAGGAGCTTCTGTTGAGTAGACGCTCTATGGATAATGTCTCTTTGTCTGAACGCGAGATATGGCTCGCAGAAATGTTTCAGGGGTATATGTTATGATGCGAATTCGCGGCTTTTTGCTCGATGTAGATGGTGTGTTGCATGTTGGTATGTCTCCTATTGCCGGAGCTATAGAAGCCCTTCATTGGCTAACACAAAAGGGCTATCGATTTTGTTTTGTGACAAATACGACAACTGTTTCACGGGCCACTCTGGCTCAAAAGTTGCAGGATATTGGTCTACCGGTTTCCGAGGAAGCATTGCTAACTGCTCCGACTGCTACAGCTCGTTATGTGCGTCAACATTATGCTGGAAAGCGTTGCTGGTTACTGACGAAGGGCGATACGGCGACGGATTTTGCCGGGATAGAACTGGTGGAGGATCAGGCTGATGTGGTTGTGATTGGTGGAGCTGAGGAGTTGTTGTCGTATGAGGCGATGAACAAGGCGTTTCGGATGTTGATGAGTGGTGCGGAACTGCTGGCGACTCATGTCAACCTCTACTGGCGGACCCCCGATGGTTTGCAACTGGATAGCGGTCCCTATGTCCATGCTCTGGAACTGGCCTCTGGCAAACGTGCTACGGTTCTGGGAAAACCAGACCGCGCTTTTTTTGAGCAGGGGCTGCTTGCTCTGGGCCTGCCTGCTGATGAGACGATGATGATTGGTGATGATCTGGAAAATAATATCCGGGGTGCTCAAAAGGCTGGTTTACATGCCATGCTGGTTTGCTCTGGTAAACATAATGGAAATTCTCCGCAGTTGGAATTTGTGCAACCAGATGCAATTCTCTCCTCAATTGCTGAACTCCCGGCATGGCTGGAGAGGCAGTAGGGTTTTTTGCAAACGTTGCTGCTTCTGGCGACGTTAGTCTCTTATCTCTCGTTGCCACCCTTCCCCGAGAAAAGGGAGAAAAGGCCGAGTTTGGAAGCAGCAAAGCTGCTTCCAAACTCGGCCTTTTCTCCCTGAAAATCTGGCGGCCTGAATAGCAGGCCGAACGCCTTTAGCCCTGCTTTTGCAAAAGCAGGGCTAATTTATGATAGGTTGTTGAGAAAATCAACGACGATGTGCGCCAACTCTTCCCCTTTGTCTTCCTGTAGGAAATGGCCTGCGCCAGCGATAGTAGTGTGTGGTTGATCTTTTGTACCAGGAACGGCTTTCTGGAAGAAAGTATCGCCGCCTCTCGTAATAGCGTCAGAATCGCTGAACGCGGTCAGGAACGGCTTTGTCCAGCGTTGCAACACCTTCCATGCTTTGCGGTTTGACTCTGATGCGGGATCGTCGGGGCGCGTTGGCACGAGTGTAGGAAATTGACGCGCACCCGCCATATAGGTATCGTCTGGGAAAGGGGCATTGTAAGCGTCAATGACCTCTACTGTTGGTTTTGTCACACAGCCGCCTTTGACGATGCCGCCAGGATTAAAGCGTGGAGTTTCCTGTGAATAGCGTTGCCAGTTCAGAAATGCCTCGCTCGGAGGAGTATCGCCCGTTGGTAGAAAGGTGTTCGCGGTAACAATACATGCGAAACGGCTCTCGTGTTCAGCGGCGAGACGTAACCCAATCAGACCGCCCCAGTCCTGACAAACAAGCGTGATATGTTGCAGGTCAAGCGTTTCGATGATGGCAAGCATCCAGTCAACATGTTTCTGATAGGTATAGTCACTGCATAGTGTGGGTTTATCAGAGCGACCAAAGCCGACGAGATCGGGGACGACGGAGCGATAGCCAGCATTGGTAAATACGGGAATCATCTTGCGATACAGGTAAGACCAGGATGGCTCACCGTGCAGCATCAAAATAGGATCGGCGTTGCGCGGTCCTTCATCGACATAGTGGATACGAAGGTTATCGGCTTCGATATAATGGGGGGCAAAAGGGTAATCGGGCAAATGAGCAAAACGCTCGTCAGGCGTGCGTAAACTCTTCATTGAATTGATTCCCTCTCATTGGATATAGGATGGTATAGAAACTGATTGGTCTGCTGTTTATTGTACGCTATTCCGTCTGGACGTTGTTCGCCATCATTTCCCGATATATCTCGAAGGTCTGTCGGGCTACATGTCCCTGTGTATAATTTTCCAGGACGCGTTGACGTCCTTTGCGAGCCAGGGTTGCATAGAGTTCTGGATTATCTAATAACTGGCGGACACAGGCGCTGAGTTCCTGGGCGTTTCCTTCGGGGAAGGTCAGGCCGGCCTCGCCGATGACATGAGGGATTTCGCCTGAGGAAGAGCCAATGACGGGCGTTTCGCAGGCCATCGCCTCTGCGAGGGTGCGGCCAAACTGTTCTTTCCAATTAGGGAAAGTACGTGAGGGAAGGACATGGACATCAAACTGCTCCAGAATATGAGGGGCTTCGGAGGTAGGAACGCCAGGTTTGACCGTCACTCGGTTAGCAACCCCCAGGTTTGTCGCGGTAGTTTCGATGACGCTTTTCATTGGACCGTCTCCGACGAAGACTGCCTGGCAGTAGTCTGGTAGACTGGTCAGGGCCTCGACTGTGGTGAGCAGACCCTTGGTCTCGACCAGTCTGCCCAGGAAACCTAGTATAAAAGGACTGCCGGTCGTGCGAGGTGTTCGAGGGGCACTGCGTTTGTAGATTTCGGTATCGAAACCGAACTGGATGACTACTCGAACGGGTTTTTTGTATCCCTTGCGGCGTAAGACCTCGATGGCTTCACGATTGCCCACGAGTGCTACATCGGTCTGTTTATAATTGTAGAGTTCCATCTGTCGAAAGGGGGGGGGATAGCTGCGGTAGAGATTTTGCCAGGTAAAGAAGAGGGCATGAGCTCGTTGGTGCCGGGCCAGGCGCATAGCCTGGAAGGTTGCGAGATTGTAGGGTTCTTCATCGATATGGACGATCTCTGGCTGCACTTCGCGCATAATCTGGGCCAGTTGTGGGTAGGAGTGCAAGTGATAGTTGCCGTTTCTGGTCATAGGAGTGACGATCATCCGGTAGCCAGTGGTGTAGAGTTTCTCCAGCATTTGTCTGGTACCATTGTCGTGCTGCCAGTAAGGGGGAGTGACCAGGGTGAGTTCCACATCTGGACATCTGGCAAGTTCTTCTAATTTGCGCTGAGAGGTGCCTGAGACCAGGGCTTTTGAAAGCATAAGTACACGCATATTTTCTATCTTTTCCTTCTGGCATAGGTTTCTTCGTAGACCGAGAGTGTTTCGCTGGCTGTTTTCTGCCAGCTAAAGAGTTTTGCACGCTGGAGTCCGCGTTGCTGGAGGTCATTGCGCAGTGGTTCGCTGATGAGCACATTATACATGGCATCGACCATGGCAGAGAGGTTAGCGGGGTCGATACTGATGGCTGCGTCCCCGGTAACCTCTGGGAGTGATGTGCGATTGGAGCAGATGACGGGCGTACCGCAACTCATAGCCTCCAGGGGGGTCAGTCCAAAGCCTTCGTAGAGCGAGGGAAAGACGAAGGCGCTGGCTCCGCTATAGATAGCGGATTTATCTTCATCTTCGACAAAGCGGAAAAGGATTTGTTCGCTCAGACCAAGCTCGGCTGCGACTGGGCGTGGATCGGGAAAGAGTGGGCCGCTCTGTTTATCGGGGTTTCCAGAGATGAGCAGACGTAGTTTGGGATCGTCCAGGTGTTTATAGAGATGTGAGAAGGCGCGGACGAGTTGGAGGACGTTTTTACGTGCGTCCAGACCTCCCAGATAGAAGAGATAGCGGCCTTCTCCGAGTCCATAGCGAGTGCGGACCTCGTTTAGTTTCGCGGGGTCCCGCACAGGAGTACACTCTGCGCCCACAGCCTGATAGATCACGCGGATACGCTCGGCGGGCAGTTTCAGAGCATCGATAATGTCTTTCTTGGCATGTTGAGAAATGGTGATAATCATAGTGGACTTATGTGCTGCTCTGGCGACTACAGTTGTATAGATTTTAGTTCTTGCGCTGGCCTGGTAGAGTGGCAACCGCAAGGGAATGACATCGTGAATGGTTGTGACTACCGGCATAGAGCCTGGGAAGAGTGGAGGCGCAAAGTAGGGTATATGAAAGATATCAACTTTCTGCTTCTGTGCCGTGCGTGGACCTATCCACTGTTCCCAGCCCATTTTTTCCAGACTAGGGTTATGTCCGAGAGGACCCCCTAAGGCTTGGGAGATGGTGGTAAACGGAGGAGAGAACTGCTGTTTGAGTGTGGCTGGCAGGGGGTCGGGACCGACCAGCACGTATTGATTTTGCGTATCGATTTCAGCCAGAGCATTGAGGAGATGGAGAAGATACTGACCACTTCCACTTGCCTGGTGCCGGAAAAACATCGTATTGACACCAATTTTCATACCGCGAAGACCTCATCAGAAAAGTTTGTGGCTCCATTATACAAGTGTTTGTAGAGAGAAAGCATCTTTTGGGCCGAATCTGGCCATGTATAGAGTTGTGCACGCTTATAGCCCTTCTGGCGAAGTTCTTCGCGCAACTGGTCATTGCCGATCAGGCGTGTGATAGCGGAGGCGAGTGCCCCGGTATCGTGAGGATCAACGGTCAGAGCGGCTTCGCCCACGACTTCGGGCAGAGAAGACGTATTGGAAGTAATCACCGGTGCGCCACAGGCCATGGCTTCTAAAGGAGGGACGCCGAAGCCCTCAAAGAAAGAAGGAAAAGCAAAAACATCGGTTAGACTATAGAGAATGGCCAGTTCCAGGTCACTCACACGTCCAAGGAAGCGTACCTTTTTCTCCAGATGGAGGTCCGCAACCAATTGTTTTGTCTCCTCATAGAGCCAGCCGTGACCTCCAGCCAGAGCTAGCATGGCGGGTCTATTCTTTTTATTGCTTTGAGCCTCGTGGAATGCTCTGATCAGGCCCATGTGATTTTTGCGCGGTTCCAATGTGCCCACGCCAAGGACCAGAGGGTGTTTCAGGGCGAACTTATGAGTAGTGGCTCCAAGGAGAACGGGATCGGTGATGCGTCTAAAGTGGGGACGTAGACCGTTGGGGATGATGGCGATTTTCTTCTGGGGGGTCGCATAGTGCTTTGTCAATGTGCGGGCTGCATCCTGAGAGATGGTGACTACCGCATCGGCCTGAGCGACAGAGAGTGGCACCACTTTTTCCAGGTAGCGAACCAGGCCTGGCACAGCGTATTCGGAGTGTTCCAGAAATGCCAGGTCGTGAATGGTAACCACTTTATGGACTTTACTGCTCAAGGGTGGTAGCACAAAGTCCGGGCCGTGATAGATATCCACTTTGCCGGTGAATAGATGGATAGGCAGGGGAACGCGCCAGCGATACCAGAGCACATTGAGATAGCGGTCTGGAATGAGGAGATTATGGCCGTGTACATTCGGTGCTTCAGGAAACGGACGCTCCTGAGAGGAGCGTCCGCTGGTGAGCAGAATATACTCATTTTCTTTGTCCTGCGCGATCAGCGCGTCCATCAGGCTACGGACATAGTTGCCTATGCCAGCCTCCTGGCGTATGCCAGCAGTGTAATCAAGCGCAATACGCATTACAGTAACCTTGTACTTATAGAGTTTAGCCGGGAGGCCAGTCGAGTGGACGACCACCGAGCAGATGAAAATGTAGATGAAAGACCGATTGTCCGGCATCCTTGCCAACGTTGCTTATGAAACGATAGCCGCTCTTCTCCAGGCCCAGATCGCGAGCGACCTGAGCTGCGGCCACATAGATTTTTCCGAGGATTTCGCCGTCCTTAAGGGTTAGATGCGCCATATCCACGATATGTCGTCGTGGAATAAAAAGGATGTGGTAGGGGGCCTGTGGATTGAGATCATTGAAGGCCACCACATCCTTGTCTTGATAGACGAACGTTGCTGGAATGCGTCCATCGGCAATTTTACAGAATAGACAGGTTTCTTGCTCCATGCGCTTTCCTTATGCTTCGTTTGCTGTTTGTTCATCTCCGTTGCTGGATGTTGCAGCCGATGCAGCCTCAGTTATTTCGTCAGCGTGTTGTACCGCGCCATTGCTGGACGATACTGATTGAGACTCCTGTGATCCATTTGTGGGGAGTAGTTCGAACTCATCGCTGCTCTGTGGATTGGCGGTTGCTTCAGCTTTGGCCTGCTCTGCTGTTTGAAGGCTCTCTTTTGCAGCGGCTCTGGCCTGGCGAGTTTTTTCTTTAAGAGACTCAAATTCAGCGGCATGCAGGGATGGATCGTTATATTGGGGGAGCTCCAGTTCCTGGCGAATAACCTTAATGGCCTGATAGACGATGCCAGGCTTGAGGTCCAGTTCATCTGCAATCAAGCGGTGAACGCCTACGGGTGGGATAGGGAGATAGGGTTCGTATGCGATTTGAATACGAGTTTTCTCCTCGCTATCCCCTTTATAGGTCTGGGATTCCCACCAGCTTGGGATATGCTCTCGATCGCGCAGTGTTTTGACTATCTGCTTAACAGCTTTTTTGGGTACAGAGAGTTCATTAGCGATCTGACTACGTATGCCATCAAATTCTCCTGGGATGGCCAGTTCTTTGTAGCGTGTCTCGACTTGAGTGATCTGCTCAGGAGTTGGCGTGAACGGCTGTGGAGGTGGAATCTTCTCGCGTTTGGGCTTAGGGGTGGACGCTGGACGCGGTTTTTTCTGCGCCGCTGGCCGACCGCTTTTCCCATTGGGTTGAAATCTTTCGGTGCGAGGATCATCCTGAACTGGACGGGGTCCACGGCTGATGTTCCCCTCTAGAGGTTGGCGCGGACGTTGACTGATTCCGCCAGCGATGCTTCCGCTCAGTGGAGCGTTATGGTAGGCTGCGGGACCGCGATAGCCGCTGGTAGGGCGTTGTTCGTCGCGATCGCGATAGCCACCAGGTCCACGATAACCGCCAGCGGGACGCTCGTCGCGATCGCGATGGCTACCAGGACCGCGGTAGCCGCTGACAGGTCGGTCATCATAGCGAGGTGCTTCGCGATTGCCAGAGCCTCCTCGTGTGTCATTTGATGCAGGAGAGGACGGCAATTTAGGATGTGTTGGTGGGTCCGGTTCGCTTACCTTAACATCGTCAATAGCATCGAACCAATGACTGGTTCCGCTGGCGGCAGGTTTTTGTTTTGGCGTTAAGGAGATAGGACGAGCCGGATTCCCTGCACCCGGCAGTCCATATCCCGTTGATTTTGGCGCAGCCTGTGGAACTGCTTTTGAGGCCAGTTTATCTTTTCTGGCTCTTTGCACACACTCTGGGCAAGTTACTTCTTTAGCATTAGCCGACTGGAACCACTTGCCACAGGTGATGCAACGCATCTTTGTTTTGCTCATGCGCGATCTCCCCTGTATGTTTTCTCATTCTCTAGCCCTCGTAAATCTCTACCAGGGTCAATACGTCGGAATGCATTTCATAGTATAACACACTCCCCCTAGCGTGTCGTTAGATTATGGATAAATGTTACCAACCCCGTGAAAACTTACTCACTGTGCACTAAAAGCCAGCACGACGCAAGCGACCGATACAATTTATTCACCTTATCAGAGCAATTTTTACCATCAATCTGAAAATGTAACACGGTTTTCAAACCCACTCGAAAACCGTGTTATATTCAAATTTTCACTCTTTTTTCTGCCTTTTTGTCTTCGCGCGTTTAGGAACTTTAATATCATTAAGAACCGATCTTGTACTATAATCCACGCGTGCATTATTGCTCCCACGTACTCATCACCCAGGAGATCGGCAGGCAGGACGGAGGCAAGATCAGGCAGTGCGTAGACGGGGAGACGCTTGATAAGCCAGGCAAAGACCTGCACCACGTTCTCGCAGGAGCCACCAAGCCAGGCCGCCAGGGTGGACGAGTACCCGCCCATCTGTTGGGCAAGGCGCTTGATGATGACCTCAAAGTGGCGTTGTCTGATAATCTCTCCAATGGGAGAAACTGGCAGGTCGAAGACTTCTCCCGTCAGGACATTGACGGCTGGTTCAGTCTTGGAGCAAAAGGCCGATTGCACGACCATCCAGGCAGGATGGACAGGCCAACGCGCCTTATTCTCGTCGTCGGAGGGTTGCGCGTAGCGTAGCCAGCCATCAGGGAAGCCATCGGCACCACATTGCACGTGGCCAACCACATAGGCCCAAAGGAACGCGACCCGATCAGGAAGGACCAATTCCTCTAGCTTCTCAATCCCATAGAACACGTCCTCCTGTTGCACTTCATGGAGTGCTTCCCGCTTCCAGCGCATCTCAATCCCACCCGGTGACATTGGCACACACGTGAAGTTCTGAGACTTGCAGGTCCATGAGTTCAGCACCACTGGTAAAGAAGAGGCTCAGGAAGTTGGACACGTTGACCAGAAGAGGCCAGATGTCTTGTCGATAGGTTTCGTCTTCTGATGACCAGAGGTAGGGAGCTATAAAACGCACTTGCGCGACGACTCCATTCAAGCGACCACGCGAAACCGTCAGGGTGAAGGATGGACAATTCAGGACCCAACGCCATTGCCCTTTGCCAGCACCATGAGGACGTATCAACAAGTGATTGCCTTCGAAGACCAGAGGACAGACGACCGGTTTTTCTTCACGGGCTATGGCTTGCCAGGCATTGAGACATGCTATGAGAGGGTCAGGAAGCAACCCATCTTTTGCAAAGGTCGATGGTTGCGGGTAGCGCACATTGATGAGCAGGGTATCAACTCCAAAGTTGACCAGGGTATAGGGGGGAGTCTTCAGGAGAGACGGTTACGCGTTTCATAGAGAGACCTTACTTTCTCAACAGTTGCTAAAATGACGCAGGTTTGATATAAAGAAAGCAAGCAATAAGCTTGTAAAAAAGCAGGACACAGGAAGGAGACGCAGGTATGGCTAATCAGGAGCATCTTGAACGACTCAGACAAGGGGTAGAAGGTTGGAATGTATGGAGAGTGAAGAACAGAGTAGTACAACCCGACCTGATCAAAGCTGACCTGAGCGGAGCCAACCTGAGCAGAGCCAACTTGAGCAGAGCCAACTTGATCAGAGCCAACCTGATCAAAGCTGACCTGAGCAGAGCCAACCTGAGAGACGCTAGCCTGAGAGAAGCAGACCTGAGAGAAGCCAACCTGAGCGGAGCCGATCTGAGAGAAGCAGACCTGAGAGAAGCCAACCTGAGAGAAGCCAACCTGAGCAGAGCCTACCTGAGCGGAGCTAACCTGAGCGCCGCCGACCTGAGAGAAGCCAGCCTGAGCAGAGCCAACCTGAGAGATACCAACCTAAGCGGAACCAACCTGATCGAAACCAACCTGATCGAAACCAACCTGAGCGCCGCCGACCTGAGAGACGCAGACTTGAGCGGAGCCTACCTAGGAAGAACAATACTTGTAGAAAACGATCTCCGTACAGTGAAAGGACTAATAAACATTCATCATTGGGAAAAATCTTCCATTGAATTGTTTAGTATCCAACTTCCCCAGGATGGAAGCGCATTGCATTTTTTGCGAGGATGTGGCGTTCCTGATGAATGGCTTGAATTCTGGCATGCAACGAAACAGAACCCGATCCAGTATCATTCCTGCTTTATTTCGTACAACAGCGCTGACGAGATGGTTGCACGACGGTTCCATGCAGACTTGCAAGACGCAGGGGTACGGTGTTGGTTCGCACCGGAGAACTTGAAGATTGGGGATCGGCTAGGACCACGTATCAACGAAGCCATCCACATACAGGATAAGTTACTCCTGATTCTCTCTGAACACAGCGTCCAGAGTTCATGGGTTGAACACGAAGTAGACACAGCTTCCAAGAAGGAAGAGCGCGAGGAACGAGATGTCTTGTTTCCTATCAGGATAGATGAAAGCATTTTTGAGACCTCGCAGACGTGGGCATTGCTTCTCTGTGCCAATCGACATATTGGAGACTTTACGAAATGGAAGGACCAGGACGCCTATCAGATTGCGTTTCA
Organism: Ktedonobacteraceae bacterium; assembly: GCA_034438135.1. Lineage (GTDB taxonomy): Bacteria > Chloroflexota > Ktedonobacteria > Ktedonobacterales > Ktedonobacteraceae > Paraktedonobacter. The sequence continues at coordinate 6,354 of DAOTTL010000381.1, read as the reverse complement.
ACGACTCTTGCGCGACTTGAAACACGAGGGAAGGAACAATAGGCAGGATGAGACGGGCACAGGGTGAACGGGGAGGGCCTGCCATAGGATCGGTCAAAAAGTCTTAGAAGGGGGCTTCATCATCGTCTTCGGGAGGATCGAAGAAGCGTGTGACCCCACTCAATCCAGCGGTACGTTTGGCGGGTGGGAGAGCCATGACGATCTGACGACCATAAGGTTTTGTGTGGAGGCGTGTATCAAGAATAGCCATGACACCTCGATCATCGCGGGTACGCAGAAGACGACCCAGACCCTGTTTTAGTCGTAAAACTGTTTGGGGTAGGACGTAGATGCCGAACCAGTTCTCTCCGGCAGCCTTCATTTGAGCTACGCGTGCCTCGTGTACGGGATCGTCGGGTGGATCGAATGGTAATTTGTCAATGACGACCAGTGAGAGAGCCTCTCCAACGATATCTACACCTTCCCAGAAGCTCTTCAGGCCGAAGAGAACCGCCCCTTCCCGCTCTCGGAAGTTGCGTACCAGTTCCATACGATTCATGTCTCCCTGGCGCAAGAGTGGAAATTTTAATTCAATTGGCAACTCACGCTGAAAGATCTCGTAGACCTCGTCCAGCATGCGTTTGCTGGAGAAAAGTAGAAACGCTCGTCCATGCGAGATCTCGACCAGCCTCATCATCTCCTGCGCGATTGCCATGGTATAGGCCTGGGCCGCAGGTCCGGTTCCATAAGCCGGTTCGGGCAGGTGACGTGGCAGGTAGAGCAGTGCATGGCTCTCGTAGTCAAAAGTCAGGGGCAGGATACTCTCCTGCGTATTGGGATAGTCCTGGACATCCAGACCCACCCGGCGGCGGAAGTACGCAAAGTTGGGACCCTTCACATCTGGTTTCGCGGGATCGGGTCCGATCGTTGCCAGTGTCGCGGAGGTACAGATTACATTTGATTTATCGAAGAGATGCTCTTTTAGCCAGCTTGTAATTGTCAGTGGGGCGGCTGAAACTTCCAGTTGTTGCGAGCCACGTCTGCCCCCACCTGTAGCACGCTCTACATAATAGACGTATTTTTCAAGCTGGTTTACCGAAAACACTGTACGAATATTCTCAGCCAGATTTTGAGTACGAGTGAGCAACTTATCGTACAACTGATCCTCTTTTTCGGGCATATCTTTGGGACGACCAGTACGCAGAGCATCTGCGAGCTTCGTCACCATTGTTGCCAGACCCAGACCTTCCTGTAAGGGTTCCTTCAGGTTGATACGTCCCTTGCTCCCAGGGTCAGCCAACAGGAAGAGTCGGTCCCAGGCCAGCACCATCGTCTCTTTTGTCTCCTCCTGCAATGAAGGCGGAGTATGGTTCTTGAGTGCGTGTTGGGCCAGAAGTGTCGCAATCTGACCCTGGCTAATCGTAACGGTAAAGGCTCGGGTGGCCTCCTCCTCCAGGTGATGTGCCTCGTCAATCACAATCACATCGCGTTCCGGTAGCAGATAGCCCTCCATCAACGCATCCAGCAGGAGTAGCGTATGGTTGACCACAATTATGTTGGCCTGGCTGGCCCGTACTTTCATTTTACGCACATAACAATCGGAGAAATAGCTGCACTTGCTCCAGGTGCACTGATCACGATCGGCATTGATCTTTGAACGAATATCCGCATTCAGAGGAAAGCCCAGTGTCTCAAAGTCACCTGCAAAGTCCTCACCCCCCTCCTCCATTCGCTCCAACACTCTCTGAAAGTCACGGTTCTTTACATAATGTTGGATGCCAATCCGCTCCTGCTCCAGGCGATCCAGGCAGATATAGTTGCCCATGCCCTTCACGAGAGCTGCATCAAATTGACGAATGTATCGCTGAACAAAAGGGATATCTTTATAAAAGAGTTGTTCTTGCAGGGCCTTATTGGCGGTACTGATAATCGCCACTTTATTGGAGCGGACCGCAGGGATCAGATAGGAGAGGCTTTTTCCAGTTCCGGTGGGTGCTTCAAGAATAGCGGGTGCGCCATCGCTGATAGAGCGAGCGACGAGCATAGCCATCTCGATCTGTGCGGGACGTTCCTCGTAGCCTGTGAGTGAGCGGGAGAGTGCACCGCCCTGGCGGAGATCGGCCTCTACCCGTCGCTGGAGATCGGTCAGATCGGTCAGCGTTGAGGGTTGGGTTGTTCGTGGCGTGTGGGTTGCTTCTATTTCTGCTGGTGTTGCGGCTCTTCTGTTGACCTTATAGATGGTCTCAGAGGTGTCCTGATTGGCCGTAGTTGGCAGCGATGGAGCAGGGGTCACATCTTCGGACAAATGTTTGCTCTGACTTGTGACTGTATAGATAATTTCAGACGTGGCTTGGTTTGTGGCAACTGGCAGGGGAGAGAGTTCCAACTCGTGCTGATTGGCATCCGGTAACCGGGTCTGGGAAATGGGTGTATTGGATACAGAGGGTCTGGATGAATCATCTATTGAGGGTGACTGATCTGTCGAATCAGAAAGCTTCTGCGTCGCTATCGCTGAGGAAGAAGTGCTGGCAGAGGTTGCAGGAATTGAATAGGGCAGCCCCATGAGGGCATGCAGGTAGGCATCGGCAAAGATCATAATCTTGGGGAAACGTTCACCTGGATCGAGCGAGAGGGCTCGTAAGATCACCTCTTCAACGCGTGGTTTGATCTGCGGATTGAGGTTACTGAGAGTTGGAAGTGGATTATGTTCCTGCTGAAAAAGCAATTCTTCAGGAGCTGTAGCTGGATAGGGACAGTGACCAGAGAGCCATTCGTAGGCCATAGCTGCCAGAGCATACTGATCGCTGGCGGCGGTTGCGGGTCCCTTGAGCTGTTCAGGAGCATAGTAGCGCAGAGCCTCAGAGATGTGTGGGGGGTTCAATTCCGAGTTAGCCAGTGTGGATGATGCTAAAGAAAAATCGCCCAGCAGAAAAAACTCTTTCGTTCCTTCTTGCAAAACATTGCCGGGATGAAGATTGCCATGAACCACATGCATTGTATGAGCATATTGCAGTGCATCGGCCAGCGGCGAAAGCACGCGTTTCACCTCATCAGAAGGATAAGAAGAGCCTGCCTGAAAGCGTTCTCTCACCGTTTTTCCTTCAGTATATTGCATAGCCAGATAGCCGTAGTCCTGGGAAGGTGTTCCTGAGGCAAGTAGCCCGGCATCCTGGATCTCAACAATATTGCGATGCTTAAGCTTTTTTAAGCGTTTGGCGCGTTCCAGGAAAGCCTCTTTCGCCTCTGAGGTCGTCAGGGGAGCGCGAGTGAGCTTCATTGCTACATATTTTTTGCGCTGCTCGTGACGGTAAAGATAGGTGTATGTTGTAGAACCTTCACCTAGTGGTCGCACAGGTGCATAGGGACCGATTTGTGGTAGTTCTACTTGTAGCATGGGCTATGCGCTCCCTCTCAATGTGAACGGATGTTTCTGTTGCATGGGCAGTGTAACACGTTTTTCCCTTCTCTGCCAGTGGCGACTCCAATCAGTTCAGGGCTATATGAGTCATGCCTGATTTTCCAAAATCAGGAGAAAAGGCGTTCGGCCTGCATAGCAGGCCGCCCCCTCACAAGACTTTGTTGGCGAATGTGATTCGCGAATGGCCCCACCCTCCTTCTTTTTTGAAGGATTTCGGGCAAGGCGTGCAAAGCCTTGCCCGAAATCCCTCTGTTCTTCCTTTGTTGCAGCAGGCAACAGAAAGAACATGTATAGACGTATTTTTGCTCTGATATACGAGTGACAGCTTGATTTCGTAGAGACGGAGGCATTTTGCTGTTACAATAGAGTGAGTGACGTTATTCCTACTTACGAAGGGAAAACCATATGGATCTTCGATCAATACAAAAACCGCTCAAGGAAAAATATCGTAAGATACTAGTCCTGAGGTATCTTTTCCTGTTGAGCCTCCTGAATGGTTTGTTGAGCCTCCTGAGCGGTGTAAGCATCCTGAATGGTAATGTAGGTAACGCTATCCCAGGCGTTGTGGATGCCTATAAATAGGAACAGCAACGTGCTGGCTGCAACTCCGAACAGGGCTACATACGCATCACTTGAGAGCAGCAATCCGGTAATTACCAGAGCGGAGTAAGAGATAAATGGAAATATCGTATGCCACAGCCAGTCTTCCAGGACTGGTTGATAGTTCGTTTGGCGATGCGCACGCCGCGCGGTAATTATGATGTATACTATACCGCTCAGACCGCAGGCGCTGAGTAGCAGGCCAGCAGGCCAGAGCGTCTGCCATGGAGCGCTGAGCAGCGCTGCGACAAGCAGCGCTGCACAAAAATGTACCACATTTGGAGTCCCAAACGCCGCGATTGAGGCATCAGATCCGATTCTTCGACGTCCCGCGATCAAGGTAATCACTATGAACATCAATCCAGTCAAACCCGCCGCCGCAGAACCAATAATGACATAAAAATTTTCCCAGGGGTAAAGCGGCAACACCGCGATCGCTTGCATAAGAACTTCCCTTTCTGCGCTGCCTTCCTGAACATGTTTAGTAAATAGCAATGGGATGATCTGCAAGAATTTCTTGCAGTTCTACAATATTCCCATCCAGGTCACATCCATAAGTCGTTTTCAGGAAGAGAACCGCCTGTGGTGGATTGTTAAAATACATACCTGCCGCCTTCAAGCGCTCGTACTCGGCATAGATGTCTACCACATCGAGACAAATATAAGAGATGCTTGAATGACACATGATCTATGCCTCGAATCATTTTCTCGTTTCCTTTTATGTTCCTTTACTCATGAGTCTAATCAACGACTCAGGGTCCAATCCACAAAAGATGTGTATTTCTTCCCTATTTTATCACTGGAACAGGCTCGCTTCTTCTTTTTTTTATGAACATCCCTGATTTTTCTGTGCTTGCAATGCCATCCCTTCCCGAGAATAAAGGGAAAAGGATGATTTTGCAATGCTATCGCCCTTCCAACTCCTCCTTTTTTTGACCTGGGGAGGGGTTCCTCACGAGAATGAAATAGCCCTGGCCGGCAAGCCCTGCCGCTTGACAGCGCGGGCCGAATCTCTTATATTAAGTGTGATATATACACTAACATAGAATGAGGGGGTTCAGTGTTTCGAATATTCGATCTTCATACAAGAGTTAACAAGCGTTATAATAGTAATAAAAAAAGTATCTATTGAGCGGGTTGAAGAGGACATTCAGTCCTGGAAAGAGGTAAAATTAGAAGGCATGGAAAAGATAGAAGCGCAAAGTGTACCGGACCCTGAAGAGAGTTCCCATAGCTTGACAGATGAGGCGAAGGCGCATGGATACGACCCGGGCAAATACGAGCGCCCTTCAGTCACAGTGGACGTAGTGATGATGAGTTTGCGGCAAGGGGATTTGCATGTTCTGTTAATTAAGCGTCGGGCGTGGCCATTTGAAGACATGTGGGCCATTCCTGGCGGTTTTGTCAACATGAATGAATCGTTAGAGACAGCAGTCAGACGGGAGTTGCGCGAAGAGACAGGTGTCGAGGATGTTTATCTGGAGCAGCTCTATACCTTTGGAGATCCCGGGCGTGATCCGCGCACACGCGTGATTACAGTGGTCTACTTTGCGCTGCTTGACTCCGAGCGGCTGCAAGTGCGGGCAGCAGATGACGCTGTCAATGTGGGTTGGTATTCGGTCTATAATCTGCCCTTACTCGCGTTTGATCACGAGAAAATATTGCAATATGCCCTGGAGCGTCTGCGCGGCAAACTGGAATACACAACCATTGCATTCAGTCTGCTTTCTGAACAATTTACTTTGCGTGAATTGCAGCGAGTGTATGAGATCATCCTTCATCGTCGTCTGGACAAGCGCAATTTTCGCAAAAAGATTCTCTCCACAGGGATTCTAGAGGATACAGGTGCAAAAAAGATGGAAGGGACGCATCGGCCAGCACGGCTGTACCGCTTCAATCCAGATGCAGAGGCCAAGCTTTAAGGGCGCTCTTGCTCTACCTGCTGCTCCGTCTTTCTATCTGTGCTCATTCTGCTCAATTCGCATAGGTAAGCGGAACCAGAAAGTTGAACCTGCGCCGGGAGCACTTTCCACACCTACATCGCCGTTCTGGCTTTTGATGATATTTTTGCTAATATAAAGACCCAGGCCCAGTCCAGCCTGAGAGATATGAGAGCTACTGCGTATCTCGATGCCGGGTACGCGTTGGAAACGGTCCCAGATGAGTTCCTGTTGATCTTTCGACAGACCGGGTCCCCGGTCGCGCACACTTACGTAGACTTGTTTTGTTTCGCATCGGGCTTCAATATGGATCGGGCTATCGGTATCGGAGTACTTCAGCGCATTAATCACATAATTAGAGATAACCTGGCCAATGCGATCGGCATCTGCCTCAAGGGGAAGTGGCATCCCCTCATC
>DAOTTL010000380.1:0-5142 GCA_034438135.1 Ktedonobacteraceae bacterium | reverse complement strand
GCCACGGGTAGTTGCGGGCGTGGGTGCACTGGCTGTAGGAGTGGGATTGGAGCTATTGCGTCGAGGTCTTATTGCCCGTCTGGCGCGTCCAGTACATACATCAGCAAGGCTTTTGCCAGCATTTTCTCCTCAAGATTTGCGCGAATTGCTTCCTTCTCAGGAACGCAAAGCCATAAAATTGCGCAAAGGTTACACGGTTCACGAGACTATGATCTACGTGAGCCGGGTCATTCGGCGAGAAGACTAGATCGGAATTGAGAAGAATTACATGGCTCTTTTATTACGTGATGGAGACGTGCGCAATCTACTCGATATTTCTGAGACGATTGATGCACTGGAGCAGTCGTTTGTTGCGCTCTCCCATGGGGATGCTATCAATCGACCGCGTACACGCCTCATCCAGGGCAACGGTATCCTGCACATTCTTGCAGCCTCTTTTCCAGGTGCAGGTGTGCTTGGACTGAAGACCTACACCGTTTTTCGTCAGGGAGTGCGCTCTGTTGTCCTTCTCTTTAGTTCGGAGGATGGTCGGTTGCTCTCGATTGTAGAGGCAGAGTGGTTAGGACGTATGCGTACGGGAGCGATGAGTGGTCTGGCCACCAGGCATCTGGCAATTGAAAATGCTTCGCGTGTTGGCCTATTGGGATCGGGTAAACAGGCAGTAACGCAATTGATGGGTGTGTGTGCCGTACGTCCGATTCAGAGGGTCTCGGTCTATAGTCGTCGTAGACCTGAATGTGAGGCTTTTTGTCAGCAGATGACCCGGCAGTTAGGGATTGAAGTCGTGGCAGTGGATGACTCGCGAGCGGCGGTTGAGGAAGCTGACGTGGTAATTACCGCTACGACGGCACGAGATCCAATTTTTTCCGGTGAGTGGTTGAAGCCAGGGTGTCATCTCAACGTCATTGGCTCAAACTGGCCCAAGCGTCGCGAAGTTGATGACGAGACTATGGAACGGGCAAATCTGATAGTGACGGACTCAGTGGAGCAGGCGAAGATAGAGGCTGGTGATCTGATGATCCCGACGCACGCGGGAAAGTTGGACTGGGAGAGTGTCTGGGAACTATCGGATGTCGTAGCGGGAGACGGTCCTCAGCGCAACTCCTCCTATGACATTACACTCTACAAGGCCGTAGGGGTCGCCCTGGAAGACATCACGGTTGCAGCTCATGCCTATCTTCAGGGAAGAGAGCATAACGCGGGTGAAGAGGTGGATATGCTTGGATAGAACGGAGAATAGGATAAGTATCCGTGTGCAACTGCTCAGTCGTTTTTGTTCAGGTAACTATAGGCGACGATGGTATGTATGGCTGGCATTGCTGGTTCTGCTCTGTCTCCTCTCGGGTTGTGGCAATACAGGCATTTTATCCAGTGGAGGGAACTGGCAGGCCAGTGGCTTGCGGGGTCAACATATTCAGGCGCTCGCAGCAGATCCCGGACATTTGACCCATATATATGCCGGTGACGCGGATGGCAGCGTTTTTGCCAGTACTGATACTGGCACGACCTGGCATAGGAGCGACAGCGGTTTACCTATCTCCACATCTATTTCCGCGCTCTCATTTGATACGACTGGTCAGAAGCTCTATGCAGCGACCAGCAAGGGGCTTTTTGTAAGTAGTGATCAGGCGCATACCTGGCAGGCGGTCGCGGGTATTCCAGATGCTGCATATACCGCCCTGGCGTTTGACATCAATACTCCGAAAGATATCTATGTAAGTACAGCTCAAGCGGGGGTTTGGAAAAGTCTTGATGGTGGTGTGACCTGGATAAGTATAGATAGAGGTCTGCCTGCCAATCAGGTCATAACGAGTCTGCTCTACGATCCCAATTTGAAACAATTGTGGATGTCTCTCGGTACTTCGCTCTATCGTTCGGACAATGGAGGGGTAAGTTGGCGAGTCATGAGCAATGGTATTCCAACTGGAACAAGCGTGTACGCGCTGGCATTGGGAGCGGTGACCAGCGGAGACGGTAGTTTGCTTTTTGCAGGGACGGACCATGGTTTTTTTCGTTCAACGGATGCGGGTGAGCACTGGGTGCCGAGTCAATTTTCTCTTGCTCGACTGCATATTACAGCGGTTCTTTTGGATGCCGAAACGCCTGCTGATGTCTATACTTCAACAAACATAGGAGTATTGCGCAGTCTTGATAGTGGTCAGACCTGGGATCAGCTAGCCACAGGTTTACCCTCCAGTCAGCTGAACGGAGGACTGGTTCAGGGGGGAGCGAATTATGGCCAGATTTTTGTCGCGTCAGGAGGGATCTATATTTATCCAGGGAGTGGCAGTGCTTTTGATTCCTCTCGCTGGCTGCCTCTACTACTGATTGTCCTCTTTTTCGTGCTTCTTTATCTTTTCTTTGTAGTACGAAAACGTCCATCGCGGCAAACTAAAGCCTCAGCATCATAGATGGGGGAGATTTCTCGCCTCAAGCGAAAAGGGGTGAGATCTTAAGTCACCTTTAGAGAGATGGAGGGCCAACCATCTCAAAAGAGCCAACGGATCCATGCGACATGTGCCGTGGATTTCGTTGGCTCTTTCTCTTTCTTGGCATATGCCAGGATAAGAGTAGAGCATGGAAGATTAAAACATCCTTAGAACGTCGCTGAAGGCACTTTTTATGTATCCTTTTGAGATCGCTGGTGAGTATCTATTACAGAAGCAATAAAAGCTCGATCCAATAAATTAAGGATGAGCAAACTGTTGAGGAATGTACGAAAACAGTTCAGTTGAGGACAAGATAAACAAAAGGAGTTTTGTTATGGCAAGCATGGTATTGGCGCTTTCATTGGAGCCCGGCGGAATTATCGCATGGTTAGTTGTTGGTTTGATTGCAGGCGTAGTGGCAGGAATGCTGGTACGTGGTGGCGGTTTTGGCATTGTAGGCGATATCATTGTTGGTATCGTAGGCGCATTCCTCGGTGGATTGATAGCCAATCTCTTGGGTTTCGGAGGCTCGACTGGTCTGATCGGTAGTATTATCGTTGCCATTATCGGGGCAGTCATTTTGATAGTCATCTTGCGAGCCATTGGCATGGGTCGTGGTGGTCGTCGCTCTACCCTATAATAAGGGTTTAAGAATAAAAAGAGAAACGGGACAGCAAATACAGGCTGTCCCGTTTCTCTTTTTATTAGAGTTTCTATTATGAGTCATCCCTCATTTTGAAAATGAGGAAACGCTCTTTCTGGCGGCTGCACCACCAGATTTTAAGGGAGAAGCGGCTTTGCAGGCCGCAGAAAAGGTAGGGATGACTTATAGCTCCGACGACGAAGCCAGCTGACAGCGAGTACTGCTCCTGCGAACAGGAGAACCACGCAGAGTCCAATGAGCAGAATAGTCGGAGAGGAAACCTGCGGAATCTGTGGAACCGGCACATTCGGAGGCGGATAAGAGCCAGTAATAATAAAGTGAGGACTGCCACCAACAGGAATTATTTTAGCAATACTTCTTTCAGGCAAATCGAGCAGATCCACCGCCCCTCCGCTAAGCGCGACCAGTCCCAGTTGTCCATCATTCGTAATCGCAATAGACTGTGGTGAACTACCCACAGACAGAACCTGGGCTGGTTCCTGGGTCGTCAAACCAGAACCCGACAGAACGGGCGCAAGCACATCAATCTGATTCTTATTCTGATCTGGCACATAGATTTCGCCAGTGACCGCGTTATAATCCATCGAGCCAAAGAGTCCACCTCTCAGGAGAGTGGCAAAAACGTGATACGTCAGCATATCAATCGCCAGAATACTCCCCTGGCGCGTCGCCACATAAGCGGTCAGGCCACCTGGTAGAGTGATAAAACGCGCTCCCCCTGGAACAGAGATGCTTGCCACAACCCCACCCTGATCATCCAACACATCGACAGAAGTAGTACCAGCGGTCCAGATCTGCGTGTTAAGTGCACTCCCCGTACTACTCACAGTCACAGCGAGCCAGAAAATCGGCTCAGGAGCCTGAAACGAACGCTGAGGTAGACAGGTCTTTGCATCCAGAACCATAATCGTCGTCTCATCCATACCAGCAACATATAACACCGTCCCATCAAAATTCAGAGCCAGCAGGGCGGGATGGCCAGGAAACGAGGCCTGACAGATCATCTGACCCGTACGGGCAGCCAGAGCAATCACAGAACTGTGCGCAGGCTGCGTCACATAAAGCAAGCTGCCATCTGGACTCAACAGAACAACCGATGGAGCCTCAGCAGTAGAAAACCTCGCTGTTACTTTTTGCTGAGCGATATCGACAACACCAACCCCGTTCTGAGCGCCAGCCACATAGGCCAGATTGGGAGCGCCTCCATCGGCGTGAGCTTGAGAAGTGAAAAGAAGACACGAAAAAACAAGGCCCATCAACAGCAAAATGCATATGCTTCTTCTCAATAAAAGGCCATCTCTCTTGTGACATTCCAAAAGTCGTTTTCCTCTCCTTTTTACAGTGTTGTACCGCTGAGTAGTATATAGCAAAAAGACTTCTGCGAAAAGAAGAAAGTAAAACCCTTTTCCTTGCACACCGTAACTGACTTATGGCAAGACACAACAATAAGGAGAACTGAGTAGAAACGTTTTCTCTTTCTACTCAGTTCTCCTTGACATTTCTCTCTGGCATCCTGCGCTTAGCGCTTCTGATAGCTTCCCATTCTGGTTGAGATAGAGATGCCAGTACCGAGCAAACCGCCACCATTACCACCCAATAAACCACCGCTACCTCCAAGCAACCCGCCATTACCTGACAACAGATCATTGTCCACAACGTCTAAAAGATCGCTGACCAGACCACCAGTATACCCACCATTGACATTGGCAAGCTCAGCATCAGTCAATGCACGGATACCTCGCCGACGACCAGGGTATAAATTTTTATATCCTTTTGCTCTTAGAGGTGTATATCCCATAGAAACTTTCCCTTTCTTTATTTGAAAGTAAAGAGCAAAAATTCATCCTTACTCTTCTTTTTTTCAGTATATGGACTATTTCAAACAGAGGTATTGTTTTTTTCTTTCAACGTGGAAGTCTCCCTACCTTTTCTGCAGATTGCAAAGCCACCCCTTACAAGCAAAGGTTTCTTGCCGATCTGCTGCATCGGCCTGGCAGACCACCCCGCCCCATCTAAAAAAGAGCAACTGGTATATGTTGTGGCGCGAAT
>DAOTTL010000379.1:0-6036 GCA_034438135.1 Ktedonobacteraceae bacterium | reverse complement strand
GATAATCTCATTGGTAAACTTCTCTGAGGTGACATAGAGGACGTTCAACCCGGCTTCCTCTCCCATTCGCCCCACAGCATGCATCAGATGCGTTTTCCCGAGTCCTACACCTCCATACAAAAACAGCGGATTATACACACTCCCTGGATTCTCAGCTACCGCCAGCGAGGCCGCATGTGCCCATTGATTTGATTTCCCGGTGATAAATGAATGAAATGTATAACGAGGATTAAGAACTCCTTCTCCCGCAAAAAAGAGACCAGGAAGTGTTCCTTCGGGTTGATTTCGCCATACATCAGCTTTTCCCACATTGGGAGGAGGGAGTTCTGAACTGCGATGAGTAACTGGACGCAATGGTCCCGCTATCTTTGAGTTAGCAGTGAAAGCGGTTTCGCTCTGATGATCCTGTTGCAGGGCCGAAAGGCGACTTTTCGAGAGCCGATAGGTCCGTTTGTGGTCCGCTGGCGGCGATGGAGCAGAAGACATGGGATCAGATATTTCTTTCTCTTCTAGAGGAATCTCCCTTGAAACCACAAAACGCACATCCAAAGAACGTCCCACGATATCTACCAGGATAGAACGAATGAGATCGATAAAACGCGCTTCCAAATGGGCCTTAGCAAAAGTCGTAGCCACGCTCACGATCAATACGTCATTCTGCAAAGAGATGGCAGCAGTCCCTTGAAACCAGGTGTTGAAAACAGCCGGTTGGACCTTTGTATGTAATCGTTCTAACGTTGTTTGCCAGATCTGCTTTGCGTTCACGTAGCTGCCCTAACCCCTTTGGAAAATGAGATGTATTCTATTGCAAATTCACGCGCCATATTTACAGGCCTTTTCTACCTGACCAGGCACACAAGGGAAACAACTTCCTCTCAGAGAGAAGAACCTTCAAAAAAAGAAACGAGACAGGAACACATTGGCAACCACAGCATACTTTCAGCACCTGTCCTATACCGATAGAGTACACCATGCCGTAGGCAGCGAATCTGGTGTAGTAGAGGGTAATGGTAGCACGTATTCCCTCGTTTGTCCAGTAGTCTTGGATCGGCCTCGTAAGCCTTTCTCCTGCTTCCCAGGCTCCACTATCTTCTCCGCTGAGTAGAATACATCAGGAGAAACAGGTCCCAAAGTTTGCTGCTAGCGCTTGTGCCTCCCATTGCTTCATGCTATACTCCCTCCGTAGATACAGTAGCTGACTGGAATAGACTGCTGGTCACAATTGCCACTACCATTAGAGCATGGTGCCCCAAAGACCGCCGCAGAATGCCAGGAAATGAGATATACGTAAAAATAGCGGTCAATAATCAGGAGCCCAACCAGATCGCGATGGTCTGTTCAGACATGTACACACTTCAGATAACGGACGGATGCATCATACAAATTAGGTGGAGCAAAAAAAACGAATTTATGAACATGTAGGAGTTTTTTTATGAGGAGATCTCTTTCCCTGTCACAATTAGCGCATTGGTGGAAGAAGGAGATGCCACAAGCCAGAGGACAAACCGGACTAATCTTAATCGTCGGACTCTTGCTGGTGAGCTTGTTTGTCAGCGCGTGCTCTCTGCCTGGCGGGAAGACGGTAGTTCCCACACCCACGCCCTCGATCACTGCTATTAGTAAGTTAAAATGGTGTGGGAAACCTTCGATGGTTTTCCGCGATGAAGGAGCCATCACTCCGACCGTAACCGCCACGCCTACCGCTACCGCTACCGCTACGCCTACACCCACACCCGCAACGACCACAAAGACCACTCCTGTGGCTACGTCTACGGCCACACCTACGCCTGCTGCAACAAGCACAGTCAGTGTAGGACTGGGAACTCCGCAGACGGTCACCGATTGGTCTGCTGTGGTAGATAGTCTCGGCTTTACTGTCTATCTTCCATCTACCATGCCCAACGGTACCTGTCTGGTCGATGCACAGGCCACTATTCATGATCCCATTTTCGGTGGTCATTTTGCTATCAGTTACCTGCTGCCAGATCACTCGCCGTTGAGTATTTCTGAAGCACCCGCGAAATCTCAGAGTACGGACTTCCAGTGTGATGTCACAAGCAGTCCAACTCCTACTGCAACAAGCACACCCAAAGCTGGAACTCCAACGCCAAATTCCAGTTCAACTCAGGAAACGAACGAACTGTGTTCTGGTGGAAAAGGGACGACCAGTATTATCATTTCTGGTCCTGGAACAATGCAGCAGCTCCAACAAACATTTACGAATTTGCAGCCAGATGTTTCATGGATTCCTGCAACGAAAAACTGACTCGGAAACGTATTACCTACTGAGGACTGCTACATACCCGACAGGCATCCAATTACAAGGAGGACTCTTGCATGCAACAACAGTGTACACAGTGTGGAGGAATGAACGATTCCGCTAGCCGCTTCTGTACTAACTGCGGCGCAACCCAGCCAGAGCGCTACAGACAGTCCTGGGAAGCTCCTGTGGCACAGAACAGTGGGCAGGTCCCCTCCTGGTCACAGAGCCAGTCAAACGTCTATCAACAGCCATGGGAACAGAACAAAGAAGGCTCTCTGGGGTTTGGCGGTCCTCAGGACTCTCTGGGTAGATCAGTAGTGATCGGACTGGGACTGGCCCTGCTGATCTGGGTAATTCTGCTGATTCTCTGTATTGTGCTGGCCATTGCGATTCCTATAACCGACCTTCGGATAGGCTTTGTGGTAGTCGCTATTCTACTCATCGCTATTCCCTGGATCATTTTTAATAAATTTCGTTCTATCATTCGCCGAACATTTGGAGATTTCGGGCGTTTTTTCTAAGGAGTAGGCTGTCCAGGCACACTGGCAATTTTGTCGCTGTTCCGCTTGCAGGGCACAAAATACTTCACAAACGCACTCGACTCTCACACAGCAGTTCTGATATAATGGCAACAGCTTTGCAGAATAACACACGCAAATTTGTATATGCCATTAAGGGGAGGAAACTTTCGTTATGGACAAGTGTCCCTATTGCGGTGCCGAAACCCGGCCCGGAGATAATTTCTGTTTGAACTGTGGCAACCGCCTGCCGGTCGCCAGTTCTCCATCACAACCAGCCCCAGCAGGTATGGGGGATGCGACACTACCTGCCGAGGATAACTGGGTTCCCCCAACCATCCAGGCAGAGGCAGGCTCAAATGGGCACGATGCCCCCACCGCCCGCGCAACTGATGCAACCGAAGTTGCTCCTACTCTTCAGGCCATTCATATTGATAATCCCGCCCATCTCAGCCTTCGCGCAGACAACGGTGAGGCGCTGCAAGACTTTGTTTTGAAAAAGCCAGAAGTATCCATTGGACGCGCTCCTAGCAGTGATATTCTGCTTTCCAAAGATAAGCTTACCTCACGCAGACACGCAACTATTCATTACGATAATGGTGAGTATACGCTGACTGATGAGCGCAGCGCGAATGGTACTTTTGTCAATGGTCAGCAGTTAGATGAAAAAGCACCCTATAAATTGCACGATGGAGATCATGTGGGTATCGGCGAGTATGAATTGACCTTCCATGCCAATGGCGCAAATGGCGTGGATATCGAAAGTATGCCTACCATGATGGTCTCACCAGCTTCACCATCGGAAAGCTATTCAACGAATGTGGACAACCAATTGACTAATGCAACCAGTGATGAGTTTGGCACACGCCCCTGGGATGGGGAGGGTGGACACGTGGGACAACAAGCGGAAAGCCCTGCTCCTGTCGCTCCTGTCGTAGTTGCAGAACCTGTGTCCGTACCCGCCGCTCCCATTCCTACTTCTATTGTGGACACACCTATCCCTGCGGTGACCTCGTCTGCTGAAACGTCATCAAACGTGGCACCAACGTCCGCCTCGATCTCCAGCCCTACGGCGGATACAGGGGTGACGTTCGGACGGCTGACCAATCTGCCACAGCCTCAATTGCCCGATGTGGCTCCACTGATGGCCGCCCTCTCCACTCTGGATGGTCAGGTCTCTTCGCTCCAGGAACAGTTAAACTCCACTCAGGAAGCAATGCGGAGTCACGAGGCAGATATTGCTCAAACGTCTAACCAGTTACGCACCGGGGTACGCCGCGTCTCTGAGCGTATGGATACGACTATCGCTGATGTGGCGCGTAGCCGTGAGCAACTGGCCTGGGCCGAGCTACTTCAATTGATGGAAGATGTCATGAACAACCCGCGTGATATCGAATATGTCACCAAGTTAGCCCGCAAAGCTCGTGAGTTAAATAAAGTCTTTCAGATCCACCAGAGTGTACTCAATACGCTGGCGGAATGTACCAGTCTCCTGCGCAGTATGATCGGCGAGTAAAATCGCTCTAGGGACGGAGAGGAGAAATAGATGAGCTTGTCAGCAGCTAAGCCGCTGACAAGCTCATCTATTTCTCCTAAAAAATTTGAAAATGAGAGATGATTCATATCTCTCTTTCCGGCTCCTCTGCCGGATCATTGTTTCCAGCGGAAATCGTTATGCAAACAAAGAAGTACGATGCAATCGTCATTGGCGCGGGCCTGGGTGGTATGCTGAGTGCCGCTCAGTTACTCCAACTCGGCAAACGCGTGCTTATCCTCGAACGCTTACCTCACAGCGGAGGACGCTTTACAGCCAAAACATTCCAGGGCACTCAAATTAGCACTGGTGCTGTCCATATGCTGCCCTTTGGCAGCAGCGGGGTGCTTTCACATATGCTCCAGCGGCTGCATGTTCCCCATCGCATTTTCGATGCAGATGTCTTCGGCTCTTTCCATGTTCACGGCAAACAGATCCGCTCACGTGGCATCCTGGGAATGGCAAAGGTTTTCGGCCTACGTCAGTTTTTCTGGTTTACTCGGGTGGGTTATCTGCTTTTCCTGACGCATCTGCCAGCAGATGAGCTTCAGCTCCCTTTCGATATCTGGCTGGCTCGTCATGTCAATGTCCAGCGCAATCCTGAACTGGTGGCCTTTTTCGCCAGTATTTCACGCTTCGCGCTAAGTGTGGAACTCCATCAGGTAACGACTGAAGAGGTTATGCGAACGACGAAGCATATGTTTCGCTTTGGCGCTCCCGGTATTCTAGAGGGCGGTTGCGGTGCGCTCAGCAGTGAATTGGAACATCGGATACGCGATCAGGGAGGCGAGATCCGTCTCTCCTATGATGTCTTACAGATTTTGCAGGATGCTGAGCAGATTACAGGAGTGCGGGCACGTGACAAACAAACTGGCGAAGAAGTTTCGTTCCAGTCTTCCCTCGTGGTAAGCGATATCGGTCCCCGCGCAACCGAGGCATTGCTCCACGGCCAACGGGTCAAACAGGCCGATGTACTGAAAGCATTGAGGGCCGATGAGACGGTTACTACCGGGAGACCTGCACAGATAGAGGCGATTGGTTTAAAGGTGCATTTTCTCAGTGACGTTTCGCTCGTCCCTCACAAAGGTATTCTCTACTGCCTGGATACGCAAAGAATTGCAGGCATTGTTCAGCCAACGAATGCAGATCCACGCCTGGCCCCGGCAGGCAAGCATCTGCTAATCAGTCATCAGGTTATCCAGAGTCAGAATATTGACGAGGAGAAGGCTCTGGCCCTGGCCGATTTACGCAAGCTCTTTGGCAAGGATTTTGAAGAGCACTGTCACGTTCTAACGATGAGCGCCTATCGGGGAGAGTGGCCCGTCAATCGGCTCACTCAGGGCCACGATATCGAGACAGAGACCGCTCTTGCAGGACTTTATCAGGTGGGCGATGCTGTTAAGCCTACGGGCTATCTAATGGTCGAGGGAGTCGCACAGAGTGTTAATCACTTTCTTGATCTCCTCGATGTCCAGGAACAGAGCCAGGAGAGAGATCGATCAACTTCGCCACTCTTCACTCGTCCTTCGCATGCATTTCCTCCTCCATCGCGTCTCAATGCCCTGCGATGGCTATGGGAAGCCCCCGGCAACTCTTAAAAGGTTAAGCAGAAGCTAGAAGTAGAACAAAGGATGAGGTTGCCAGCAGCTTAGCTGCTGGCAACCTCATCCTTTGTTCTACTTCTAGCTTCTGCTTAACCTTTTAAGAGTTGCCGGGGGCTT
>DAOTTL010000378.1:0-15548 GCA_034438135.1 Ktedonobacteraceae bacterium | reverse complement strand
TGCCCAGCCACACAGCCTCGCTTCTTCTTAAGAAAAGGGGGCGGGGCGGCCTGAATAGCAGGGAGAAAGCCTTTTGCCCTGCTTTTGCAAAAGCAGGGATAACTCATAATCCTCTCTTCTGCTTTGCTTTTTCGCTACAGGGGCAATTGTGCGCGTGTGTACTGGGGTTCCCAGGTGACATCCTGCTTGAGTTCGTGGGCGGCTGCGAGGGACCAGTGGGGGTTGCGCAACATTTCGCGAGCCAGTACAACAAGATCGGCCTGACCGTTTTGCACGATTTCATTGGCCTGCCGGGGTTCTGTAATCAGACCAACCGCTGCGGTGAGAATGTCCGCCTCATGCCGTACCTGTTCGGCGAAGGGAACCTGATAGCCAGGCTTGAGCGGGATCTTTGCCAGCACATTGCCGCCGGAGGAGGCATCCACCACGTCCACTCCATGCTCTTTCAGCGCTTTCGCAACTTCGACGGTATCTTCAATGGTCACGCCACCCTCGGTCCAATCGGTAGAGGAGAGGCGTACAAAGAGCGGCAAATGTTCCGGCCAGATCTGGCGTACCGCATCAACGACCTCCAGCAGCAGGCGCATACGATTGGTCAGGGAGCCGCCGTAGTCATCACTGCGCTGATTGGAGATAGGCGATAAGAATTCGTGCAGGAGATAGCCGTGTGCGCCATGGATCTCTATAATCTCGAAACCGGCCTGGAGCGCACGTTGGGTTGCCTGACGGAAACTGTTGACCACTGCCTGGATTTCCTCGGTGGTCAGCGCGTGAGGCAGTGGATAGTTATCGGAGAAACGCAGCGCACTGGCTCCAACGGTTTCCCAGCGTCCATCCTCGACGGAGAGTTCTCCGCTGCCACTCCAGGGACGATAGGTACTGGCCTTCCTGCCTGCGTGGGCGAGTTGAACGCCTGGCACACTGCCATGCGCCTTGAGAAAGCGTGTGATGCGCGAGAGGAATTCTGTATGTTCATCGCGGTAGATCCCCAGATCTTGCGGGGAAATACGACCAATGGCCTCAACCGCTGTCGCCTCAGTCATCACTATGGCCGCCCCCCCGGTGGCAAAGCTGCCCAGATGAACGAGATGCCAGTCGTTGGCGAAGCCGTCCTCTGATGAGTACTGGCACATGGGCGAGACCATGATGCGGTTACGCAGGGTAATGCCACGGATGGTCAAGGGACGAAAGAGCGCGACTGTTTTCTCTGCTTCAGGACTTTGTGCCGAGTCGGTCGTAAGGGTAGTAGAATGCAAGGTATCCAAGCATAGGCTCCTTAGTATCAGTTAACAAGAATGTGTATGTGAAAAGAGAGCAGCTTTATATATGAAAGACGCTCTCTTGAAAAGAACACACGTGAGATGAAGGGTATTCCGGTCAGGCGCTGGCTAGAGCGTTGTGTTAAGTATAGTGATCCTCATTGCTTCACTGGTCCCCAGCATTGCCAACCATTGGGATCGGTGAAATCCTTCGGGTCCAACATAGCAATCGCGTCGGACTTACCGCCAGGACGCTTCTGGCAGACGGTATCCATAGAGACGCGATAGGTGGTGGTAGTCTTGTCCAACTGACATACCCAGTTGTAGGCAGTGAAAGGCGGTTCACCTTGCAGGATGGCACTGCTGTCAGGATAGGTAATATTACAAAAGTAGGTATCAATGTCTCCTTGTGTGACATCCTGTCCTAGCTGGTGTTCATTTTGAAAACACTGCCAGCTCAAGGGGTCCCAGTAATCGAAAAGTCGAGCCATAACGTTTTGCGCCTGCGTGCTGCTAGATTGACAAAGCGCCTTTACAGAGTTCTGAATATCTGGCTGCCCCTCCACCGTGGCGAAAGGCTCTGATGAGCCGTCTGCTTTTGTGCACACGATAGTACCTTCTTCCAGGCTGGCTGGAGCAGCAGTAGCAGCGCTGGACGATAGTTTCTGCTGGCAAGCCAGAGTGAAATCATCGATTCTCAAGTAGCCAAGAAGGTTTTTGAGAGGGGGGCCAGCAGTTGAGAGTTGGTAGTGATACCCTCACAAAGAGCCGGGCCACAACTTTTATAGCTGTAACTGATTATTCCCGCTATATCGTTTGCAGCAGAACCACTACCTGGGAAGCCGTTTGTATTACTTGTAAATGTAGTATTGAGAATATTAAGAAGGCTCTGCTTATCGTTATCGTTATCCGTTTCGGCAGCAATTCCACCTCCCTCGCCAGTAAAACTATTGCCTTCATACTCTGTCGAGTTGGAAAGAAACTGAGAGGAGCTAAATTGAGCACTGGTTCCCACAAGCAGGATGCCTCCTCCATATCCCTGGGCAATGTTTAGCTCGAACGTAGTGTCTGAGATTTGACTACCTGACCGCTGATGTCTTCATAATCCAGGTAAGCTACCGAGTCAGTTGCCTGTGTTTCTTCTGCATCTCGAAAAAAGAGTTTCCAGAATTGCAGGGTGCCAGTTTCCGAACTCCATCCTCGAATATAGATCCTTGAGCCATCACTCAGGAGCGCTTTGTCCTGCACAAGATGAAGGTCTTCCTCATCCCGTTCGACCATCAGGGCATTTTTACCATGTTGCACTACATACCAGTTGGAGCCTTGACGCTCAATGGAACAATGCTTTTTACGGGTCACGTATCGTTGTGGATCGGGCTGTAAAGCGATATCGTTGAGTTCGGAATAACGACCAATCGTCGTGCAGTCTTTGGTCAGATGATGATTTTTCCAGGGCTGTCCGTCTGGTCGGATAATTTCTATGATAGGTCGAGCTGGATCCATAATAACCTACCTCCTGTGTCAACTGATAAGAGAGGCGTATCATAAGCCGGTAACATTTGTGACACCTGTAGCTTACCTTGAGAGTCCGGTATTAAACCATACCAGGAACCTTGCAATTAGCATGCACAAGGCAGACATCCTCTCTCCAATGCGCATACGCTTGTTTAGCTCGAACTGTTCCTTAAGAAGTAATATAACTGGAGATAAGCGAGCGAATTACTCTTTACCAGACGAGTGCCCTATCTTGATCCTCAAACACTCCCTGACCGTTAGCAGGATAGCAAATGTATATATATATGAGTTACTCAGGAGTATAGTTTACTCGAAGAATAGGATAAATGCAATCTACAGATCATTAAAAAAAGAAGAGTTGTGGAGCTTTGGAGGGGCAAAGTCCTCTCCAAAGCTCCACAACTCTTCCTATATATTCTCTCTGGCCAATATCTGGTCAACGATCTCGCTCAGGTCGGAGCCGACCATATCAGGCTTTGCTGCTGATGGGTCGAGTCCCATGCCGGGACGGGCGATAAATGCGGTGGCGCATCCGGCGTTGAGCGCACCGGCGATATCCCAGGTATGGGCTGCCACCATGCACAGATTGGTAAGAGGCACTTGCAGTAAGCTGGCAACCATTTGATAGGGTTCAGGTGCAGGCTTCAATCTGTGCACCATATCAGCCGAGAATTGCTGTTCGAAGAAGTCGGTGAGACCCGCATTGGCCAGTTGAGCGTTTGAGACGTACAGCGTGGAGTTTGTCAAACTCACCAGGCGTAGTCCGGCGGCGCGTAGTCGTTGCAGGCTTGCCGCAACTTCGGGATGAGGTGGCACCTGGAGTAGTCCTCTCAGCAGCTCAGTCCGTTTCTCTTCCTGTAGTGGGACGTTGCGACGCGAGGCAAGCATATCCAGGGCAGCGGCTCCCAGCGTTCCAAAGTCGCGATACGTTCCGGTGATGGTCGAGACAAACGCGAGCTGGAGCATCTGCGAAAACCATTCGCGACGTGCGGTATCATCACCCAGGACCTCTGCGAAAGAGGCGTCCAGGGCGCGAAGGTCCAGCAGGGTTTCGTTGACATCGAAGACGTAAATATGTGGCATATATTCTTTCCCTTTCCATTGTCTGGCCATCGGCATGGTTAGTTTTCACTCATTGTATGCTTTCATTCCGAACATGGGCAATGTTTTGCGGGAGCATCCCCTCATGACCTTCCTATCTTGCAGTCGCTTCTAAGCACTGCTTGTTCCCTGCTCACATCTTTGCGGAATTTGTCAGTAGTCACCCAACTGGTGTAACGAATCCTCGGAATCCAGGACTAACTTGCAGGTGAATGATAGAGAAGCATATCCAGGGACATTTATGGTAGTGTATGTATCTAACATTATCTCAAGGATATCGGTGATTTATAGGTAAGTATTTCATCGCGTTGATCTCTTTATTTTACCTGTGATAGTTGTTTGTCATTTTATCAAGAGGAGGTTTCTTAATGGGCTTTTTCAGGCTACTAAAAGGACTCGGCGTCTCTCTTGCGCTGTTTCTCCTGCTTATGGCCTCAACGTCCCTGGCATTTGCTCAGAGCATTGTGCATGTGGATGTGACCCCGCATATTGTGTTCATCACAAGTGCCCATGAAAACAGTGACTTTACGCAGGTAACGTTTCCCTTGCATATCGGCATTGGTCCTCGTGGGCCTGTCTATTATGTCTTCACGGATGCCTCAGATCAATCTCTTGCCACACACCTTGGCATTAACTATGTGCCAAAACTGGCCAATGTTAAAGGCACATCGGCGGTAGAGGTTGTCAAGGACATCCAAGGCCTGATCTATTTCCCGGCCACGGTGGACTTTCGACCTGTTCACCAGCTTGTCGCGGGTCCAACGGGTTTTCCGCCCACGGTCGCGCAACCTGGCGCGGTTGGGGATGCGGGCTATAGTCCGTTGATTCAACTCCCGGACGGGACGGTTGTAAATGCTCCCCAGATAGCCAATCTGAGCGGACGAGCTGACAAGATTGTCCGCGTTAA
Source organism: Ktedonobacteraceae bacterium (assembly GCA_034438135.1). Classification (GTDB taxonomy): domain Bacteria; phylum Chloroflexota; class Ktedonobacteria; order Ktedonobacterales; family Ktedonobacteraceae; genus Paraktedonobacter. The sequence continues at coordinate 10,766 of DAOTTL010000378.1, read as the reverse complement.
TCTGGACAGAATGACCGTCACCTATCGCGAGACGCATGGTTTCTACGATAACGACAGTGTGCATTATGCCTCCTTCGACTCGTCCAGTCCGGTGGCGGCGGCGATAGAGGACGTGACCTATGCACCTGGTCTTAACGCCGCTCCTAGCGTGGGCGATGAAAGTGAACAGTCTTCACGTGAAGGACTTATCGCTTTCACCAATGGTCAGACAGGACTCGACAATCCCAACCGTCAGGGGCTGAGTTCAGCCATTCTTGATCATAAAGATCCCTTGAACATCCTGCACGAAATTCCACCTGAGAACAACGACTATAGTCCACTGTGGGATGTCCGCTTTGCTGAATGGACCCAGCAGGCAATCGCCAATCACCAGAATACCCGTCAGACAGACTTTGATACCGTTCTGCAACTGGTGCAAGAGGGTCTGGTGACAGGTTTTCAGGGCGCTCCATTTGGTCCTGTCGGGTTTATCGTGACCTGTCCGGTGATCAGTCGTGGCGGCGGCGATGTCGGCGAGTAACTTGCTGGCAACGTAGTGTCTCTCTTTTGCGGACAAATGGACATGCTGAACAGAGTATGAGCTAAAAGAAGTGATGCTGCTTGACGGGTCACATGCCCGTCAAGCAGCATCACTTCTTTTAGACACTTCCCAATAGATACAAATAGAACGTTTGTTTCTAGCAAAAAATAGCATGAGATGGTATACTCATGAATGTAATAGTGTCTAGAGAAGAAATCGCTTCTTCTCTTCTATCTACTCTATTTATAGTGTGTCGTTATATAATGACCCACCTATAATTCATCAATTTGGTCACTTCGCGCCACAGAACTATCCAGTCTTTGCATGCAGACAAGCTATCTTTGTGTGAAGTATTTTGTAGAGTTTATTTTAACCAGAGGTTGTTTAGAGAACAGCAGAAAGATTTGCAAACTATGGCCGACCTGAGAATTATTCTTATGGACGCCGGACAAGGCGATGCCATACTCGTCGTTTTTCCTGATGAGAGCTTAATGCTCGTTGATTGTGGCTGTAAACTCAATGCGGATGTCGTCAGCGACGAAATCGCAAGTGTCCTGAAGGTTTATTTAAAAGCGACCAAAAATGTTCTGAAGGCACTTATTCTGACTCATTCAGATGGCGATCATTATAATCTGGTTAAAAAGTTACTTGTTGATAACGGTGTAAAAATTGGTGTAACAATATGTGGAGGTAAGCTTTCTGACTATAAAGGCCTTGGTATACCAGGGGGTCCAACGGTCTTGGAGCTGAGCCATCAATATTTTGATCCAGGTATAGATACTGACTTATCTTTTACAGGGAGCAGCGGTTTGCCCGATGTAGACATACGCATTCTGGCCGCAAATATGGGAGGCCCCAAACCAAACGATCAAAGTATCGTGCTCCTTCTCACTTGCGGAAAGATTAACATCTTTTTGATGGGCGATGCTGAGACAAAAACAGAAGAATTTCTCATCAAGAAAATAAACAAAAATCCTACTTTGAAAGCTGTGATTACCAAGGGAACGACCACCCTCAAGGTTGGCCATCATGGCAGTTTGACATCCTCATCCCCGGACTGGCTTGATTATATCAAACCCGAGACTGCTTTGATCAGTTCCGATACGAAGTCCTTTGGCGGCGTCAGCCTCCCCCGCTCTGAAGTCATCAACAGGCTCATTCCTGCTTATGTGCACGACGCTAAAAACATCGCACAGTCACACTATTATGTTCAATATGACACTGGTACAGATAACCATGAACAGGTAAATACAACTGCATGGCTCTTTACCACTCTTCATTTAATAAAATCTACAGGTAAAAAAAATGCGCAGGGGAAGAAAACTTTCACAGCCTACGGCACCAGTTGGTACTACTCGACGGATGGCAAGGCGGAGAACTGCTGGCCTGCGTGTGGCTGGACCGATGTCAATAAGTCCTACTAATATTTCAGATATATCCTGCGCTCCACTTTGTTTACAAGACCACTCGCCATGCTTCTTAACATGGTAGTGCTTATTTTTCACTGCTCAAAACTACAGGGGCGACGCTAATGTGTGCGGTTTCTCTATGCTTAAGAAGAAGAGCAGTACCGGAGCAGAAGAAGGGAATCGATCATGCCCATCACCACAGATCAGTTGACACATCTCTTATCAGGAGTAAGCGGACAAACATTTACTCTTTCTGCCCAGCAACTGGACGTTGAGACGGTTACGCAGTTGTTCACCGCCTATCTACCCGCAGCCACGCTGACTATTCAAGATGCGCGGGCAGATGTCAATAAGCTCACGATCTCAGGTCAGATGACGCTAGGCAATGCGCAAAATGTGCCATGCACAGTGGATTTTCTCAAGGCGGGAAATGCGGTTTCTGGCATTGCCATCACACTCTCACTCTCTGCCTGGGAACTGCAAACCCCCTTCGTGACCTTTCCTGGCAATCTCTTACGTGACTATGGCTTTCAACATCCGCACTTGATCTTGCAAGCAGGCGGCGGCGATCCGGCAACGAGCGCTCCCAAGGCCACGCTGGATGCCAGTTTACAGATCCAGACCTCCGCCGGGCCAAAGACGGCGACATTGGTGGCACAGATTCCGCCCGTTTCTAATCCGTATCAAAAGAACCTGATATTTCAGGCTCCTTTCAATGGTGTAACGTTTGCTGACCTGACTGCACTGAAACAATTTGTACATAACGCCAATTTTGCTGTCATCCCTGCTGGCATCCCGGTGGCCTCGTCACTGGAATTGCAGCTTCTGAGAGTCGTACTCGATCCCTCTGATAACGAGATTGTCTCGCTACAAGTGGATCTGCGGTCGAATGAGGGTTTAAAGGTTGTGCCGGGGGTCTTTGAAATCTCTGAGTTTCTCTTTTCTCTTGATGTACTTTTCCCCACGACTTCCGCAGAACTCTATCCAGGCATCGGAGCCTCTTTGACTATCTATGATCAGAAGGTCAATGCCTGGTTCTCTATCCCAGAGGTGTTTTTTGAGGGCGAGATAGACTATAATCCTCCTCTCCCATTGAAGTCTTTTGTGGCGCATTTCCTGCCCACAGACGGTCTGGAGAACTTCTCGATCTCAAGTATGGAGTTGGGACTTGGTTTTATTGACCCGTATGGTTATACTTTAGAGATCGCGCTGACGGATCTCTGGCATGTCTCCCTGGGTCCCCGACAGCTAGAGGTGCAGGCGTTGCAGATACTTCTGGAAGGTGCGGGCAAGGCTGCACCTGATCTTACTATCAAAGGAGAGATAACGTTTGCCGGGGTGACGCTCTATCTGGCGGCCCAATATGCAAACGGCTGGACCTTTGAAGCCGATACCGTTGCTCTGTCAGCGATTGATATTGGGACCATGCTGGCCGAGCTTGTCTCTCTCTCTGGCGCGATTCCTGCCACCTTGCCACCCGAAATACCCTCGCTCGCCCTTTCCAGTCTCAACATTGCTACCTCTCCCAACGGCGTCTTCGATGTAGCTGCCAGGTGCATCTCGACCTGGGATCTGCCCTTCGGTGTCACCGGTCTCGCTGTCAGTGCGTTCGACTTCGCCTTGCATCGCAGTCCTGGCAGCGGCGGAGTTGAACAGGTCACCTGCTCAATCAAGCTTCACAGCGATGGACCTGTCACGATTGTTGAGGGCTTGATCTTCAATAGTATGGACCTCTCCTTCGATCTGGTTCAGCAAACAAAGAGCTGGACCCTCTCAGGATCGGTCTCCGCCACGCTGTTTGGCACCGCTGTGACCTTCTCCGCCAGTTTGACCGAAACGCCTGCGCTGCGTACCATTACGCTACGGGCGAGCAACACTTCAACGTCCCCTTTGATCGATCTGGGTTCGGTTGGCTCGCTCACCGGCAGCGATCTTCTCATCAGTATCAGCAAACCACTCCAGGCTGGTACCAACCCTGGAGGTGTGAGCCTGAACTCGTCCAGTGCGTACATCTGGTTGGTGCAGGTGACGGGAGGGATCACGCTCACCAATGTCTTTACGCTCGATGGTATGCTGACCCTGGCGCGGACGGCTACCGCGACCAGTCTGGTATTTCAGCCAACAACCACTCAGGTTGCTATCAGCCTGCCTGATCCGCTGCAAACATGGTCATTGTACCTTGGACTGGAATATCTCTCTTTTGTTGGTAGTACCGATAGTCAGGGCAAGAGAACCTGGAGCTTCTCGATGACTACCGCGACCTGGTTCGGCGGTCTGCCAACCAATCTCCAGAGCATTTTGCCATCAGCCAGCAGCAAGATCAACGGCAGCTTTACGGCTGACAGCAGTAAAGTGCAGCTCAGCGTTGATCGTTTAACGCAACCGGTCGCCTTCGCTATCCCATCCAGTCACTCTATCGACCTGGGCGAGGCCATGATCGACCTCTCTAATCTTGACATAACGCTGGGACATGCAATGTCACTCTCGGTTGACATTGGCTGCGGTCTGCCAGAAAAGCTAAATACTATCTTTGGTACCAAAGGCGATGGGAGTCCCGTTCTCAGTCTCTTCAACACCTATGTGCCAGGGAATGCTGCCAGCGTGACAAAGCTGACGATGCGCCTGAATAGCTCTGGTGGCCTGCAAGTGGTACCGATCACCTCGCCGCTAAAAGCTGTAACCTTCACAAGCGATGGCACCAATTCGTGGTGTGATGCTGACCTGGGCGAGTTTGGCGCTTTCAGATTTATGGTGCCTGTCTTTAGCTATAGCGTGGGAACCTTTACCGGCGCTGGCGGCATGACTGTGCTCAGACCACTCAAGGTACCCCTCACACCTATGAAGTGGTTGCTCGATGCCTGTGGCTTGAGCGCGGTGGCGAACATGCTTCCCGATGGTCTGGCGGTTCAGGAGCTCAAAATATATGACTCGGCGGCGGGACACTTTGACTCGGCAGCTTTGATCTCCTTTATTGAGGGCATGCATGTTCCGCTGGAGAGTGTTGTGCAGACCGCTATTCAGGCGATGGAGCAGCAGCTTGAGAAGTTGCCGGACCGCTTCAAGTCCTACCTGGATATTGTACTTCCCACACAGTTCAACTTCACCCTGGCCGTCTCCTCCACTGGCAGCGTCCGTGGCGGCTTCCAGGTCGATCGGTCCACTCCGATCAAGCTCCTCTATCCCACGCTTGGACTGCTCGGACCTCAGTTGAATGGTATCGAACTTTACGGTTTCTCGTTCGGGGAGTTGCTCGATGGAACGCTGTTGCAGCTTACCCTTGATATGGTTATGGATCAATTTAATCTGCTGACACTGATTGCTGCGCTGGCTCTGCCGCTCGATAAGCTGTCCATCCTGCCGCGCTCACAGGATCTTGCCACCACGATTACCATTCACAATCTCTATATGCTCATCATTTACGAGACAGTTATTCCCATTCCCATCCCACTCTTCTATGACGACCTTGGATTGGACTATCTAGGACTGGAAGGTTTAACTCTCCAGACACATTGGAGCTTCCCCAAGCCCAGTCTTAGTCCAACTGATGCAGGCGCTATCTTCACGAACTTTAAGCAGTTTTTTACGGATCACAGCTACCTGCTGGATGCGAATGTTCCACCGCAAAAGATGGACCTGGTCCTGACCATTGGGCCAAACTATCTGCAACTCCCTGCCTATCTGGGTGGTTCTGCGCTGGGTTCAAAGACTCAAAAAATTGTCCTGAGCGCCTATGAAGGTCTGGCTCATCTGCTCAACGCGCTCAAGACGCTCAGTCTGAATGAGCTGATCCAGGCGTTGCCGTTAGCGGATCGCGTAGGCAAAGAAACGGTTTCATTTGCCTGTATGACCTTAGAGGTAGCGTGGCTCATTACGACACCGCAGGAGTTCCGGTCTATCAGCTATAAGCAGCTCAACGTGGTTGAAAGCGACATCAGCACGCTACTCCAGGTGGTGCCTCCCGCGCCCGCGAAGGATGACCAGGGATTGGTCATCTTCCTGCAAGGGTCCTGGCAACTGAGCACCATCGTCGGACTAAACGTCACCTTTGGTCTGATCGGAACCGATGGCGGCTTTGGTACGGGTCTGCATATGGGCGGCAATATCAGCAACATGCTGGCCATCGATCTCTCAGCCGTGGTCATCATCGATCCCAAGCTGGCCACACCATTCAACCTTAGTGGACACAGTACTCTCGCCATCGCCGGACGTACCGTCTTTACCGGAGATGTCCAGATCGATAGCCAGCACTTCTTTCTGAGTGGACAGCTTGCCCTATTCCCGCCCTCATCCCCCTTACAGATCGGCGGCGGCGGTCAGGCGCAGATAGATAATCAGGGACAATTTTTGCTCCAGACCGCCGTCAATGTTTCCTTGCAAAACTTCGTCCTGCTTGGCTCGCAGATCACCATCAGCAACACCGGCCTGACAATTTCAGCCACCTGGCTTGGTCGTACCGTCACCTTTAGCATTGTCATTCAAGGGAATGACTTTACACTGAGCGGTAGCGTAGCCTTCGACCTCGGTTTAAATATCAACGTTGGACCAATTTACGACAACCTCACCGGCCTGAAAGTCGTTGACCAACTTTCCCTGAACACAACACTGAGCGCTTCCCTGGCCATTTCACTGGGCACCCTCGGGTTCGCGGCAGATGTGACCGCCTCGTTCTCCTGGAACTCCTTTCACCTGACCGTGCCAGGATTTCATATAGTCGTCTCTCCGCAAGATATAGCTGCGTTGACGGATTTGTTGGTCCAGGAAATCGAGCAGCATGTGTCCGACATCTTTGCAGGCGCATTCAAATCTATGGCCGATTGGTTAAAGGCAGGAGTGAATGGTCTTATACAGGTTACATCGGAATGGCAGCCAGCGGTGACGGCGGCGGGTAAGTGGAGTAGTGGGGCCTGGAACGCGACGGAGCAGTGGACCTCTCAGTCCTGGCAGACAGCCTCTCAGTGGTCCACATCTGCCTGGAATGCGACGACTTCCTGGAGCGATGACGACTGGAACGCCACAACGCATTGGAGTAGCGACACCTGGAACTCGACTAAAACCTGGTCTATCTCGACCTGGAATGCCACCGCCAGTTGGAGCACAGACCAGTTTAACGATGCCGCCACCACCGCGTCCAATCTGATGCGTTCTTTGCATACCGATACGTCTACTCCGCACATAGATACGGCGGCGCAGCATGTCGATACGCCTTCTACCGTGCACGTGGATGTGGCAGCTCAACATGCAGATACACACGCTACGCCCCATGCCGATGTTGCTGCCCAGCATATAGATACACCGGCTACCGCGCACGTTGACGTAGCGGCGCAGCACGCGGACACACCCGCCGCTCCTCATGCCGATGTAGCGGCGCAGCACGCGGACACACCATCCAAAGCGCATGTGGATGTCGCGGCCCAACATGCGGATACACCGTCCACGTCCCATGCCGATATCGCTGCCCAACACGCTGATACCACCATTACTCCTCATGGAGATACACACGTAGATGTTGGCTTTACCGGTACACATGCGGACGTTCCTCGTGTTCATGCTGATACAACGGCCACTCCGCACATCGACACAGCGACGATTCCCCACATCGATGCGTCTATTACCCCGCACGCAGATACCAGCGCCATCCCTCATATAGATGGGTCTGTCACGCCCCATATCGATACCGCAACGATCCCGCATATTGATGGGTCCACTACTCCACACATCGATACCCGCGCTGTTCCCCATGTCGATGGATCTGCTACTCCACACATCGACACTGTAGCGATTCCGCACATCGATGCATCGACCACCCCACACGTGGATACCAATGCCATTCCTCATATCGATCAAACTGTGCCGCATAGCGATCTGGGAGCGCAGCATGTGGATGTAACGCCGTAATTGTATAGGGAGCATAGGAGAGTCGATAGACATACCATATATAAAGGAAGAGAGGCAGAGCAATGGGAGTAGAGCTGAGACCCCTGGGCGTCAACTGCAATATAGGCTGTCAGTATTGCTATCAAAACCCACAGCGCGATGCTGGCAACCTCACGAAAACATACGACCTGGCGGCGATGAAGGCAGCTATCATACGGGAGGGTGGACCCTTTATCGTCTTTGGAGGCGAGCCGTTGTTGATCGCGGAAGAGGATCTGGAAGCGCTCTGGATCTGGGGTTTGGAGCGCTTTGGTCAGAATGGCATCCAGACAAACGGGACGTTGATCAACGAGAATCACATCCGTATGTTTCAACAGTATCGTGTACACGTTGGCATTTCGGTGGATGGTCCCACGACCTTAAACGACGTGCGTTGGGCGGGTAGTCTTGAGAAAACTAGAAGTGCAACCGCGAAAACGCACCGGGCTATCGAACGTCTGTGTCAGGAAGGGATAGCCCTGAGTTTAATCGTCACCCTCCATCGCAGCAATGCTACAGAGGACAAATTGCCACTCATGCGTGACTGGTTCCGCTATCTTGACACGCTGAAGATAGCGAGTGTCAGACTGCATATTCTTGAGGTTGAGGCCGCAAGCATCCAACAGAAGTACGCGCTCACTCCCGCAGAGAACATAGAGGCCCTGCTCTACTTTGCGGAACTGGAGCATGAGCTGACCTCTATCCATTTCGATGTTTTCGACGACCTGGAGCGTCTGCTGATGGCGAAGGACGAGATGACCACCTGTATATGGAGAGGCTGTGATCCCTATACGACGGCGGCGGTACACGGCGTAGAGGGCAACGGTCAGAGCAGCAATTGTGGACGCACAAATAAAGATGGCATCGATTTTATTAAGGCAGAGATACCGGGCTATGAACGCTATCTTGCTCTCTATCAGACGCCTCAGCAGTACGGAGGCTGTCAGGGCTGTCGGTTTTTTCTGGTGTGTAAGGGACAATGTCCAGGCACGGCTATTGATGGCGATTGGCGCAACCGGACCGAGCAGTGCGAGATCTGGAAGAAGCTCTTCAGACATATGGAGGACCGTTTGCTGGACAAAGGGTATTTTCCGCTTTCAGTGCAGCCGGAGCGCAAAGTACTCGAACAGGCAATGCTCAAAGCCTGGTCTGTTGGACAGAATCCAACCATGCAATCCATAGTTACTACCATGCGTGCGAACCAGGAGAAAAAACAGTGACATCTTTTGGAATGGAACGATTGACATTCCGCTTGCACGATTTTACCCGTCTGCTCTGGATCAACGATCACGCGAAAGAGGTCTGGCAGCCGAGAATAAGTCAGATCGTCCAGTGCTGGCAAGAGATAGCCTGGCGAGCGGTCGCCACCGGTATGCAGTCCTGCGCAATCCAGGTCATCGCCCCTCAACAGTTGTCAGCGTGGACGGACAGGATGACGGAGCAGCACATGGTCATACTAACCCTGGACAACATTCCCGCGCGAGCATCTGCCTATTCCACCGTACTATCAGAGGTCAGACCAGAGGAACCATACAATCAGCGCGTGGCAATTGGCAGTGCTGAGAACATCGAGCGCTTCAAACGCGCCTGGGAAGCGGGAGATCAAAGTGAATTGCAAACGCTTCAGGGCTATCCGACCTGTTGCCGGGACTTCTTTGTGAAAGCCTGGATCGAAGAGCGTTTCCTTGATACAACCTGGCCAATGACCTTCAATACAGTCACCAAAAAGGAACTTTCTCCGACGAGCTACGAGGTAGAGGGTTCAGCACAATGTAACATCCTGTTGCGCTGGCTCGGCGTAAGGGCGGTTCCGCATCTGCCATGCAGCTTTGCCTGCTCCGCCACGGTGGAGCGAGCCGATCAACTGAGTGTCCTATGGCAGAAGGCTGGATATACGGCAGAACTGGCCTGGATGCAAGAGATGCTGGCCTGGCCCGTCGAGTGGTCCGCGCTACACGGGATAGCAGAAATCAAAACCCCCGTCCTGAAAATAGCCACAGTGACAGATGCGACAGCTCAAAAGTACACCGTGCGCCGTCAAGGGAACACCTACCCCTCTGAGGGCGTGCATGGACTGACGTTTCCCTATCGCCAACCCACACGACTACGTCTGACCGGCTCGCGGAGTTTTCAGCGCGGTCTGGCTCATCCCATTGAAAATTCCACAGTTGGGGAAGCAGCCGATACGTGACGCGAGGTCGCATCCTCTAACATGCTGTTGACGAAATCTCTTGCTAATCTAAACCACCTCACCTCAAAGAAAGAAAAGAGGCATTTCGGACTATGTGCGTTGCGCATAGTCCGAAATGCTCAAATTTTCTCTCTCACAGTCAAGTGTTTGACGCCTTTTTCCGTCTGTGATATGTTTTAGTCAAACACTAGGCTGAGGCGAAATTCATGTCCTGATCCTTCAAAGGAAGGTTATGAACACACAGATATCTCCATTCGCTCCACTTATCGCGAAAAGCTTTGCCAGTCTGACCACCTTTCGCAAGACTGGCGTGGCCGTGGCGACGGCTATATGGTTCTCGTTAGAGAATGACACGATATACATCTATACAGATGCTAAGTCGGGCAAAGTCAAACGTATCCGTCATACCAGTCGTGTCACGCTGGCGCCATGTAAAGCCAGTGGCAAAGTAACGGGTGACGCCATTGAAGCCACTGCCAGCATCATCAGTGACCCTCAGGAGATTGCCCGCGCCGAAGCTTCTCTTGCCAGGAAGTACGGTTTTCAGTGGCATGCGCTTCACCTTATCGGGCGTATTACCGACGTATTTCAGCGCGAAAAGGGTGAAGATACTTTTCTCCGCATCAAACTATGATTCACACTGCTTTTGCAGAAGCAGGACAAAAAGCTTTGGCCTGCTTTGCAAGCCGCCCCGCCCCATTTTCTAAGAAGAAGCGAGCGTGTTTGGCAGGGC
>DAOTTL010000377.1:0-5201 GCA_034438135.1 Ktedonobacteraceae bacterium | reverse complement strand
TGGAAAAAAGATTGAATGCGTTGCCAGGCATCTTCAGCGGCAGCGGCGTTATAGTTTGATCCATGATCGTTAAAAAAAGAGTGTTTTGTTTGAGGGTATACTTTGATCGTATGGGGAACATTGTCTGTATCGAGTGTAGCATCAAGCGTCTGTCCGGGTTTAGTGGTAAAGTCACCTGTGGGGTAAGAGCCGACTACGGGGCAGAGACGCTTCACCGCTTCGAGTGGACGTGGATTCATGGCATAGAATGGGGCGATGACTTTGAGTCGTTCATCGGTGCAGGCCCATGCGATTGCGAAGCTTCCACCCAGGCAGAAGCCAATTGCGCCGATACGGTCGCCATCGACCTGAGGAAGTTCAGTAAGATAGGTCAGAGAGTGTTTGAGATCCTGAATGCCCTCATGTTGTAACGAGTTAAAGAGCATCTGTCCTAAAAAGCGAAACATGCAGAGCACACAATTACGTTTAGCGAACAGATCAACTGCCAGGGCCGCGTAGCCTGCATCAGCGAAAAGCTCGGTGACCTCGCGTATGTTATCATTTAACCCAAATACTTCGTGAATAACGACGACGCCTGGAAAGGGTCCCTCTCCTTCGGACAAGGCGAGATAGCTCTCTAATTGCATCGTCGCTCCCTGAAATGTGACCATTTCTGTGCTTGACATGTGTGCGCCTTTCTTACTTAAGAAACTCTTTATACATGAGTGCAGTGACCAGGATTGGATTGTACCCTCGGCAGCTTTCTGAGAAACTGTGGTCAGTTTTCAATCCGCTGATTTTGTCGCGCCTCAATTGTACTCCATGGTTGGCGGTTGATGGCAATGCGTCTTTTTTGAAACCTCCTATCAAGTCAGTCATGGGTCTCATCCACAGTTGCGTAATAAACGTGATCGTCATGGGGCGGCGTACCAGGCGATTGCTTTTGTCTAATTGTGTCGTTTGCTTCGGAGCCAGGCCTCCGAAGCTGTCAATTGCGAGCAGAATGGAGAATTGTTATCAATGAGAGGTCGATCACAGGACAAAGAAGTGGCGCGTGCTGAACAGCGCCTTCCGCTCTGGCACAACCGGGACTATCTGTTGCTCTGGAGCGGTCAAACTATCTCGTCCATCGGCTCCGGTGTTTCTGAACTCGCCTTTCCACTGTTGGTTTTGGCGTTGACTCATTCTCCAGCTCAAGCTGGCATTGCTGGTGCTCTCCGAACGTTGCCCTACTTCATTTTCACGTTACCAGGAGGAGCACTCATCGATCGTTGGAATCGCAAATGGGTCATGATTCTCTGTGATGCAGGGCGAGCGGTGAGTCTGGCCAGTATTCCCGTAGCGTTCGCTCTGGGAGACTTGACGATTATGCAGCTCTATCTTGTCTCCCTGGTAGAGGGGTCGCTCTATGTCTTTTTCGATCTTGCCGAGACGGCGAGCTTGCCGCGTATCGTTCCCAGAGAGCAACTCCCCGCAGCGATCTCACAGAATCAGGTTGCCTTTGGGATCACGACACTGCTAGGTCCACCATTAGGTGGAGTACTCTACACATTTGGTCGTATCACACCGTTTTTGGCAGATGCGCTTTCCTATCTGGTTTCGGTGCTCTCTCTGCTCTTCATGCAAACCAGATTTCAGTTAGAGCGAGTCAGTGCTCCACGCCGGTTATGGGTAGAGATGACCGAGGGCATGAAATGGCTGTGGCAACGGCCAATCCTGCGAACCATGGCCTTTCTCAATAGCGGGTGGAGTGCATTCGGTTTTGGGTTCTCGCTGCTTGTGATTGTGTTGGCACAAAGGCAGCAGGTATCCCCTCCCTTTATCGGACTCATCTTCGCTGTAGGGGGTTGTGCCAGTATTCTTGGAGCCATTATCGCCCCATTTCTGCAAAAACGGTTGCGCTATGGACACAGCATTATTGGCTTATGGTGGCTCTATGTTCTGGTATGGTTGCTGCTCGTACTGGCATTCACTCCGTTCGTACTCGGTGCCATTGTTGCTCTCTTCTTTCTGGTGGACTCTACCTACAATATTGTGCAGTTTAGTTATCGGCTGGCCTTGATTCCAGATGAGCTACAGGGGCGCGTAAATAGTGCTTTTCGGCTTATTTCATATGGGTTCCGACCGGTAGGGGTCGCATTGACTGGTACGCTCATGCAGTTTGTTGGTATTGTCCCAACGGCTCTGACGTACGCTGTTATCCTTGCTCTGCTGGCACTCATAACTTCTCTCAATGCGCATATCCGTCGGGCATTGCCTCTGGAACAGGTAAAAGCTGAATAGAGCTTACAATCATAAGGTTAGAAAAACAGTCTGCCACGTTGAACAAGGTACGTGAGCCTGGATGTCCTGGCAAGAACCTCCATTGGACTTTCGCCTTTGGTGCGCCTGGCTATGGAGTCGTTATAGGGAGCGATTCATCTTCTTAAACTCAGAGGTGGCGAAAAGCCACCTCTGAGTTTAAGAAGATGGGATTGTATTCTCTTGTATTTCTATGTATACCCTCAAATGGTCTTTTCAAAAATGAAAAATCCCTTTTTTATCAGGCGAGGCTGGTTGGCGGGGCACATGCTCCGCTAACCAGCCTCGCCTTTTTGTTGGGGGGGGTAGCGGCTTTGCAAGCCGCAAAAAATTGAGGGATAGCTCAGCTTTATGCAGCGGAGGACTGGAGGCTTGGAGCTTGCTCATACTTATTATTGAACACGCGATTACCGCAAAAGATGTTCCTGCTCGCAAAAGGTTCCGGGGTAGTCTGGCGATACCGTTGAGCTATTCGTGGCACCTTCTCGGCTGCTGGCGAATGAAACCATGGCTCGGCCAGAATGAAGTCTGGATTGTGAACCCAGGCGGGACAATCCATCTGGTATTGTTCGCAGAGATGCTGAACTGAAGCGGCGCAAAATGCAGCCCAACGATATTGTTCATCGGTGGGATTGGTCGGGAGCGTAAGAGCTTCTGCGACGAGTTCTGCGCGGCGAGCGGGAAAATTGCCAAAGAAATCATTTATGAAATTTCCCAGGGCAACCCAGGGTCTTGCCCCATCGCATATTTCTCGATAGGAAACTCGCATCGTTTGTAGCTCAATACATGTCTTCATGGATATCTTTTTCGCTCTTCGTCTTAAAGGACGCTTCCTTTTACAAGTAGTATACCATACTTCGGTACAAAAAGTGATTAGTTCTAGATCTCAAACAGGGCCATTTAATTCTCCTTGACCCAAGAATCATGAAAAGGGAAACGAAATGAAAAAGCCCTGAGATGGACTTTTACATGGTTCTACAGCCAGGTCGATTATGGTATAGTATGATAAAAATAAGTAGATGCCATAGAGCAATTTATTCGCACTCTGCTAAAAGGCAGCAAGCGGTTTCACTAAGAGAGCCTGCACAATGAAGACCAGATCTCAAAAAGACAATGATTGTGAGAAAGGACCGTAGTAGACTATGGAGAATTCAGGACGGAATCCGTGGGGGACGCCAGCAGGCATGCAGAAGGGTCGCATTACCAAGTATAAGCCATTTCCTCCTATTGATCTGCCAGATCGCCAGTGGCCCGCGCGTACGACTGTAAACGCCCCAACATGGTGCAGCGTCGATTTACGTGATGGCAATCAGGCCCTGCCCATACCTATGGGTATTGAAGAGAAAATGGAGATGTTTAAACTGTTAGTGGGAATTGGTTTCAAAGAGATTGAAGTCGGATTCCCATCTGCATCTCAGATTGAGTTTGACTTCATTCGCCGTCTAATCGAGGAACAGCAGATACCTGACGATGTCACTATCCAGGTTATTGTTCAGGCCCGTGAAGAGTTGATCAAACGCACGATTGAGTCCGTCCAGGGCGCAAAGAATGTGATCATTCATCTCTATAATTCTACCTCTGAACTTCAGAGACGCATCGTCTTTGGCATGGATAAACCTGAGATCATCGCCATCGCCACCCGCGCAACCTCTCTCATCAAAAGTATGCTGCCCGAGCTTATCGGCACAAAGACAGTTTTCCAGTATTCCCCTGAGAGCTTTGCCCTGACGGAGATGGATTTCGCTCTGGCTATCTGCGAAGCTGTTGTAGATGTCTGGCAACCTACTCCTGACAAGAAAATTATTTTGAATTTGCCTGAGACCGTTGAGATTGCAACCCCCAATGTTCACGCCGACCAGATTGAGTGGATCTGTCGCCACCTGCGCCGACGTGATACCGTCATCGTCAGCCTGCACACACATAATGACCGGGGCACCGGAGTCGCTGCGGCTGAACTGGGTCTACTGGCCGGAGCTGAGCGCATCGAGGGAACGATTTTTGGCAACGGCGAGCGCACTGGAAATGTCGATATCGTTACGCTGGCACTGAATATGTATATGCAGGGTATCGATCCAGGACTGGATTTTAGCGACATCCGAGGTATACGTGCCACGTATGAGAAATGTACCAGGATGACAGTACCAGAACGTCAACCTTACGCTGGCGACCTGGTTTTCACAGCGTTCTCCGGCTCTCACCAGGATGCGATTCGTAAGGGTATGACAGCCCAAGATCCCGCCCCTGGCGCTCTTTGGGAGGTTCCCTATCTGCCTATCGATCCCAGAGATATTGGGAGTAACTATGAGGCCATCATTCGCATCAATTCCCAGTCAGGGAAGGGTGGTGTGGCCTATATTCTAGAGAGTGAGTTTGGTTTGCAATTGCCCAAAGAGATGCATATCGAGTTCGGCAAGGTCATCAAGCTGCTGGCCGATGCTACAGGGAATGAGATCTCAGGCAAACAACTTTTCCATACTTTTGAGCAGGAATATCTCCACAATGAGGAGCCATATCAACTGGAGTCGTTTAAGACTGAAAATAGTCACGATTCACAGGGAGATGAGAAGGTGGCATGTACCGCTTGCCTGCGCATCGAGGGGGTCAGGCGTACGATTCAGGGTGAGGGAAACGGTCCCATCGATGCGTTTGTCAATGCCCTTAATAAGGGTGATCTTGCGAACTTCAGGGTACTTTCTTACACAGAACATTCGCTCAGTGCCGGTTCTGATGCCCGGGCAGCCGCGTATGTCCAGGTTGAGCTGAATCCCGGCAAGAACTTCTTTGGAGCGGCAATCGAGACAAACACTGAACTCGCCGCAGTCAAGGCCATGCTCAGCGCGTTGAACCGTTCGGTCGCCGCTACCCAGCTTTCCACTCGGTAAAATTTCGCATTGTACCTGCTCAATCAGGACCTCTTCCTC
>DAOTTL010000376.1:0-13194 GCA_034438135.1 Ktedonobacteraceae bacterium | reverse complement strand
TAAAGCACTCCAAGAACTAGAAAATGCCGATGATCTTATCAAAAGTGACATCTGCATAGGACTGGCCGATTCGTATGCTCTTGTGAACGATGAGGCTCAGGCAAAACATGCTATTCATATGGCGCAAGACAACTTCCCAACGCATGCTGAGCACGCTGCCAGTTTCTTCTATGCTGATTGTGCTCTGGATACTCTCTATCAATGGGAAGCCAGGATGTATCTGGATCTTGCCGAGCACGATCAACGTGAAGACTACTATAAGAGTGCCTGGACGACGTTGGAGCAAAGTAGCAAAATCTTCGCCCTTTCAGAACGATGCTCTCTCGAAACGGTTATGTATCAAACAACAGCCGCGCTTGGTTTACGTGATTTGGATAGATATGCACCTTCTCTGCAACAAGGTGCAGTAATGGCCTTGCATGTTGGAAGCAAACGCCGCTATCAAGAGACTGTAGATCTCTCTCAGCAAGCGCCAGAGAGTTGGAGACAAGAACAACGTATGTGGGATCTTGCACCATTTTTTCACCAGGACGAGAGAAGGGAGAACGAGAGATGACAGAGTATATTCAAGTGACGACGGCTATCGATAGTCAAGAGGGGGCGCAAAAAATGGCCCAAACGCTCGTTGAGAGGCGATGAGCCGCCTGTGTCCATGTTGCTGGTCCTCTCCTGAGTACTTACTGGTGGCAAGGCAACATAGAAAGAGCAGAAGAATGGACCTGTGCAGCCAGGACCCAGAAAGAACACTATGAGGAAGTGGAAAAAGCTATCCGAGCAGCGCATCCTTACGATGAGCCAGAAATAGTTGCTCTACCAATTATCGCTGGAAGTCAAAGGTATCTTGCGTGGATTGCACATGAAACGTCTCAGAAAGCCTCCCATTGAGCGACCCTTTCATCTGGAAAAACCTCTATTTTGATACTCTGGCTGCTCTTTAAAAAGCACGATTACCAAAAGAACAAAAAGAAGGAGAAAAAACTCCTCAGGAACCTACCAGCTAAAGCGATCGTTCCACACCCTATGATTATGACTCCTATAGAGGTGTGGAACGCCTTAACGACCGTTATTTTTCATACATTTTGTGTGGTCTTACTCTCTCTCTATATAATTGAGTCTTCTCTTTTCGACATATTTCCTCTATACTTATTTTGACTATTGTGTATCCTTCAGAGAAAAGAGGGAGGAAGGAAGAATGTCAGCGTCCCAGAGAGTCGTTCCCGTATTTTGCGCCTTTGCACAGAGCGATGACGCGTACCGTCAGCAACTCGAAGCTCATCCGGGTACGTTCATCCAACAAGGGCATATCACATTCTGGCATGAGCAGAAGATTGATCCTGGTCATGACAAGGCAAGTGCTATTAAAACCCATCTCTCTGAAGCATCCATCATCCTTTTATTGCTCAGTGCCGATTTTTTCACTTCCGACTTTTATACCGGGCCAACCATGCAACTCGTATGGCAACGACAGCAAGCTGGGCAAGCACAAGTGATCCCGATTGTCGTGCGGCCCTGTTTCTGGCAACACTCGCCCATTGGCAGATTACAAGCGTTGCCAATGGATGGACGTCCTATTAGTCTTAGGAAAGATATTGATGAAGCATGGACACAGGTGATTACTGATGTGCTACGTGTGATTGATGATCCCTCATTCCTCTCTACCCCCACTTCTCCTACTAGCCAGGCTTTTCCCTTTCTCTGGGATGTACCATCTCCGCGTAATACCTTCTTTGTGGGGCGCGAAGCCGTCTTTCAAACGCTGCGCAAAGCACTCGTCCCAGGGGCCTTAACACAGGCCATTGCGGGTCTGGGAGGCGTTGGTAAGACGCAGGTCGCACTGGAATATGCCCATCGCTTTGCCCAGGACTATGAGGCTGTGCTCTGGTTGCAAGCCGACTCGTGGGAAGTCTTGACCTCAGCATATCTGCAACTGGCAACCAAAGTGTTAGGCTTGCGAGAACAATCAGAGGCAGAACGGCAGGTCGATGCGGTCAAGCAGTGGATGCAGACCCATCAGAGGTGGTTGCTCATCCTGGATAACATCGAGCAGCCCGAAGAGGTGTTGTCTGCGTTCCTGCCTCCCAGACACCAAGGGAGTATGCTGATCAAGACGCGAATGCGTGAGGCGGGACCGCAGGCTCAGAGCGTGGTCCTTCCTGTACTGTCCAGATATGAGGGTGTGCTTTTCCTCCTGCGTCGGGCTAGGAAGATCGGGCAAGAGGCGTCGATCCGGCATGCCGTGCGCAACGATCTTCGTCTTGCCAAAGAGCTGTATCGATGGATGGATGGATGGCCTCTGGCGCTCGATCAAGCAGGAGCCTATATCGCTGAGACTGGTAGTTCATTCCAGCGCTATTGTGATCTCTACCAGCAATTTCTTCCCAAACTCCTGGACCGTCGTCAATCACCTACTGACCATCCTGCCTCTGTGCGCAAGACGTTCGAGATCTCCTGGCAAGCGATAGGGGGACGCAATCCTCTCGCCGGAAAGGCGCTCCGGTTCTGTGCCTTCCTGGCCCCTGAGCAGATCCCCGAATGTGAGCAGCAGTCGGGAGCCTCTCATCCCGATACGGCAACCAGCCTCAATTTTCTGGCGCTCTTATATGAGAGCCAGGGCCGCTATCAGGAGGCCGAACCGCTCTATCA
Organism: Ktedonobacteraceae bacterium; assembly: GCA_034438135.1. GTDB lineage: Bacteria > Chloroflexota > Ktedonobacteria > Ktedonobacterales > Ktedonobacteraceae > Paraktedonobacter. The sequence goes on along the minus strand of DAOTTL010000376.1, from coordinate 10,551 downwards.
ACGTGCCCTTGCTATCCTGTGGGTGCTTTTCGAGACGGGGATCACGGTTTCCGATCTGTGCGCCTTGCAGGTGAGCGATCTGGATCAAAAGACGAGCATGTTGCGCGTAAGAGAGAAACGTGGTCACGAGCGCCAGGTCGTTTTGGGGCAAGCGTGTCTGGAGCATCTGCACGCATTGCTGAAGTCTCGGTCACAGCAGCAGCACCGCTTTGCTCTTTTCTACAAGAGATGGGCTTCCGTTGAGCAAAAATAGTCTCACATGGATGTGTTTCATTGTCTGCGCATACGCGCGGGGATGCATGAGGCCGTGATCAGCCCTCAGATCTTGCGCCAGCAGCTTTGCACTGCGTTACCTCCAGGCAGGCGGAGACCCACGTGGGTTGCAAGCATTGTTGGGCTATGATGGGATGGCTCAGATCAAGCATTATCTGATCAGGTGCTTCACGAGCAGACGCATCAAGAACCCGCAGGGATGTGAGAGAGCATTCTTCTTTTGACATGCGTGTTGGGAAACAAGCTGAAGCGAAAGGCAACAAACGCTTGGGATACAAACGTCTCCACTTGCGGAGAAGAAGCACATCTGCTCTCTTTTCTCAGATCTCAGTCGAGATCATTCCCTTGCAGAACGAGATCTGGAGCGACAACTTCGTCCCACTCTACCTCACGACGATCATCCTCTTGTCATGCACTGGACTGCCTCTGTTCTGTGCGATGGAAGGCGATGAACGCATTTGAGAGCTTGGTGCAGTACAACGAAAAAACAGAAGAGCACAGGGCTTGGGAGGCAGACTGAGGGAGAATTTTGGTGGGCAATGCACTTCCCTTTGGAAACATACACTATTGAGGCGTACGTGTCGAATCAGGCACCATCTCATAGCTGCCGCCGAGATGCATCCAGCGAGGCAAAATAGTCGCGCAATAATGTATGAATGAAGACATACTTATCTCCTATTTTATAAAGCAAAGCATGCTTAGTAGCATAATCGAGGAATTTTTTGTAATTCCAGGGAATGTCTCCACGAAGATACAGTTTTATGCGTATAAATAAATAGATCAAGCTCCCCAAAAGCCACCATATGATCAATACTCCCAGGAACGTAGGCACACTTAATAAGATAACAAGCCATCTTTGTGGGGAAAACAAGGCGACAATTACATATATCCCTATCATAGGTATAATAGCATAAGCTACAAGCATCTTTGCTCTTCCCGCCTTTATTACTTCTCCGTCAGATGTTATATATCGCCATCCACCAAATAATATGAGTCCAAAGGGGACTACTTCAAGGCCTAGCAAAATAAAGGATGCATTCAACAATACTAATGCTATTACCCCCAAGCTGGCCAATTGAACCAGGAATGCTATTGGTAATGCGATAGCTTCTACACTCAAACCGCCAGTAAAAATAGGAGGATATCGGAACAATGAAGTGTAAATATCACCGCTTGATTTTTTTGCGATCCAGGATAGCCAGTAAATGATTTGTTGTGATAAAAAGTGTTGACTACGTTCTCGTCGATGAAGCATTTGCTGGACGTAAGTTCTAAATATCTCTCGACTTTGAGCGGTCAGCACCGGGAAAGAAGTCCCCCATAGCTCTTTTTTGGCATTCTCAACCACGATATTCTTTTTATCTTTTCCCCGATACGCCAGACTCATGACGCTAAGCATCAATGGATTCGTCGAAAGCTCTCTTAGAACATCATCTTTACTCAGCATGAAACGTAATGCCTCAAGCTGCTTCTCAGCACTCAAAAGGTATTCATTTACTTGCTCTCCCGTCAATGGTTGTATCTCGACGGCTGTCTGTAATGTCATCTGAGTTGCCAGTGCGAAATATTCTGTGCTTCGACTACAAAGGACAATAGAGACGAGATTATGTTTCTGGTGATAGGTGTTAATAGCCTGGATACAAGATCGCTGTGCCTCTTGATCGATTTCATCCAATCCATCCAGCAAAAGCAAAATACTGTCAGTGTCGATCAAGGATCGCCCTATTTCGCGAGATAACTGATACCTGCGCTGAAGTTCCTCAACAAGCCAGTGATCAAATGCATCTTCTTTCTTTACAAACCAATGAGTAAAGGAGTTTTCCTTTATCTTCCATGATGAGAGATGAAACACTACTGGAACAGGATACTCATTGTCTTGTTCAGCACGCACCAGAAGATCACGAGCCAATGTAAGTAACAATGTCGTTTTACCTGCTCCGGGTTTTCCCAAAATAAGGAACTCTCCGCCTGAATGATCATAGACATTAATGATACTTGTACCAGCCGGTAAGTCACGTGCGGATCGTTCCATTTCCTGTATTATCAGGTGCCAGGGATTGGTAACAGCATCGGGCTGCTCATGCAATCCTAAGGTAATGAGAGCCATTTGGTGCAAAGATCTTTCCAACAATCCCTCTATCCAATAAGCACGAACCTTTTTGAGCAGATGAGTACGATGTGTTCGATCTCTTGAAGAAGTGGGACGATGAGTCTCGCTAGATGGAATAGTATAGAGAGCTTCAAGAGTCGTTCGTATGCCTACAGCTATATCGTGGAACGCTTCATCCTGGTTGGCCCAACTCGTAACAGGAACCTCATTATCAGGCAAACAACGCAAATGAGCAAAAGGAGCCCTATGCCAGTCAACCTGCCGTAAAAGTACGGGGATCACATGAGCAACACCAGCTTCACATCGCTCCAAGGCTTTTTGCATCTCTCTACCATAGCAGTAGTCAGAAGCAAGAAAATCAGCGCTAATCAGCAACAGAATGATTGAGGCGGAGCCAAAATGCTCGTCAATCACCTGTGACCAGTCGGCACCAGGTATAATCAGACGATGATGGTACTCGGTAATAACATTCTGTCGCCTCAGAAGGCTCAAGTGCTTTTCCAGGCACATGCAGAGTAGCTCATCTTCTGGGGCATAAGAATAGAAAATACTAATAGGAGTCATTCGCTGCTATCAATCCTTCAGTCACATGCCTCGTTGAAAGCCACAAACAGCTTGGAAAAAGATTCGCAAAAGTCTAAAAGTAGCTTGAGTGATGAAATCTCATGAGATAGCTCAGGGCCACAGCAATTGCGAACCTGCCTCAAATTGCGAGACTGCGGACTTATGAGGTGAAAAAAGCACTACTAAAACGTCGTTAATGCAACCCCTGTCCCTTTGACTCCAGGACCCGAACCAACAGAGTATATCCAGAGGCTCGCTCCATCAGCTAGGGGTATTCCATGAGTATCGAGTTTATGACCTGTGCGATAGCAGCCACTATTTTGATCTGGTAAACATTCGTTCTTTTTGAGATCGGCTATGGCAAGGCTGGCTGTCTGCGTTTGCTTACCCATGAGGCCAAAAATCTGCAAAGGATCTCCCAAGCCTTCAGTAATTATTCTCGCTAGATGTGCCAGAGCAACACCTGTCCCCTAATGCTTTTTTGCCTTCGGTAATGGCAGTTGGATAGGCTGACCCCAACCGCCAGCCTCAATACCGTTCGCATCAATATTATTCTCTAGATGGTAGTATTCAACATTTTTCTCATCTGGATGATCTTTATGATAGATCACCATAGAGAGCGCAGCAGATCTTTGGATGCGGACCTGTTGGAGCGCTTGTCCAAACACTTGCTGATCGTTGAAACGCTCGCCTAAGCTCTTTCAAGAATCTTGAAGACCACTGTCTCACCTAGATTCAATAAAATTACTCTGCTCATCTATGGATATATTTTAGCAGATTTAATTAGACATTCATAGCTCTATTCTGGATCAAAATGATGCTTGAAGTTGGGTCCCTCAGAAAGAGATGGATACCCAGTCTCATACACATGTCAGCGAAGAAGAACAAAAACTATTATTTGCTGAGATCAACTATGATAAGGATCCGGCAACTAGCGTTAAAATCTATATTGACAGAAAATAAGGATGATAGGAACCCCATCATTTAAACAAGCGTTTCAGCAAAGGGTTCTGTCAGAATCGAGATTACAGAAGAGCTTGCCAGAACATGGCAGTACTCACTTCTTCGCATTTCCTTCAACACATACTGCGGATTCTCTACCCACAAAGAGCAAGCAATCTGTATATCGGAATGAGCTAAACTTGATTGATTCTGGACTCGATACAGAACTCGGAGAATTGTTGATTTACCAGCATTATTGGCACCCAGGATGATATTCATCTTCTTGTTCAAGTGAATAGTTCCCGATGCCTCAAAAGATTTGATGTTATTGATCTCTAAGCTCGATACCCACATAACGTCTCTTATTTCTCTTATTTTCTATGAAGATCGTTCGCGTAGTATACTCTTCTGCTCGACGTTTGAAAATAGTGCATGTGCGGTTTAAGAGACGAAGGGCCGTAGATCAACTTTATCCAGTCACCAACTCTTTCTACGCTTCGCAATCAATGCCAGGCTCGCTTGATGCGAGAAGCCAATATATTCAACCGTTTTGCCCTTCTCCCGCGTCTTTTTGATAGTTGACAGCAGAGCGATATCAGAGGAGACGAGTATAATCCGGTCGGCGAGGTCTTCATATGCCGCACGGAGAAATAATGGCTGCACCATTCATATCAACGCTTTTTTGTGGAAAACGCCATCTGACTTCATCAAATAACCGGGCGCATAGCGGTAGCGGTGCTGGGCGAGATGCTGTAACAGTTTCTGCTGGTTAGCCTGTCAATATTTCGTTTTCTGAGTGTCATCAGTCTTCATTTTACCTACAAAGTAGGTAGGCAATCAACCCACGAAGAACCATCACAGCAGAGAAAGCTGCCGAAGGCGGTAAAATCGAAAGGCAACAATAGATTATGATGCTGTAAGATATTGCCAACTTAATCGTCGGAGCGAATAAGAATGCTGCTTTTTTGTTCCGATGGCGCTAAACTAGGATGTCGGGAACGGTTCCCTGGCATCCATTTGCTTAAACTGTAGGCACCATTGCTGCACCGTTTCATATGTGCTACCCATCCCGCGTTGTCCCAGAAGTTCCTCTCCATTTCGCAAACCCCGCGAGAAGCGGGCAGACAGCCACACTGCATAGCTGATGATTTTCAGTGGGATGAGAAAGCTTTTTGAACTTGGTGTGTGGTGTTTATTATCATGAAGCTAGCGTAGCACACTGTTCAGTTCTGTCCCAAGCTGACAATACCCCTTGCAAATGCTGCTACAAACTGCTTCATAGTAAGAGATGGGTTGTAGTCAATATGTACGGAGCATTGAGGTGTATCTGTCTCCTCAGTTCTGACAGAACCCCATCAATGTCAGTGCAAGAAAGCGTCAACCCACTCGAATGCTCTCATGAAATCACGTTCTAGCAAAGGATAGGCTACAATGAGGCCAGCAACAGGTGAAAAGACATTCATCGCATGTTCTCTCGTCTCTGCAAACAGCCAGGATCTCTGGAGCAATCGGACAAGAGTATCCCACTGTTGGCTCTTTCCCAATGCCTGCACGATGGTATTCAACGCTTGCCCCCTGGACCATGCATCCTCTATCCCTCTGGCGACTTCCTCTGCGTTTTTTAGGAGTACCCCTGCTTTTTCCCAACACTGACTCTCTGCGAATATCTGTGCGATAGTACTCAATACCTGCACCCTGATTTCTGGACGCTCTATCTCTCCTGCTTCCTCCTCTGCTTCTTTCAAAAGCGTCTCCGCTCGCTTCCATTGCTGACTGGTTAGCAGCATCTGTGCTATGATGCTCAATGACTGTACTCTGAACACTGTCTCTTCTATCCCTCTGGCGACTTCTTCGGCTCGCTCCCACTGTTGATTCTTCGCTAGGAAGTGTACGAATGACTGTGCACTGGCATTCAATGCCTTTGACTTGATGTTTGTATCCTCTATCTCTCTGGCGACTTCTTCGGCCCGCTCCCACTGCTGACTTGCTGCCAGAGACTGTACCAACGTATTCAATGCCCATGCTCTAATCTCTGGCTCTTCTATTCTTTTCGCTACCTCTTCAGCTCGTTCCCATCGCTGGCTTTTTGCCAGCGAACGTGCAACTGTGCCGAATGCTGATGCCCTGGTCACTTTCTCTGCCACCTCCCTCGCTGCCACTTCTGCCTCTGCCAGGAACTCCTCACCTTGTTCCCATTGCTGACTCTTTATCAGTGCCTGTGCTATCTCACTCAATACCTGTGCTCTGAAGAGTGCATTCCCTGCTCCACTCGCTACTTTTCTTACTCGCTCCCACTGCTGGCTTGCTGCGAACATCTGAGCGATAGTACTCAACGCTCGTGCTCTGAACCATTCATCGTCTATCTCTTTGGCTATCGCCTCCGCTTCTGTTAGAAGCTTTTCAGCTCGCTCCCATTGGTGGTTTTCTGCCAATGCCTGTGCTATGGCGCTCAAAGCTTTTGCCCTGGAGAATGCTGGCTGCTCTATTCCGCTGGCGACTTCCTCAGCTCGCTCCCATTGGTGGTTTTCTGCCAATGTCTGCGCTATAACACTCAATGCCCAGGCATTGGACCATGCATCATCTATACCTCTGGCTGCCTCCTTCGCCTCTGCCAGGAGCCTCTCAGCTCGCTCCCATTGGTGGTTTTCTGCCAATGTCTGCGCTATAACACTCAATGCCTGTACCCTGGACGCTGACTTCGCTAGCCCTCTGGCAATCGTCTCAGCTCGTCCCCATCGCTGGCTTTTTGCTAGCGTCTGCGCTACGCTACTCAAGGCGTGTGTTCTGGCCTGTGCTTCCTGTACTCCGCTGGTTCCTATGCTACTGGCGACCTCCTCAGCGCGTTTCCACTGCTGACTCTCTGCCAATGTTCGCGCTACCTCACTCAAAGCCTGTGCTCTGTCCACAGATTCCTCTATGCCACTGGCGACCTCCTCTGCTTCTGCCAGAAGTGCCTCAGCTTGTTCCCACTGCTGCCTTGCTACTAATGCCTGTGCTATCTCACACAACATGTATGTTTTGAATCCTGCCTGCTTTATCTTTCTGGCCACCTCCTTCGTGCGTTCCCACTGTTGGTTTGCCGCCAGTATCCGCACGAACGCCTGCTCTCTTATAGGCACTATCCATGCTTCAGTGTTTGTCTCTTCTCTGCCACTACTGGTCTCCTCTGCTTCTTTCAGGAGCTTCTCTGCCCGCTCCCATTGGTTGTTTTCTGCCACTGTTTGGGCTATGGTACTCAATACTTGTACCCTGATCTCTGCCTCTTCTAGCCCTCTAGCGACCTCCTCTGCTTCTGTCAGCAGCTTCTCCGCTCGCTCCCGTTGCTGACTTGCTGCCTGCATCTGGGCTAGTTCACACAACATTTGAACTTTGAACCTTGAGCCTTCTCGTCTACTAAGAATCTCCTCTAGCTCTTTCAAGAGGTCGCTGGCCTGTTTCCACCTTTGATGCGCTACTAACACTTGCGCTATGATGCATAACGCCTGGACTCTGAACTCCACCTGCTCTATTTCTCTGGCGATCTCATCAGCTTGCTCCCATTGCTGGCTTTCTGCCAGACTCTGTGCGAGATTTCGCAACATATATGCTCTGGTTTGCGGATCTTGTATTGCTTGAGCAATCCGCCGCGCTCGGAAAAAAGCTTGCATCTGTTCCGTCTGTTTGTCTGGCTGAGAGCCATAATGTATCCCTACTTGTAGCAAGACCTTGACTTTCTCTTGAGGCTTGGTCAATAATTCTGCCAACCCTACCACCTCCGATTCTCGGTGAAACAACAGCAGCGTGGCAAACAAACTTTCGGGATAGTTATCTGCCCAACTTCGTAGACTACAGCGAAGCAGCGTATATCGCCACAGTGTTGGCAGTAACCTCACCGATTCGTCAAAGCTCCGATGTGAACGTGCTGCCGCTTTTCGACCAAGATCGAGATCTTGCATATAGGAACGTGCCGTTCGATCGTACTGCTCCTTTGCCTGGCCATACGATCCCTCGTCTAGAACGGCGAACAAGTGCTGATCGAGTTGCGCAGCGTACAGGTGCAGAATAAAGTGGCGACGGGCATAGGCTCGCCTGCTTTGCTCTCCTCTATCAAGCGATTCCTTCCAGATGTCGGCAAGATTTACATGCTCACACCACTGCGCCAGTTGTGCATGATAGGACTCCTCCTCATCGCGAGCAAAGAGATGCTCTTTGTGAGGATCCTGCTCATCTGCTCGCAAATACGCCTGGAGCTTTAGATGAAAGAGCGCGTAAGCATGGGTGCCTGTCACATGGAGTAAGCCCCCTAGTTTTCTCAACCCTTCACGCAGTCGCTCATCCTCCACCAGAGGAAGCAATTGTCTGAGATGCCCATACCACAACGGTTCCTGGGTCGTTAACAAGAGACCCAGGATCGGCTTGAGCACGTGCTGCCATTCTAAACGATCGTGCTTCAACCGCTGAAATGAGAGCGAAAACAGATTCTCAGGATTGTCTGCAATCCGTTCGATCACCTGTTGAGGAGTAAGAGACGCATGCTCATGCAGTTCCTTCGCCACTAAGTCCAGGTACAGCGCATTCGCCTGCATCGACTGATACAATTGATCCACCAGCGAGGGAACGATATGAACCTCTCGACGGGCCAGGATCAAATGGAAGTCCTCACGGCTCAGATTGGGCAAGCGATATTCAGTCAACGGTTGGAGTAACTGGAGAGGAGCCAGAGTATCATCTGGCCGGGTTCCTAAGATAAACACGATCCCTGGGGGTGGATGATCGGGTAAAAACGAGAGGTCGCGGCGTCCATTCAGATCTTCTTCCAGTTGGTCGAGTCCGTCGAGAAAAATGATCTCGTGGTGCTGCTTGGCAGCCAAATCCCACAAGAGGTGATGAAAATAGTCTCGCAGAGCGGGACGACTTTCCGCCTCTACGTACAGGTCAGAAAGAGTATGTTTGAGGCACAAACGAGCCATTACATGACGTAGCAGGCTCACTTGATGATCTGGTCCGGGACGCAATGGGAGAAAGTGAGACGCGACCTGGTCAGAGCCATAGATGTCTATCAGTTTCGCTATGATGCTACTCTTGCCCTGGCCAGCCTGTCCAGTGATCGTAATATAGCCTCCTTGTTCCTGATTCTCGACAATGAGCGTTTGGATGTCTCTCAGTTCCTGTTCTCGACCAACAAAGCTGCTCAGACGGTTATTGAGAAACGCCGTATGGCTTGCGAGCAGCGTCTGTAGCTTCTTTTTTTGTGTATCTCGTATTGTTCCGTCTGGTGAAGCTATGGTCTGGCGAAGATGTCTGACGATATCTTGAAAGGCGGCATCCTGATCCTGTGAGGTAACAGGCTTCTTATTCTGAGGAAGATAGTTGAGACCCTTGAAAGGGGTATTATCGAGATCGACCGGGCGTAAAAGCAGAGGGAAAATAGGCGTTTCAGCGGGTAAGGATGCAAGGAGACGGATCTCTTCAGCACATTCATTCAGGCAGTCGCTACTCAAAAGAACGAGAATCATTGATGCTTGCCTCAGAAGCTGATCTTTTGTACCTTGTATCGATTCTCCGAGAGGAATCATCTGAGAATGCTTGAGAGCTAGATGATGCACCTGCACAAAGGAATACAAGTGATTCGCCAACTCCTCCCTGAGGAGTTCATCTTTCGTAGCAGAAATCATATAGAGTAAACGCTGTTCCTGATCATCCATATTTCTGTCAACCCTTCAATCGTAGAGAAATGCTGTGAGATCAATTGGTTGTAGTATAGCTTTTTTGATGTATTCATGCAAGAAGAGAATCTGAGCGGAGTCGCAGGGTTTCTCAAAAGTTAGGGAGAGATGAAAAAGAAGAGTCAATCCAGGAGAATGCATAGATACAAAAAACAGAGCATTCAAGGAGCGACTCACTATGGACTATACACCATTGGAAGAAGAAGGCAAGACGCTTTCGCCAACCCAACTGCCATCACTCTATCGGGCCTGCCAGGAACTCGCAGATGGGAGGAAAGCGCGAGGAAAGCGGTATGACCTTGCAGGCGTGCTGCTGGTGGGAGTGTTGGCGAAGTTGGCAGGAATGAGCACTGTGCTGGCAGTGAGCCAATGGGCAAAGGATCAGGAAAAGGTGATCCGCAGGTGTGTAGGCCTGGGCTGGAAACGGATGCCCTGTGCCAATACCTACAGCTATGTCTTGGCCCGCTTAGACAGTCAACAGGTCAATGCCCATAGAGAAGGTCAAGTAGTAGAGTTGACGGACTTTCTTGGAGGATGGAATGTTGAACATCTTGCTCATATCCGCGCCTTTTCGCCAGATTCGGATGAGGGCTTCAGAGTTGGCTAGCAAGACGCTCATTCCGCTTAGATTGTTCTGATTGGTCTAAGTGAGACTGCACCTGCTGCTCTCCGAAAACGTTCGTCAGGCCCAACAACTGTACTGATGAGGCGCATCTTCGTAGCCCAGTTCAACCTCTGGCAAGTGTCTAACACGGAGCGGCTGTATATGAATGATGAAACCATCCAGGAGCAAAAGCGTAAATATAGCCCCGGCGGTCATCTGCCAACGCGGATGCCAGGACCAAAGGAAGCCCGCCGCCGAGGGTTTCAGCCAAGAACGTCAGAGCACAAGTACTCGTCGTAGGAAGCAGCGCCTTTGCTCTTTCTCCCAGGAAACGAGGGAACTCTTCTCGCCAT
>DAOTTL010000375.1:0-6033 GCA_034438135.1 Ktedonobacteraceae bacterium | reverse complement strand
CCCGCTCATCTGTATAGGCAGCAGTTGGGAGAGGCCGCTGAAGCACAGGACGTCGATGCGACAGAACGAGTTCCCGCCCATCTGTATAGGCAATTGCTGGGAGAGGCCGCTGAAGCACAGGACGTCGATGCGACAGAACGAGTGTCCGCCCATCTGTATAGGCAATTGCTGGGAGAGGCCGCCGAAGCGCAGGACGTCGATGCGACAGAACGAGTTCCCGCCCATCTGTATAGGCAACTGCTAGGAAAAACTCATATTGAAACTTCAGCAGTGTCCGAGAGTGCGCAAGAGAAGGCCTTAGAAGGTATATCCCCTCGGACTCTGTCACGACGTGCACAACGCAAGCAGCATAAACGCCCGGTCAGGAAGAAAAAATTTTCACTCCTGCACCTCTTCGCTGATATTTTGCTGCTAGGCCTTCTGCTTTTTGTGAGCATAGGTTCTTACGAGTTCAATGCCCAGAAAGTTCAGGAGCAACAAGCCTGGCAGATGCAGCAGCAGATTCTACAAGCGAAGATAAAGCAAGAACAACAGGCGAAAGTGGCGGCACAACGGGCCGAGCAACTGGCCGCCCTACAGCAAGCCGCTCAGATTGAAGCACAGGCTCGTACACTGGTTCAGCAATTTGACAAGGAAGCGCTGAGTTGGGGTAAGGCTCATCCCTATGATGATAGCTTCGATAATCACACCTATATGCTTGACAGTGGATATCTCAAGGCGGGGATTGAAGCCTATATCGACAGCGATCTTGCTGCGGCACAGACTCTAGCTGATTATCAGGCAGTTGTTCCCGAAGCCGAGAACGCTCTCTTCAATTTGCACATGTTGGAAGCTGACTATAAGGATCACACAGCTTACAATAAGGTCCATCGCACGGACACTCAGCTTTTGGCACACTATGACCTTCAGAAAAAGCAAGTTATGCTTGTGTCATCGACAGAGCAAGTCATGCGTGTTTATGATAATGGGAAACTGGTGCGTTCTTTCTACATTACAGCCGGACGTCCAGAGCGCCCATCGCTACCCGGAGTCTGGACAACTCTAGCGCGTCAATCACCGACCATCTTTCAAGCAGGTGATCCGCCTGGTTCGCCCTATTGGTTTCCTGATACGCCGATTAACTATGCTATTCTCTACCACTATGGTGGATTTTTCGTCCATGATGCTCCCTGGCGCGGAACTTTTGGTCCGGGAACACAATTTCCCCATCTGGACGCGAACGGAAATACACCGTACAATTTTGACGGGAGCCATGGCTGCATTAATCTCTCTGAGGACGATGCTGCCTGGGTTTATCATAATACAGGTTGGAATACAGTGATTGTCATTTATTAGCCAGGAACACGCTTTGCGAGGAGCATTGCATGCAAAAGAGACTTCAAGCCATTTATCCTGTCGGAACATTGCTGAGGAGCCGCTATCGTATAGAGTCTCTGCTCGGCAAAGGAGGCTTTGGGGCCGTCTACCTGGTCAAAGATCAGCAGGAAGGCGGCTCATTTATTGCTCTTAAAGAGCTGAGAGAGCAGAATGAGGATGAGAAAAACCGATTGTTGTTTGAAAGCGACATTTTAAAGCGTCTCGATCATCGTTCTTTACCCAAAGTTCGAGGGGTCTTTGAGGAAAACGATCGTTTTTATATGTTGATGGATTATATTGAGGGACCGAACCTGGAGGTTCTGCGCAAGAAGCAACCGGGTCGAGTTTTTTCGTTTGTTGAAGTTCTGGCTATGCTTCAGCCAATCTCTGAGGCTCTGAGCTATCTTCATCAGCAGAACCCTCCATTGATTCATCGAGATATTAAACCATCGAACATCGTTGTTCCGAAAAATGGAGCAGGGACCTTTCTGGTCGATTTTGGGATTGCCAGAGAGTATCAGGCCGATGCAACTACCACCGCTATTCGCCACTGTTCGCCTGGCTATAGCTCACCGGAACAGTACAGCGGCATGGGGACCAGTCCACGTGCCGATGTCTATGGCCTTGCTGCCACCTGTTATACCCTGCTCAGTGGCTCTCCCCCTGCTGACGCTCTGCAACGTCTGACGAAAGTTGCCAGTAAGCACCCTGATCTACTTGTCCCGTTACATGATCTGTATGCAACAATTCCGGTCCGAGCATCTCAGACGATCCAGCGGGGGCTTGCTCTTAATCAGGAACGGCGTTTTGCGACCACTGAGGAATTTTGGGAGGCGTTACGTGGTGAGGGAGAGGAAGAAGATTTTTCCTCCGAGCAGGTTCAAACAGATCCCGCTATTTTTCTCCCAGAAGAGAAAAAATCTCACTCGTTGACATTCAGGAGGAAGAAGCTGTGGGTGCCGGTTGTGGTGTTGCTGCTCTTCCTTGTGGCTGGCCTGGTAGGAGGTTTCTGGTTTTATTCTCCCTCCTTTAGCTCTGCCCCTCAAACACATGTGGGCGCAACCTCTACCCAACGTCCAGTTCCGACATCTGCTGCCAGCGTTGATTATCCTCTCCTGGTCTCGACTTATGAGGGTACTCTGAATAATCTTTTGACGCATGCCACTGACTCAATCTCTTTTGCCTCTATTCATCAGAATAGCCAGACCGTTATGGGTGTCTTTAACGAGAATCATGCTCTGCATAGTCGTCCTTTTTCGGGTGTCGTAGATGTTTCAAAGCATGTTTTGTTAACTGTCGAGGGACAGACAAATCAAGCTGCGCTCTTCTTTGACGGAGTTGTTCACGATGACGGCTCTATTGTGGGTAACTATTGCAGCGTCGATACCTCTTCTGGTCAGTGTGCGGGAGGAGAATATGGCCTATGGAGCGTAACTCCATAGCGAGCTATCAGACATTGTTTCTGGCGGTTGAACCGCCATCTTCTAAGGAGAGATGGATGCGCTTGCCAGCAGCTTAGCTGCTGGCAAGCGCATCCATCTCTCCTTCCTTTTGGGGAAGAGGGTACAGTCTTACAAGTAAGGAGGGTGCAGGGCTTACAAGACTCTGTTGCCGAAATCCCTCAAAAAAGAAGGGTTGGGGGGGCCATTCGCCCGCGAATCGCCTTCGACAACAGAGTCTTGTAAGGGGTGCAGGGGCCTCCCTGCCGGAGCGCGATGTGACGGCAACAGCGGCTTTACAAGCCGCTGAAAAGGTAGGGAAAACTCATCTGTTTTATACAACCTGTCAGACAGGCCAGGGAATGATATAATAGATAGCCGTATCCATGAAACAAAGACTATTCATGAAAATAGTTCAGGTTATAGTTCGTTTCGACAGCCGGGGAAAAAAGGATATATAAACGGGAGTAATAAAGATTAAGCGATTATATACCAGGTATTTTCCACCATGGCATCCCAGAGAAAGGAAGAATTTCCATGTCTCAATTGGAGATCGCGGATCGTGAGCTGATAGAGGCTCATCAGCTTGCTCGGCTGCAAGTAGGGCTTCAGCGCATTCTTCCGCGCAATCCCTTCTATACGCAGAAATATAGGCGTTCCCAGGACTCGCTTTCGCTGCGTAATTTGAAAGATCTGCGCCATATTCCTCTCACAACGAAGCATGAGTTTGTCGAGGATCAACTATTGCATGCATTATTTGGAAGTAACGTGACCTACCCATTGAACCATTATGTACGTATGCACCAGACCTCAGGGACAACTGGTAAGCCTTTTAAGGTACTTGATACGCAGGAGAGTTGGGATTGGTGGGCGGATTGTTGGGTGACTGCGTACGAAGCTGCTGGAGTGACGCGGGATGATATTGTCTATCTGGCTTTTAATTTTGGGCCATTTATTGGTTTTTGGGCAGCCTACGAGGGGTCTAAGCGTTTAGGAGCGTTGACTGTGCCAGGGGGAGGTTTAGAGTCCATCCAGCGTCTGCGTGCTATGCAGGATATAGGTGCGACCGTGCTGGTCTGTACACCTAGCTATGCGCTGCGTCTGGCCGAGGTTGCTCAGCAGCATAAGATTGATCTTGGACAGATGAATATTCGTGTTACGATTCACGCTGGTGAGCCGGGAGCCTCTATCCCGGCAACCCGTCAGCGGATTGAGCACCTCTGGCATGCTCGCACATATGATCAGGCGGGTATGACGGAGATGGGAGCATTTGGCTTCTCATGCTCTGAGCAGCTAGGAATACATATCAACGAGGGCGAGTTTTTGGCAGAGATCATCAATCCATTAACTGGAGACGCTGCTCCACCAGATGAGGTGGGCGAACTGGTGTTAACCAATCTGGGACGCTGGGGCTTTCCGGCCTTGCGTTATCGTACTGGTGATCTGGTGCGGAATGGTGGCTATGGGTGTGGATGTGGACGAAGTTTTCTGCTGTTGCCAGGTGGCGTCCTTGGACGTGCTGATGATATGTTGATTGTACGAGGTATCAATGTCTATCCTTCAGCCCTTGCTGATATTCTGCATCGCTTTCCAGAGGTTCAAGAGTATCGTATTATTCTAACGTGTGACGGGGTGATGGATGAGATAGCCCTCAAAGTGGAGTGTCCCGTCCAACTGGTGCCAACATTGCAGGAGGAGTTGCGCCTGTCGCTGAACCTTCGCGTGCCTATTGAGGTTGTGCCGTCTGAAAGTCTACCGCGTTTTGAGATGAAGGCGGCTCGGGTAGAAGACCGCCGTCCTCATTGAGTGTTTTTTGAGCGATTGGTTCTCTTTTTTGCTGTACTTTCTCTTCGTCCCAGACGAAAGAGAGAGTACAGGAGAGTATCTGCAATCGTAGCTGAATCGTTTCAAAAGAAAAATAGGTGAGAGAGACTGGTGGTTGGGTGATCGTCGTTTTGAGCACTTGTGTTGACTTATGCTCTAAAAAAAAGAGGAATCAGGAATTTGATGGAAAATCAGGTTGATCCCGGTCTAGCACCGGTGCGTTGGGGTGTTCTGAGTACGGCGAGAATTGCCCTGAATTCGGTTATTCCAGCAATCAGGAATTCGGAGAGTGCGCAACTGATGGCTTTGGGCAGTCGAGACCCGGCACGTGCCCGTGAGCTTTTGCGCAATGAGTCCGATCTGCGTATTTATGAGAGTTACGAGGAACTCCTCAATGATACAGAGATTGAGGCTATTTATAATCCTCTGCCGAATGGGCTTCATGCCGAATGGACGATCAAAGCATTACATGCGGGTAAGCATGTGCTCTGTGAGAAGCCTCTAGCTGTGACTGCTGCCGAGGGTCGAAGGATGATTGAGGCTGCTCGTGAGAGCGAGCGATTCCTTATGGAAGCCTTTATGTATCGTTTTCATCCACAGACTATCTGGGCACTGGAGCAAATCAATAGTGGCCGTCTGGGTGAAGTGAGATTGGTTCGAGCCTCTTTCTCGTTTCCTATTTTTCTTACTTCAGGCTCCAACGATGTTCGTTTGCAGCCGCAACTGGCTGGTGGATCACTCATGGACATCGGCTGTTATCCGATCAATTTCTGCCGGGCAGTCTATGGTCGTCCCCCGGTGGCAGTAGCTGCTCGCGTCTATCCTAACGAAGCGGGTTCGGTCGAACAGTCTACTTCAGCCGTACTGGACTTTGGCGCAGGACGTCAGGCTGTCATCGACTGTAGCTTTCTTCTTCCTCAAAGTCAGGTTGTTGAGGTGCTTGGCGAAAAAGGTTCATTGACCCTTCCCAGGCCATTTAGTCCAGATGCACAAAGTGGCTCTGAGGTTGTACTCTCGCTGGAAGATCAGACAATTCGCCAGAGAATCTCGCCCGTTAATTCCTATATTATGGAGATTGAACATTTTGGGGCCTGTGTGCGATCTGGTACTTCACCGGCATTTAGTCTCGAAGAGTCTCTGGAGAATATCGCTACACTTGAAGCTATCTATCAATCTGCCGGCCATAAATGGCCCTTAAATTCGTAGCAGCCCGCCGGGGGACTGTCGGCCTTCAGCGTCTAGCAAAGAAAATAAGGGATAAATGGATGAGTCTTTCAGTAGCAAAGCTGCTGGAAAACTCATCCATTTATCCTGAAGATGTGGCGGCGCAGCTGCCAGAAATTGGCAGCTGCTAACTTCTTGCGACATAATGAAGTAATTAGTTTTTTCGTGTTTCCAAAGTTCAGGAGAACTT
>DAOTTL010000374.1:0-3055 GCA_034438135.1 Ktedonobacteraceae bacterium | reverse complement strand
GGGGCGTCGTTGCAAGCCTCAGAAAAATTAGGGATGACTCACATATCTTCAGAAAAAAAGATGGATGGTGGCAGCGCGAACGCGCTGACACCATCCAAAAAGGGTGGGTGGGTGGGAAAGAAACGACTTTTGCAAAGCCCTGCTTTTTGTTTTACTTTCCGGCTAATTGAGCAACTACAGGCGCAAAATTCTCCATCTGGTTTGTCTGGATCTGAAGGTAGGAGAATCCATAGCGATCCCGCTGCTCAAGCAGATAGGCTATCGCTTGCTCGGTACTCATTAGTCTCTTGTGAACTGACCATCCTCCTTGCTGGGGAGGAAGTGGCGTTTCGCTATCGGTGATTTCCACTTCGTAGATCGTCTGACTCAGCTCCAGGTCCGCGAAGCGTACGCCCGCAGCCTCTTTAATCCAGGCGACCTTCTGCTCCAATGTAGCGTCTGTGGGATCTGGCCTTTGGGCGGTGATTTTTGATCCAATGGCAATAATATCTGCTTCCATGGCCGCCAGTTTGAGCATCTTTTCTCCTGCACCTGCCACTAGAATAGGCATGTGTGGCTTCTGGGTCGGTTTGATGTTTCCTTTCATCCCGGCGATCGTGTAGTGCTTCCCGGTAAAATCCACGGTCTCTTGTGTGAAGAGTTGCTTCATCACCTGAATGGTCTCCTCAAGCTGACCAACACGAGTTCCCGCGCTGGCAAATGGAATTCCCATCTGTTCAGACTCTGTTGAGGAGACACCTGCTCCCAGACCTAGCTCAAAGCGACCATCGGTCAGTAGATCAAGCGTGGCAGCCTCTCGGGCAAGAAGTACCGGATGACGATATCCGTTGCAGAACACATAACTACCAACGCGCAACGAGGTAGTTACCGAGGCCGCAACTGCTAAGGCCGGAATGACGGCCAGGATGCCTACACTCGTGCGATCGGGAATTAAAAGGGTCGAATAGCCAAGCTCCTCTGCCCGCCGAGCCGTACTCACCCAGATGGCTCGCGTGGAAGCATAGCCTGCGGTTACCCCAAAACGAAATGGTCGAGACATGATCGTAATTTACCTCTCGTTGTCAAACTCTTGATTTTACAGAACCCTACCAATAGAATATTTCGTAGAGAGTCCACTCAATAAATTTATATATACCGACTATACAATAAAATTATTGGAGCTGTCAAGCCGGCTCTCATTTTGCAAATGAGCAAACGCTCTTGCTGGCGGCTGCGCCGCCAGATTTTAAAGGGTTAATGGCTGATCCTGTATGCAGCTTTGCCGCACCCAAAATCAGCCATTGACCTCCTTATACGTAAGGTTTTCTTCTCGCTTTTCCCCCTGTCTCCTCTAGCGATAGAGTACAAAAAGAGCAACTGGTGTGTTGCTCTTTTTTAAATGGGGTGGATTGGCCTGCCAGGCCGATGTAGCAGATCGGCAAGAAACCTCTACTTGTAAGCCATTGCCCCCCCGAAAAAAAACTACGTCGGCAATCTTTCCTTGATGAGCTTTTCTTCAGGAGCCATAGAGACAGCTTGCTTTCTTATACTGTTGAGATGTCTCATATAACAAAGAGTTTATAGGACAAGCTCATCACCAGAATACTTGTGTAAATTTCACCGGGTTTTGTGGCTGGTGGCCACTTTGGGAGGCTTATTGCCTGCTTGCTCTGCACAAGGAGAGCAAGTGTGAGCATATTCCTTTCTGAAACAAAACTGTCTTCAAACGATTTCTCGTAGGAAGGAACAAACCATTTCACCTCAACCTGCGATGGAAAGCAGGCGACCTATAAGCCCTTAAATTAGCCATCAGCCGATTTGTGCCAACTTTACAGGTTAGTATCTCTTAGCACATGCGGTATGAGCCAAGCTTGCCACTCCTCTTTATCAGTGCTGGGTAATCACCAGGAAGGTAGGTGAAAGTTCAAGGCTTTTTGACAAGTAACCCCTTGCCTCTGCTTTGAATTCATGCTATACTTTTATAGTCAGTACTGACTAAGAAACGAGGACACCATGCACAAAATTCTGTTACTGCTCGGCATGCTACTGGATAGGCCGCTCTATGGCTATCAGATGCACCAGATTGTGCGGGCGCATGGGGAATTGTATGCCGATCTCAAAAAGGCGAATTTGTATTATCTGCTTGAACATCTTGCCAAAGATGGATATCTGGAAGTGCAGGCTGAACCAGGAACGCGGGGCGCGCGTGGTGAGCGGCTGATCTATACGCTGACCGAAAGCGGGCGAGTGCGTTTTCACGAGCTCCTGCGCGAAACGCTTGTGAGCTACGAACTGGTCCACACCGGCATCGAAACAGCTATTGTGTTCCTTTCCTATCTCTCACAAGACGAGGGGCTCGCGCTCTTACAAAAGCGCCGCCAGGCTATCCAGCAGCGCCGGGAACAGGTGGTAGCCGACGTTGGCCAGCTCAACGAACATATGCCACTGGTAATCATTGCAGGCGATCACCTCGTCAGTTTGATCGATGCCGAGCTGGCCTGGATTGATCGCTCGCTGGCCTACCTCCAGAAGGTTGGTTGGACCAACCAACCTTCATCTCCTGAACAGGCACAAGACTTGGCGAAAAAGACCTGTCTTGGTCATCAGGATGCATGAATCCATACAAGGAGAGAGTGGTATGAACATTACAAAGGCATATTCCAGGAACAAGCAGCAGCAACGGACCTCACGCGGCCTACTGCTGCTGGACCTGCTCATCATCGCTACTGTTACGGCTATTGCCATCCCATTCTATCTGGAGTTTTCTCAAATGATGGGGGGATCTGCCCCACAGACTGCCCAGCAATTCACTACATCTCCGCCTGGTTCTCATCTCACGATAGCTGTAGAGGTGACGAGTATGCCTGTCCAAACGCTGCGCACTGGCAATCTGTTACAGAAAAATGCTGATGGAACGTACTCGCGGACAGGAAAGGCCGTCAGAGTGAAATGGGACCCGGCAAAATCCGTGACGATGGGAAGCAATTCCAATGTGAAGGTGTGAGCGATCATCCAAGTCAGCGGCGTGCTCGGCACAGATGATGTCCTGACTGCCGATCAAATAGTCATCCTGACT
>DAOTTL010000373.1:0-2612 GCA_034438135.1 Ktedonobacteraceae bacterium | reverse complement strand
ACAGGCTCGCTTCTTCTTGGTGATGGGGCGGTTTTGCAAGCCGCACAAAAGGGAGATATGACTCATATCTCACCTATGAGAAGAAAAGTAGGAAATTTTTCCTATTTTCTCCGGGCTGTTGTAGACAGGTTTTCTTCACTGATAGATGAGAAGGAATATGGCAATATTCGCATGCCAGTATTCTATAGCTCTGATAGGCTAGAAACAAAAGAGTACTGAAAGCAAGCGAGTGAAATGCTTTAAGGTGGGAGGGTATGTTTTTTAGAAGGAATAGCCTCTATCCTGTAAATAATAGTGTTTCAAATGTTCTCGAAAAAGATTACAATTTGTTTGCTTTTCAACGATCAGGTGAAAATCCTGTTACCGAGGTCTTACGTCTTCCGTCTTCTTCTGATATAGTGGGAATAGAAGGTTGCCAACTAAGCACCTTATTCCATGTAAGTAGTAATCTAAATAGAGAGAAGCGTTGTGAATGGTTGGGATGAACGGACAAGCACGCACTTATCAACCAATTAATTCATATGGAGTCATCGGCGACTGCCATTCGGTTGTGCTGGTTTCTCCAGATGGTTCGGTAGACTGGGGATGCCTACCGGATTTTGATAGCCCCGCCATTTTCTGTCGGTTACTCGACGAGCAAAAGGGGGGTTTCTTCCAAATTGCTCCAACCGACGGGGGCATACCAGGAGAGCAGCGCTACCTTCGGGGTAGTAACGTTTTGCAAACTCGTTTTGCCAGTACTGTCGGAGAAGTTGTCCTCACTGACTTTATGCCTGTAGAGACGTTGAGTGCATGGCAGTTCAGGGAAATGAATAACAATACCTGGACTCGTGAAGACGGTTCCTGCCACTGTCTGGTGAGAATTGTTGAATGTACGCATGGTGAGTTACCGATCACCATTCGTCTGAAAGTTTCGCCAAACTACGCTGGTGCGTCGAGTGATGCGTACCTGGTGCCTGGAATTGGGGCGGTGATAAACGGTGGGCAGCAGCATGTCGGACTGGCTATTGTTGGAGGCTCCTTACTCCCGACTTACGATATGTCTATCGAGCGGGATGCGGAAGAGATGCATCCAACGGTTGTCATTCAGGCGATCTTGCGTGAAGGGGAGCGTCTCCTCTTCGCTATGGGCGTTGGCCGCAGTTCCCTGGCAGCGCATCGTCTGGTAGAAACCGAGTTGCAGCAGCGTAACTTTGATGCGGAACTGGCCCAGACTCTGCACTGTTGGCGTAAATGGGTACGTGTTTGTAGCTATAATGGTCCATATGCGGATTTAGTCGAACGTAGTGCGTTGGTTCTGAAGATGATGACCTATGCTCCTACAGGAGCGATTGTCGCGGCTCCCACGACCTCTTTACCCGAAGAGCTTGGTGGTGAGCGCAATTGGGATTATCGCTTCACCTGGTTGCGAGATGCCAGTTTTACCCTGTATGCCTTGAGCGTGCTTGGATTTACGGAGGAGGCCCATGCTTTTACGCACTGGTTGCGCCGTCTCTCGTTTTCTGATGGGGAAGATCTGCAAATAATGTATGGCATCCGCGGAGAACGGGAGTTAGTTGAGCAGGTTCTAGAGCATCTTGCAGGCTATCGTGAGTCGCGTCCAGTGCGCATTGGCAATGGTGCTGCAACCCAGAAGCAGTTGGATGTTTTTGGTGAGGTACTGGATTGTATCCATCTGTATCGTCGCCAGGGCTGCTTTGAGCTTTTCGGTGAAAAGTTGGAGGGTCCTCTGTGGTATCTGATGTGTGTCATGGCTGAGCATGTCTGTGAACACTGGCGTGATCCCGACAGTGGTATCTGGGAAGTCCGTGATGGGTTGCATCACTTTGTCTATTCCAAGGTCATGTGTTGGGTGGCACTCGATCGCGTGATCAGAGCCGCAGAACAGGAGCACCTGCAAGCCAACCTTGATCGCTGGCGTCAGGAGCGGGAGCAGATTCGGACCGATATTCTAACGAATGGTTATAATACGCAGGTCGGGGCGTTTACACAATACTATGGATCGACTACCTTGGACGCTTCCAGTCTGCTTCTGCCACTGGTTGGTTTTATTCCTCCGTCTGATCCACGTATGCGTTCGACCGTTGATCGTATCTGTGAATTGTTGACCGATGATCGCGGCTTTGTCTTCCGTTACAATGCTGAAGATGGATTGCAAGGACATGAGGGTACCTTTACTCTGTGCTCTTTCTGGCTGGTAGATAACCTGGCTATGCAGGGGCGTGTGGACGAGGCTCGATCGCTCTTTGAGCGACTTTTGAGCTATGCTGGTCGCCTGGGTCTTTTCTCCGAGGAGATTGAGGCCGAGCATGGGTATGCTCTCGGAAATTATCCTCAAGCTTTTACTCATATCGCTTTGATCAACAGTGCGCATAACTTGCATGCTGCTGAACTGCGAATGGACGAGCAGCGCACAGATCCGGTGATAGCTGCTATCAAATTCGCGAAGCTCTAGTAGAAGACGATCTTTCTAAATATGACTATCCCTGTTGAAGAAGAAGCGAGCGTGTTTGGCTGAGCGAATGCCCAGCCAAATACGCTCGCTTCTTCCTCTGTCGCCTGCGGCGACAGAGAACAAAAAGAGCAACCGGTGTGTTTTGTGGCGCATTCGC
>DAOTTL010000372.1:0-11645 GCA_034438135.1 Ktedonobacteraceae bacterium | reverse complement strand
ACAGGCTCGCTTCTTCTTTTTTCGGGGGAGGAGAAAGGGCTTCTACTCATTTTTGCAAAAATGAGATTCAGCCGCTGACAATCAGCCCGATCCCTATACCCAAAAGCGCTCCAACAAATACCTGTACAGGGGTATGGCCAATTAGCTCGCGCAGACGTTTCTCAGCAAAAGGCTTGCCCTGATAAGCTTCATCAATCATTTGATTCAGGATACGCGCCTGGATACTCACGGCCCTGCGCACGCCCGCGGCATCGTACATCACAATCGCAGCCAATACCACAGCAATAGCAAATGTAGCCGAGCCAACGCCTTGAATACGGCCCGTTGCCGTTGCCAGACCTGTCACCAGAGCGGAGTGAGAACTCGGCATACCGCCCGAAGAGACCAGGCGATTAAATTTGAGGTGGCGATAGCGAATAAATTCGTAGACAGTCTTTGAAACCTGGGCAACGCCCCACGCCAGGAACGCTGCTATCAGAATCCGGTTATTAATCAATAGTTGCATGCGTTTCTAGCTACACTCCTTTATTCCTTACATTAAACTACATCCAGGGAATCTACAGTTAGTTCCCCATCACTTGTTACTTGAAGCAGTTGCACTCGGAGCTCTGCTTTTTGCAAAAGATCCTGACAACGCTGTGCCAGCTTCATCCCCTCTTCGTAGTGTTCCAATGCACGCTCCAGGGGAAGACGACCATCTTGCAGCGCGGCAACCGCCAGTTCTAATTTTTCAAAAGCTTCTTCATAAGAAAGGGTTGATAGCGCATCCATATGAACATGCTCCCGGACGAGCCATAAAGCTTGTCTCCACACTAATTTTTAGACACCTGGACAACAATTTGTCCATCAGAAAGCTGGATAGCAAGTTCATCTCCAGACTGAACCTGCTGAACACTTGTGACGATCTCCTGCTCTCCATCCCTACGACGTACGATGGAAAACCCACGTCCTATGGTAAGCAAGGGACTGAGCGTATGTAAGCGCAAAGCTATTCCCTTTAATCGCTCAGACTGGAGACCGAGCAGATGCTGCATTTCAGACTGCAAAATAGTAGTAGTATCATCCAGCCGCTGCTGCAAACGCTCAAGCTGGTACTGCGGCGTCTGATGAGCCAGATCGCGCTCAGTACGCGTGAGTTCTTTGTGATGGCTCAGGAGGATATCTTCTATCAATGCTGTTAGCGCTTGCCGACGCTCCTCGGTTTCAGTTAGCCAGTCAGCAATATCTGGAGCTGCCGCGTGAGCAGCGGCTGTAGGAGTTGAAGCTCGATAGTCCGCTACAAAGTCAGCAATGGTGAAGTCTGTTTCATGGCCCACACCACTGATCACGGGAATCCGCGAACGAGCAATAGCGCGAGCAACGATTTCTTCGTTGAAAGCCCAGAGTTCCTCGATGGAGCCACCACCACGAGCAACAATTATCACATCCGCCTCTCCATGCTCGTTCAAACGATCCAGGGCTTGAGCAATGGCCGCAGGTGCTTCTGCACCCTGTACTAGCGTAGGGGACACAAGCACTCGCCCCTGTGGATAGCGGGTACGCAGAACTCGTAACATATCGCGCAGCGCGGCTGCCTGGAGAGAAGTGACAATCCCAATCGTCTGAGGAGCTGGCGGCAATGGACGTTTGCGCTCGTCCTCAAAGAGGCCCTCGGCTGCCAGACGAGCCTTGAGTTGCTCGAAACGCAGAAAAAGCGCACCCTCTCCAAGTAATTCTACATGTTCAACATAGAGCTGTACTTTGCCATCTCGTTCATAGAGAGAGATGCGCCCGGCTGCTGCAATCGCCATGCCATCTCGCAGCTCTGGGGCCGAGGAACGCAGCCGTGATTGTTTAAAAAAGACGCAGGGCAACTGCGCCTCTGCATCTTTAAGTGTAAAATAGCAGTGCCCGGAGGCATACGTTCGACAACCAGAAACTTCACCACGTATCCAGAGTTCTCGCAACACATCATCACTCGCCAACAACTCTTTCAAGTAGTGTGAGACCTGAGTTACACTCAGAACACCAGGTGGTTCTAAGAAAAGCATTAAACCTCTACCTCAGAACTATCGATTGTCATCAATACCTGGCCATACTCTACTGGCTGTCCATCCTGAACCTGCACCTCAACAAGTCGTCCGCTGACGGTAGCCTCAACTTCGTTGAGTACATTTAATGATTCGATCGTACCTACCAATTGACCGATTTTGATCCGATCACCCACCGCGACAAGAGCGCCACCGCGAGGTTTGAGCCAGGGATGGAAAATACCCACCAGATGAGCTGCGATGGTCTGCCGCGACGAGCCGTTGGCCTCGTGCGAAAGAGCTACACCATCCCCATTCCCATCAGAACTATCCTCTTTCTGCTGCATAATCCCATCGAGTGACCTGGACTTGCGCAAGACGAGATGGATACCTTCGTCAGCACGTCTGACTTCAATCTCAGAGA
Source organism: Ktedonobacteraceae bacterium (assembly GCA_034438135.1). Taxonomy (GTDB): domain Bacteria; phylum Chloroflexota; class Ktedonobacteria; order Ktedonobacterales; family Ktedonobacteraceae; genus Paraktedonobacter. The sequence continues at coordinate 9,212 of DAOTTL010000372.1, read as the reverse complement.
CATCACTATTATCCAGCAGACGAACCAGCCCCCGAATCTGAGCAACACTGATTATCCTGGTCTGCTCACCTTGCTCGTCAACAGGTATCTGTCCATCCAGGGGCTTGACGGAAGGGGTAAGCTGTTTCCTCTCCATACGCTTTTGTTCCTCTCACCATAGAGATCCCTGTAGGCACTCCCCTTCCCTGAGAAAAGGAGACCCACAGGAATGGAGGGTAAAGCTAGCTGAGAAACCCTTGCTCTGACCCTCCTACACTGGTAAACAAACCCTCAGGCACGCTCAACATACGCGCCAGTCGTTGTGTTGACGCGAATCATATCCCCTGTGGATACAAAGAGCGGAACTTGAACCACCAGACCAGTCTCGGTCGTGGCCGGTTTTGTACCGCCGGTAGCTGTATCACCTTTGAAGCCTGGCTCCGCATATTCAACGCGCAACACCAACTTTTCTGGTGGCTCTACCGAAATGGGATCTTCATCCAATAGAATAAGGTCAAGCTCCAGGTTATCGATCAGATAACTTTTGGTATTCCCTAGCTGCTCAGAGCTGAGAATAATATCATCGTATGTTTGCATATCCATAAAATGATACTGATCGCCATCCTGATATTGATAGGTCACGTTTCTGCGATCCAGGATGATGCGTGGAAACTTCTCGCCTGCATCGCAGGTACGATCAATAGTCGAACCTGTACGAAGATTGCGCAATTTCATACGCACAATCGCGCCGCCTCGTCCCATCTTGACATGCTGCCATTCAATCAATGAACAGGGCTGTCCCTCAAATTCAAAATTTATCCCTTTTTTCAGATCACCGGTCGAAATCATAGAACAATTACTCTCCTTTTAACGCTGGACTACTAACTGTGTAGGAGCCTGAGTTAATACATCAAAACCTTTCTCTGTCACTACACCACAATCTTCGATACGCAGACCACTCCATCCAGGGATATACACTCCAGGCTCTACAGTTACCACTGAACCAGCGGGTAGCATCATCTCCTCTGGAGAACGAGGCGAGAGGGTTGGCCCCTCGTGAATCTGTAACCCAATGCCATGGCCAGTACCATGAATATAGTACTCGGCCAGGTCATGAGAGGCCAGAACATCCCGTGCCAGAGCATCAGCGGCTCGGCCAGATATACCAGCATGCAGACCAGACTCACAGGTCTTCATTGCCAGCAAGACGATCTCATACAACTCGACCATACGTGTCTCGGCAGGCTCTCCCAGACAGATAGTGCGCGTCATATCGGCACAATAGCCCTTATAGCGTGCCCCCATATCAATGGTGATCAGCTCCCCACGCGAGATAACACGCGGACCAGGATGGACATGCGGCATTGATCCGTTAGGACCTGAAGCAACTATGGATTCAAATGATACTCCATCAGCTCCCAACTCTAGCATTTTTCGCGTGATCTCCCATTGAACCTCTTTCTCGGTCATTCCCGGCTGGATCCACCCACAAATATGAGCAAAAGTCTGGTCAGTAATCGCTACCGCTCGTCGGAGCAGTTCGATCTCGTGCTTCCGCTTCACCAGGCGCAAAACTTCCACCTGGCTCTTTTCATAGGGCACAAGCTCAACAGCACTTCCCAGTAGCTCATGCAGTTGTTGATACTCTTTATAACTGAAAGAAGAGGACTCAAAACCGATCCTCGTCCAGGAGGCTGAACTGGCAATCCTGGCCACTTCAGACGAGTAGTCGCGGGATTGCGGCAGAACAAGCGTCCAATCTGAGGCCTCCCTGGCAACTACTTCCTGATAACGACTATCTGTGAATAACCACTGATTCTTCTGCCCTGCCAGGAGGAAACCAGCCTCTTCATCATCATCCAACCAACCGCTCAGATAAGAACGATTCTGTGGCTGGGTTACCAACAAAGCATCCAGGCTCTGTTCAGTCAACCAGGTGCGCAATCGCTGTAATATTTCTTGACTCATGGGATCTCCCTTGCTCTTTCCTCGCGTATTAGCTCAACCATTGCCTCCAGGGCCAGCAGATAACCTCGCCAGCCTATTCCGACAATATGCCCACGCGCAATCGGTGCAATCATCGATTGCTGACGAAAGGCTTCACGGGCATAAATATTGCTCAAATGAACCTCGATAATCAAGCTTTTGACTGACGCCAGAGCATCACGAATGGCAATGGAATAGTGGGTAAATGCTCCCGGATTGATAATAATACCGTCTGCACGCCCGCTGTTTTGTTGAATATAATCGATCAGCGAGCCCTCGTGATTCGACTGGAATACGTCGATACTGGCCCCGATCTCTTCTCCGCGCTTACGCACTCTCTCATTGATTTGCGCAAGTGTCGTTGTGCCATAAATGGCTGGCTCACGAGTACCCAGTGTGTTTAGATTTGGTCCGTTGATGATAAGTATTTGCAGCGTCATGTTTTGCAGCCTTTAGCTCACGACTCCCACGCCAAACCCCCTAAATAGTCGAAAGACTGTTCTTTCCTTCGTCAGAACAGATCTTTCTTGAACACAGGTGCCCAGGTGGACTGAGCAATTAAGATTTTTGCCGGATGTATCATATCATATCTGCCAACTCTCTGCATCTCTTGCTGTTAACAAGCACAGGAAGGGTTTCTCAAAAGTCGCTTCTTTCCCCACCCACCCACCCTTTTTGATAGATATAAGTCATCCCTGCTTTTCCAAAATCAGGAGAAAAGGCTTTCAGCCTGCTATGCAGGCCGCCCCCTTACACGTAGAGGTTTCTTGCCGATCTGCTGCGTCGACCTGGCAGGCCACCCCACCCCATGTAGAAAAGAGCAGAAGGAGTGTATTGTGGCGCGAATGCGCCACAAAACACTCCTTCTGCTCTTTTCGGGAGGAGGAGGGGCTTTGCAAGCCCCAGCAAATGTAGGGATGACTCATATTTTTGAGAGAAAGAAGAGGAGACAGATTGTCTGGTGGGGCGCATGCCCCACCAGACAATCTGTCTCCTCTTCTCAAAACTTCTAATACAACTCTTCGTTATGGATGTTAGTATCGACTGAAGCGAGCAAACTAAACGAGGTAGAATCGATCGGCAATACTCCCTCATCTGTAGTCATACCGCTGCGCAAAAATCCCTGATCTCGACTGTCAAACACATTAAACTGGTTTCCAAAGGAGAAGACATACTGTTGCACCGTACCACTCGAACGGTTGAGCACAAGTACATCATCTCCGGTATCACAGGTGTGCTGCTCAAGACATAGGGCACGATCAAGGAAGGAGCCAACGAGAATTTGCGAGTCCTGTCCCCAACTCTGAACTATGTATTGATGCGAGACATTGAGCGAGTCGTCAAAACCTATAAACGTACTCTGAGCCTGTACAGGATCGTAGAGCATGACACTTAACGTGGACATCCCAAAATGCCCTACATAGAGAACCAGGCATAAACCCCATCCGGTATAGGTCACTTGCTTAGCAAGCGTCAGATCTTCTTTCAGCACCAGGGTTTGCGCGTCTCCAGTACTGGGATCGTAGAGGAGAAGCTGAGACCGACCCTGGTTCATGAAGTCGCCCATGTGTATATCCCAGTTACCGCCAAGATTGTGCAGTTCCTGGAAATGATCTAGCTGCAATTGCTTATTGTACGAGAGCAGACGAGCCTCGCCGACGTTTCGGTCGTAGAGGAAAACTCCATCCTGATTCTGGTTGACGAGACGACCTATGTAGACCTCCCAGGAATTATGCCAGAGAGAGTAATCACGGGTCACGCCAACAGTAAAATCGCTTTTGAAGCTTATGAGAAGGATCTGAGCGGTCAGACCTGAGGTATCCCAGTCGGCGGGCGATTTTCCGCTGGTATCCTCTGGCTCACCGATGCCAGAGGTAGAAACAATACTCACTCCAGGTTCCGATGGTCCCGTTAACGACGCCGGCGCGACGTTGCCTGAGAGAGTAGATGCTGATGGTATCGAATACGATGTCGAACTCGACGTCGATGTTGAACTCGCTGTTGGACTCGGCGTTGCTGTTGGACTCGGACTCGGCGTTGGTGCCGCTGCTGAACTCGGACTCGGTGTTGGTGCCGCTGTTGGTGCCGGACTCGGTGTTGGTGCTGGCGTTGCCATTGCACCAGGTGTCGTCGTTGGAACCGGACTCGGACTCGGCATAGTTTCTGGACCCGGAGTAGGGGTCACTGTCGAACTCGGGTCCGGGGTTGGCGTTGGGGCCGCCGTTGGAGCCGGACTCGGCGTTGGCGTTGGGGCTGCCGTTGGAGCCGGACTCGGCGTTGGCGTTGGGACTGCCGTTGGAGCCGGACTCGGCGTCGGCGTCGCTGTTGGACTCGGACTCGGACTCGGCGTCACCGTCACCGTTGGACTCGGACTCGAGGTTGGTTTCGGTTTTGTAGTCGCAGTCGGGCTTGGTGTCGCCGTCGCTATTGGTGCACCAGAAACAGGCGTAGGAGCGCCATTAGCACCGTCCACAGGCGGAGCAGATACAGGTGCTGGCGGGGCAACCGCAAAGCGTTTGTACAGAAAAAGATCACTCTGCTGCCCATCAAAACGACCGGCATAGACTTCCCAACCAGAACCCCAACCGTCGAGGGTGACATGTTTGGCAATCTTGAGCTGTGACGTCAGGGTGAGAATCTGGATCTGACCAGAGACACGATCGTAAAGCAGAATCTCATCATGTCCGCTATTTGTAAAATCACCAATATGAATGTCTAGATTCTGGCCCCAGCCGGTAGCCGAGGTTGTTCCATCCGAGAGACTGGTCCGGTACGGTTGTTGTAAATCTGCTGACGGAATAGCATGATTATGGAGAATACGAGCATCTAACTTTTGGTAAGGGTAAGTGAGCGCCAGCACATCCAGACGCCCTTGCTGACGATTGTAGAGCAAGAGGTCGGTAAAGCCACTACCAGTAAAGTCAGCGCTAAATTCTTGATCGTAGGAGCCAGGAGGAAGTCCAAGAGCTACGCGACCATTGGACAAGGAACCGCTGGGAGGTGGAGAATCTGCCCCTATTTGCGAACTGGGGTTGACAGGATTGCTTCCTACTTGAGAGTTAGCATTCTCTACACCCATCAGGCTGTTTCCATCGATGCCTGGTAGTTGAGCAAAGAGAGCGGGACTGATCTGTTTTGGGAAATAAATAAAGCGCAATTGACCATTTTGGAAACGTGATTGATTGATATAAGGGGCATTATACCCTCGACCGATATACATTGGAGTTGTATCGCCATAGTTTTGATAGGTCACATCAAAAGTCTCACCGTCCCCATCTACCTCTGTCACAAAAGCCACATGCCCCGCAGCACCAAAGGCCCATACACCATCGGCGACTGGAAAGACGGCAATGGAACCGACTCGTGGCGTAGTTCCCACTGGCAAGCCAAAACGTTCGGCATCCACTATCCAATCAGCAGCATTTCCCCAGTTCAACGGCAGATCATAACCAAGCAAATGCCACTGCTCCCATCCCCACCAGACACAGTTTCCACCCGTGGGAAAAGGCCCTGGACACAGTGGAAAAGGATTGCCATCAGAGGAGAAGGCGAAATTACTACAGCCAACATCAACCGTCGCTTTTGTATGATCAAATGATCTCGCCTGCGCCTTTGCGCTAAATGTTAATCCAATCATCGCAAATAGGCAGATGAGAACAAATATATGCAGCAAACGCTTACGATCACGCAGCACAAATGTTGAAATTCGCTTACGTATGTCCTGGGAGAACATAGAAGCACGCATGGACAAAATTCCTCCGTAGCCACACTCTTCTAGAAGTGAAATCATCTAATAGTGAAATCATCGACTCCTCCCCTCCCTGGAATATTCTCTAAACGCACACGGAAACGCGCGAATGTGCGCAAAAGTTTGTGGTAAAACGACGTGCTCTCTTCTTTTAGTAGGTAGAGAGCAAGCTGATCCTGGATAGGATATTGGCGGTTTCCTCTGGCATAAATCACATCAGTCTGGCCCATGATAATTTCAAATTTAGTATAACATCTTATACAAAAAGATTGCAAGAACATCGATATAGCAGCAAGGCTTTTTAGTTGTTTTTTATGTGTTTTTTAAAGTCTATAAATTGGCGCTACATGCAGTATGGTCCCATTCTTCGCTCTTTTGAAATATGAGTAATAATCTGATTCCTGGCTTCTCAAGAATTTGCATTTTTCCTCTCTGGGCAGAAGCACCTTCACCAATTCGCATGTTCCCCTTACACACTCTCGACACCTATGGCGCGAGGAGAGAAAAAAACCGCCTGCATGCTGGCAGCAAGAGATGGAGCGGCAACTTTTGCGAAGACCTGAAATCGCTCTTGACAGGCCAGACAGACCGTGCTATTATGGGGTCCGTCCGGTGAACGTTACTGTATATGACCTGCTTTTTCAGCTGGTCAGAGCATCACACTGACACGCTCTCTCTGAGAGAGAGAAGCCTTTTCTGAGAGAAGACGGTAAACTATCCTGATATCTTACGCGGGTCGTTAGCTCAGTTGGTTAGAGCGCCACGTTGACATCGTGGAGGTCACAGATTCGAGTTCTGTACGACCCACTCCTACAAACAAAAGACTTTGTTACCAAAGTTGATAGAAAAGAAGAAGAGCAGATAGCATATTGGCGGGGCAAAGGCCCCGCCAATATGCTATCTGCTCTTCTAAAATAAAGTGAGGAAGCCCACCAGAACGATAGCTACTCTTTCTTGGGCGCTGATTTTGGAAAATCAGCCATGACTGCTATCCATAACAACCCTCTTTCCTTTTATCAATCTCCAGCCGCTGCTGCCGGACTCTTGCTCTCATGGCTGCTGGATGGTTTCTTTTCAACAAGTAACCCTGCCATCAATGCACCCGTTAGCGCCAGACCGGCACAGATAAGAAAGACCACCCGAAAACCAGCCAAAAAGGCCTGATCGATGGCCTGCTTCAAATCCTGTTGACGTGGCAAACCTGCCAGATTGATGCCTGTGAGTCTGGATTTTTGAGACTCCACAGTTTGCTGCACACCAGCAGGCAGGTGGAGTGCTGTGAGCTGGTCGGTCAGATTGGTACCGAATATAGAGAGTATCACAATGCCCATGACAGCGATAGAGAGCAGACCCGCAGTACGCGAAAGAGCGTTGTTAATACCCGAGGCAGTTCCTGAGTTACCTTCTCCAACAGCACCCATAACCGCCGTTGTTAAAGGGGCCACGGTTACCGCCATACCCACACTCATCACGACTATCGCCGGAAAGAACGTGAACCAGTAGCTGCCTCCGATACCCTGGAAGGCAAAGATGATAAAACCTACCGCGGTAATACAGGGTCCAACAATGAGCGGCAACCGCGCACCAAAACGTGCGATCAAGCCCCCTGTCCAGCGCGAGAAAATAAACATAGTTAAAGCAAAAGGAGCCAGAGCCGCGCCCGCTGCAATCGGCGCATAACCCTGAACCTGGATCAGATTAAAGGGAATAAAATAAGTTGCGGCCCCCAGCGCACCATACAAAAGAAAGGTGAGCAGGTTTGCGCCACTAAATGTCCTGATACGAAAGAGGTTTAATGGTACCGTTGGGTGGGCCACAGAGGCCTCTACACGCAGAAAGACGGTCAATGCCAATACCCCAATTATAAGGGCAGGCAGAGCCACTGGATTTGTCAGACCAGATGAGCCAAACTCAATCAGTCCATACACCAGACCACCCAGACCAAGCGTCACCAACAGTGTGCCCGGCCAATCAATCCCAAAATGGTTCTCTGTGTTGTGGCTCTCAGGCACATGCCAGAGCGAAAGTACTACAACGATGATTGCCAATGGAACGTTAATAAAAAATACCCACCGCCAGGAGGTATACTGGACGAACCATCCACCCAGAAGGGGTCCAATGATCGAGGTAACCGATGTAAATCCCGCCCAGGTACCGATAGCCTTTCCACGCTTCTCCTCACTAAACGAGGAACTGATAATCGACAGGCTTCCAGGCACCAGTAGCGCCCCACCAATCCCCTGAAGTGCTCGCGCAACAACGATCTGACCAATGTTCTGGGAGAAGCCACAACAAATGGAGGCCAGCGCAAAGAAGGAAGCTCCCAGTATAAAAATACGTCTCCTACCCAGACGATCTCCCAACGATCCCCCAACAATAATCAGCGCCGCGAGAAAAAGCGAGTACGCCTCCACAACCCACTGGACATCAGCGGCGGTGGCTCCAAACTCTCTCTGTAAAGCTGGTAGGGCTACATTCACAACTGAACCGTCAATAAAAGCCATTCCTGACCCCAGGATGGTCGCCACTAGAATCCATATCTCGCCTCCAGATGACGTCGCTGACTTTGACGACGAGGCTCGTATTACACCCTCATCACATGGTGCCTTGACTGAGTTGATGATGCTCATTATCGCTCTCCCTCTCGACACTCGTTCAGGGGTTCTCAAAAGTCTTTTTCTTCCCCACCCACCCTTTCTTGAAGGCTCGGAGGCAGCGCAGTCACGCCGACTCCGAGCCTCTCTTGTTCCTGGGGAGAGGTCTGGCAACGGCTGAAAAGCGACTTTTGAGAAACCATCAACACTCGTTACGTTTACAAGCACCCGGGATACCCGTACTATCCGGTGTCAGGCGCATCCAATTTTTATGTGATACACACATACTGAGCATTAGAGAGAAAATGAAAATACTCTCTAAAAGAGCAATACTCCTGTTCTCGCTATCGCTCTGTCTCAACAAGGGACTGATACTCCGGGTGACGCTCAATGTATGTCTCGACAAAGGGACAGGCCGGAATCACGCTGAGTCCTTGTGTACGTGCATCTTCTAAAGCTGCATGGACAAGCTTGCTGCCAATCCCGCGCCCCTCCGCTACTTCTGGCACACCCGTATGCAGGTAAATGATGCGATTGCCCTCTTTTGCATAGACAAGTTCGGCAATATCGTCTGCCACTCTGGCCTCGTAGCGGTGTTGCCCTTCATTATGTTCCACAATGATGTGTTCGTAATCTATTCCCATGTTTTTTCCTGAGCACTCTTTCTTGCTGCCTATTGCTAATTATCAGCAGACTGGTGTGGAGTCCGTTTGCAGACCTTCTTATTTTATCATGTCGTGCTGCCCAATTTCTGGAGAGACATATCAATCTTGTCATTAGAGGTTTTTGGTAGATCGGCTGCATCAGCCTGGCAGGCCGCCCCCCATTCTTTTTGAGGGATTTCGGGCCAGGCGTGCAACGCCTGGCCCGAAATCCCTCTTTTCTTTTTCACGTGGAGAGGCCTG
>DAOTTL010000371.1:0-5893 GCA_034438135.1 Ktedonobacteraceae bacterium | reverse complement strand
AATTGTCGCCTTCTTTTTCTTGTACTGGGTTGCAACAGGCTACACGCTCTTGGATGCCTGGCATAGTGTTGACCCATTACACCTGTTGAGACCTGGTTGGCCATGGTGGACTCTCCTCTTTGCTCCATATCTTGTGCTGACGGTTACCTCAGAACTCTGGCCCAGTCGGCAGGATTGGCGTGGAGCACGCTGGCTGGTTAGTTCTTTACTCGTATTGTTGGCCCTGACACTGCTTGTGTTCTGGCTAGCAGGATGGTTAGTCTTTGATCATACCTTACTGCAAAGTATTTCCTCTTTCTCCACATCCATCAATTTTACTCTTCTGGTACTCCTGGCGTTAGATCTTGTTTTTCTCCTGGTAACTGAAATGTTTGTGCGGGCACTGGGTCGGTGAGTAGTTTAGCTAGAGCTTGTGTGCTTGTTTCAGTTGAAGAGCCTCGGAAAGAGGGTCGCATCAGTTTGAGCGCGAGAAAGGGAAGGACCCAGCCCCAGACGCCAGCGAGATAGGACCATTGGAAGCCAGGGAGTGCGGGCACGAGGCTATGCACGGGTCCCCAGGTGGCGAAACAATAGAGTGTAAACATGCTCAGAGTGAGTAGACGTACTACCCTGGGGCGAAGCAAAAGATCCTGCAATTGTACAAAGCGGCGTGTCAGATCCGCGGGTCCGATAGAAGGCATGGCAAACTGTTCAGCGATATAGCTTTGAGCGGGTTTTGAGGACTCAATAAGCGCATAAAGTCCGAAGAACGTCACCATATACCAGGGCCAGAACCATGGAGAGCCAACAGCGCAGTAAAATAGCCAGACAGTGGCCATCCAGCGCACCAATCCGTGGATACTACGCAGTGAGTGTGGTGTGCATATTGCCTGCCAGCAGAGAGCAACATAGATCAACACGAACACCCCCAGGCTCAACGTATGCAGAAAATGTTCCGCTGGCGAACCTATAGGAGCACCGACAGGAAAGCCAAGTAACGCCACAAGGCTATTATAGAGATGACTCAGGGTATCTGGTAGAGTGTTGATCGTGCGGTATGTGGCGGGATTGACCTGGAAAACATTCAGGATTGCACCTCCCTGCCAGAAGGGTGCATATAAAGCGACAATCAGACCGCCATAGGTTCCTACAGAGATGGTCACATGTTTCAAGCGTTGAGGGAGAGATTTTTCAGACTCTTGCAACCACTGATAGAAGAACAAGCCAGGGGCTAACAGGACCACATTTATCTTCAGGCACGTGCCCAGGGCGAGCAGAACTGGAGGAGCCACGAAGAGCAGCCAGGATCGTATTCTGGCTCTGGGAGATCGTTGCTGCGGAATAGGTAACTGAAGGCGTGTGCGTACCAGGAACCAGATGGCCAGCAGAACCAGGAAGAGAAGCGTCGTATCATTATGCGCATTTGTACAGGCTTCCAGTAAGAGAAGCGGATTCCAGGCGAAGGCCAACACTGCAAACAGACGTTTACGCGATTCTGTAATCCCGTGCAGCTGTTGGAGTGAGCCACCGATGGACCAGACGAGCCAGACTGAGCCGAGGTGCATTACCAGACCCAGGCTCCGTAGCGCCACAACCATCGGTAGGACAGGACCTCCTGCGCCGAAAAAGTTGAGAATTGTCTGCATGAGACTGGTCAGTAAAGTCCAGGTGGGACCATAGGCAGAAGGTTGATCGACCCACATTACATAGGCATAGACGGGATCATTGAAGATCGCGCGTGGCGTTGTTGTCAGTGGATTCAGTCCGTACGTAACCCCTATACGGGCATAGGCAATGTAAGAGTAAAAATCGGGCGAGGTAACGACAGAAAAGGTCATAAATAGCAGCCCCAGTATGATGGTAGAGATCAACACAAAGGGCAGAGAGATACGGCCAGGCAGGTGGCGAAGCGCCAGGATATAAACCAGAAAGACAAGCACGAAAGCGCCGAGCAACATCGCTGTAGCGCCCCAACTGGGCCAAAGATCAGGTACACCGCTCACGACGCGCTGGATGATCGGGGGGATAACAGTCCAGCCAGGAAAAAGTAAGAGCGAGGGTGAGACCGGCCAGTTACCCCATTGAGTAACTAGAGACTCATGAAACCAGAGATTTCGCAATGGCATAATCGCGTCCATCAAGAGGACCGCGCAGAGCATAGCGAACAAGATTGCGTAAGGAGAGAGATGAGTTAACCAGCTATTTTGCGACGATTTTCCGCCTCCATCCCTCTTTTTCACAGGCAGCGGAAGATACGAAAGAACATTCCCAATTAAATCGTCCCGGGATCGCTGACTATAGTCATCACTTCTATCTGTTTCATCTGCAAGCGTTTTCATGCACAAAATTTCCTACTGTTACTTTATACGTGGTGTTTCTATGACATTAAGAATCCCCCCGTGGGGGGTTGTTCTTGTCTGATCTGGCATGCTGGAAAATATGCCACTACTATGGACGAAGCAGAGAAGCTATCCGTTGCAAGGTTTCTCAAAGTCATCTGAAATTGCTTTCATGAAGCTTCAGAAATCCCGTAAGTGCCCTTCAGAAGACGAGAGAACAGGACATCTTGAGGCTTTCTTGAGGTTTTTCTGCTAAGCTTCTTTATAAAGATGGTCGAATAAAGATGGTCGATGAATGGGATGAGGTTATTGAATGCAATTGCATGAGTTGTGCGTCTGGCATGGCTCTTTAGTATAGGGAGACAAAAATCTATGGATCCATGGGATCAACTCACTGATGCACAGAAGTTAGTGCAAGCACAGCATGCTGTGCCAAAACCAGATGATGAAACTGCCGAACAATTCAGTTCGGCCCTCTGGTCTGACGAAGGCCCTGCCGCGCAAGCTACAGATCTTCAAAGAACATCTCCAATCATGAATGAATCAACCGCGTTTCCGGTTTATGATGATCCGTTCTCGCCTTCCCCCAGGAACCCCGACCGACGCAAGTTCATCGGATATTCGCTGGGAGGTGTTGCGGTGGCTGGTGCCATAGCAGTCGGGGGCGGCATGGCTCTTAAAAACTGGTTACAATCTGCCAGTCAGTCTAAACCGGTCTCGGCTGCCGGTGATGTGCAGATAGGCCATCTCCTGCGCCGTGCAGGCTTCGGTGCAAGTGCCAGTGAGATGGCCATGTATCAGAATATGGGCTATGAAGGCGCGATCAACCATCTGCTTGATTACGAAAAGGTTGATGACAGCGCGATGGAGCGGCGGCTAAATGCACTCAATCTCGATATGGATAAGGCAGCGGATCAGCAGCGCTGGGTGCTCTTGCGTATGGCCTGGACTCAGAGACCCCTGCTGGAGAAAATGACGCTCTTCTTGAGCGGAGTGCTGACCAGCAGCTTTCGCAAGGTTGGCGGTCCCAAAGTCTATAGGCGCATCGTGATCCAGAATCAATTTTTGCGTAGTCATGCCTTTGATACCTATGATGCGATTCTGCTCGGGATCACTGCTGATCCTGCTATGCTTGCCTACCTCGATCTGGGCACAAGTACCGCACAACATCCCAATGAGAATTATGCTCGTGAATTGATGGAACTCTTTACATTGGGCGTGGGGAATTATACGCAGCAGGATGTCTCCGAGGTAGCCGCTGCCCTGACAGGCTGGCGTGCGAAGGGATATACCTCCTCTTTCATTCCGTCACGACATAACAATCTGACCAAACATATCCTGGGTCAGACGGGCAATTTTGATTATAAAGATGTCGTACGTATTCTGGCCGCGCATCCCTCTACACCTTTGTTTATTGGACATCGGCTATTCTCCTTTTTTGTGCACGAGAATCCCACTAACGATGACCTGAAGCCTCTGGTGGATGCTTATACAACGAGTGGACACAATATGGGAGCAGTCATGCGTGCTCTGTTGTTCTCACCACAATTTGCTTCTTCAGCGTCGTATCGCAGTCGTATCAAATCGCCGATTGAGTTTCTAGTAGAGGCTTATCGTTCGCTTGATGTTCAGGAAAGTGGAGCCAGTAGTGGCACAGGTCTGTCTCAACTGGCAGCGTTAATGGGTCAACCAGTTTTCGAGCCGCCCAACGTCGCAGGTTGGCCTGGCGACAAAGTGAGCACAAACTGGTTAAGTACCGGTGCATGGATGACACGGCTCAACTATATCGATCGTCTGCTGGTGCAGGAGACCAATGGTCTTCCTATGGTCGATTTACAGAAAATGATCAACGACAATAAATTGTCCTCGCCCGATGCCTTTGTCGATCATTTTTCAGGCTTTCTCCTGGATGGTCCCTTGCCAACTGATCGACGCACTTCACTGTTGCAGTATTTTACTGCTACAGACAATTCCAGTTCTCAGCATATTACTCTGACCAATGGTCAATCTTATCCGCTAAATCGTGTGCGAGGCACGCTCTACTTACTAATGTCTTTACCAGAATATCAATTGAACTAGAGGTGCAATGATGAAAGTATCTCGCAGAGCAATGGTAAAAAATGGCATGCTGGCCGTTTCGGCGGGGATGATCATGCCAGCGATTTTCAGTCGCGGCATGGCTTCAGCTATGACACTCTCAAATGAGGGAGACCATTTTGCACAACTGTCCAGTAACAATACATTGATCGTAGTACAGATGGCCGGTGGCAACGATGGACTGAACACAATTGTGCCGTTTACCGATCCTCTTTATAAGCAGATGCGTCCCACACTGGCCATTCCTGATAATAAGGTTATTCCTTTAGACACGCGTCTGGGCTTGAATCCCAATTTGCAGCCACTCAAGAGCTTCTGGGATCAGGGCCATCTGGCAATTGTCGAGGGAGTTGGCTATCCCAACCAGAGTCTTTCGCATTTTGAGGCCATGGATATCTGGCAGACGCTAGATTTGAACGGTACTGGAAGTGAGGGTTGGCTGGGCAAGCTTGTATCAAAGCTGGTGGATGAAGATGGGCATCCGTTTAAATCTCTGGATATAGATGGCACAACGGCACTCGCTTTACAGTCGATTACTACACCGGTGCCCACTCTGACCAGTCCTCAGTCGTATGCTCTCAAGCCTGACCGTGCTGATCCAGATGGTGGAAATACGCGGTTACAGGCTCTGATGAAGCTCTACAGTTCTTATCCGACTGATTTGCCGTATGCCGCGCTACTCAGCGCAACTGCTTTGAACGCTCAGGCCGGATCGCAGAGTTTGAGCCGGGCAGACGCGACCTATAAACCCGGCGTGACTTACCCCAAAGGATCGTTTGCTCAGGGTCTCAAGATTCTCGCTGAAGTCATTGTCGAGGATCTGGGCCTGCGTGTAGGTTATGTAACCCTCGGTGGCTTCGATACCCATGCCGGTCAACAGACACCTCATGATACCTTGATGACCACTCTGGCAGAGGGTCTGGCAGCTTTCTATAACGACCTGACCTCTCACGGTAAGGCCGATAATGTCGTCGTAATGACCTGGTCTGAATTTGGTAGACGTGTCGAAGAGAATGGCAGTCAGGGAACCGATCATGGAACTGCGGCTCCTATGTTTGTCCTGGGGAACGCGATTACCAAAGGAATCTTTGGTGAACCTCCCAGTCTGGGGAATCTGGATGCTAATGGCAATATGAAGTATACCGTCGATTTTCGCTCGGTCTATGCTACTGTCCTTGATCGTTGGATAGGCGCTTCTTCCAAGGATGTGCTGGGAGGATCTTTTAGTTCTCAGAATTTTCTCCCCTCTCCGTAATATATGAGTCATCCCTGCTTTTGAGAAGCGGGGCAAAAGGCTTTCGGCCTGCTACGCAGGCCGCACCACCCCTTTCTTTAAGAAGAAGTGAGAGTGGTTGGCGGGGCACATGCCCTGCCAACCACTCTCACTTCTTCTTGTTTCGGGGGAGGAGCGGTTTTGCGAAGCCCCCGAAACAAGAAGAGACTTTTTCCACTTTTCTTTCTATTGCCGGAGGCGACAG
>DAOTTL010000370.1:0-15428 GCA_034438135.1 Ktedonobacteraceae bacterium | reverse complement strand
GCCGCCAGCTTTTCAGGGAGAAATGGCTGAGTTTGGCAGCAGCTTTGCTGCTGCCAAACTCAGCCATTTCTCCCTTTTCTCGGGGGAGGGTCGGCATTGCAAGCCGCAGAAAAGTTCGATACCGTTGGCGAACCCTTCTGCCGAGGAGAGAGCGAACACGCTCCCTCCTTCAAGGCGAGCTTGAAAAAGGAGTTCGCCAACGGTCTCAAAGTTCGGGATGACTCATAAATGCCTTTTCTCCTGCTTTTGCAAAAGCAGGAATAATTGCGAGAAAATTTTCCAGCATTAGATAGTGGTACCACTCTCATTGCTAGAAGCATCTAATTTCCAGGTGCCATTTTCCAGAACCAGATTCCCACTGTCAGGAATTAATTTTCCGTCACCAAATGTGTAAGTAATAGTGCCACGCGCAGTCGTATTGCTATCCTCAGTGACACTATTGACAACACAATTCGTCATACCGCCCAGTAGCGAGGTGCTCAGTTTTACCCCGGAGGCAAAAGTTGACTCTGATTCCTTACTCTGTACACGGGCAGAATACTGATTGTAAGCTGTCTGATAATCGCCGGACTTAATAGCATTGCAATAGGTCTGAAGCGTCTTTTGAGGCGTTGAACGCGTCGCAAGGTACGTAACGCCAAAACCACCAATAAGGAGTAGCAGCACTATGATAGCGGCAATCCAGCATCCCACTCGCCTCTTCTTCTTTGGCTGAACAAACTGAGGCGGCGCATAGTTCCCTTGAGGCGGTGGATAATTCCCTTGAGGTGGTGGATAACCGGGCTGGGGTTGTGGATAACTCCCCTGAGGCGGTAGATAGCCCTGTTGAGGCGGTGGATAGCCAGGTTGGGGTTGTGAATAGCCCTGTTGAGGCGGTGAATAGCCCTGTTGAGGCGGTGGATAGCCCTGTTGGGGTTGTGGATAACCCCCTTGAGGCGGATAAGGAGTGTAAGGAGGAAACTGAGCAGGTGCGTTATAATTTTCGGAAGCCGGTGATTGATACCCTGGCTGATCTGGTGGAGCAAAAGAACCGGGGCTGGCGAGTATAGTAGCCTCGTAGTTATCAGATGGATTTGCCGGTGCTGTAGGTACAGAGCCAGAGCTACTTTCGTAAGTAAAATTCGTCGTACCTATACGAATCACATCTCCAGAATTGAGCACGCGAGGGACATTTGGAACCAGGCGCTGTTCATTGACATAGGTGCCATTCGTGCTACTGAGATCGGTTATCTGATAACTATTGCCACCGGGATCAGGCGCTACTTCAACGTGGTGCGAAGAGGATTGTGAATCGGCGATAGCCAGAGTATTATCAGGAGCGCGGCCAATCCTGAATGGAACTGGACCCAGTATGGTTCGACCTAGAGAACTGTTCAGTGCGGCTTCCATTTATCTCTCCTTTAAAGGATTGTATTCTAGTTTATGCGACATAAGCGCAATTGGCGCTTCAGCTAAGCATAGTGTAACACGCTCAAGCAAGAATGGAGTATTGCTTGCTCAACAGCATTCAAGTGAACTTTTTCCTGTTCGCGCCAGAACTGATTTTCACGCTTTCATCTATGCACGGCTCTAAAATGTCTCTCGCACTTTTTCATTGCTTCTCACCACACCTGGCCCATTCACCAGGTCTGTCAATAGGCTTCGTCTAAACTAAGATAAGAGCTATCTTTTTCCTGGTCTTATTCTTATGTGACGTTAGGAGTACTACTGTTATCTATCTTCCATACTCCATTCTCCAGAACAAGGGTCGTAGTGGCAGTCTGCGATCTCCCGATGCCCAGAACAATCGTCACAACACCTGTGGCTATCGAGCCGTTCTCCTGAACTGCGCCTACAGTGCACTCTTTGATCCCCCCAATGAGAGGTGTATCAAGCAATACAAGTCCTTTCTGAACATCAGCAATAGTCGTTTTCTTCTGCTGACTTGCGTCCAATTGGTTATAGAGTTCCGGGGCGTTGTTGTTCTTGAGTCCATCGCAATAGGCTGCGAGCGTTTTCTGGGGAGTCGAGCTAATATTGGTCTTGTAGTAATAGAATCCGGCAACCGCTCCGGCAGCTACGAGCACAAGCAGCAAAACCACCACCACTACCGCAACCCGACAGCCCGTGCCTCGTTTCTTGCTGGGTGGCGGCTCATAGCTAGTCTGAAACCCTCCTGGCTGCTGATTTGGATACCCTGACTGTTGACCGGGATATCCCGGCTGTTGGCCCGGATATCCCGGTTGCTGATTTGGATACCCTGGCTGCTGGCCTGGATATCCCGGCTGTTGGCCTGGATATTGCGAAGAAGGATCAGATGGATTGTTATACATAAAAGCTCCTCATTTTTCAATCAAGGGGGCGTTGGTACTGTATATACGCTTCCCCTCTCCTTTTATTTGAGCAGAGACGTTGGATCGCCCGTATATAAAAACTACATCTGCCTGCAAGCATATTTCCCAAACATAGTTTATGGGCATAATAGTCACCATATCTCTGCACTATCGTACTCTCTCAGAGAAAGTGCACCTGGCTCCATAGAAAGAAACGCAGCATCAGTGGTATTTGCCAGCACCGATGTTTTCAGGTATTTTTTCATTTGACCTGAACAAACCCGCCATGCAATAATTGGATATCAAAGATTTCCAGAAAGAAATTTGTTGAGAAGAAAAGCCATCTGGAAGCCCTTTGAGAGGTTACATTTTGAAAGAATATCTTGCAGCAAAACTTCAATCAGAAATAATTATTAACACAAACCGTCTGACAAAGGCATACGAAAAGCTGGTTGCAGTAAACGATCTAAACCTTCAGGTCATGCGTGGTGATGTTTTCGGCTTCCTTGGTCCTAACGGAGCAGGTAAAAGCACAACAATACGCATGCTACTTGGCCTGGTTCGTCCAACTGCCGGACGAGCTGTTATTTTTGGTATGGATACAGCTTACCAAATGCCACAGATTTTGCAACATATAGGCGCAATTGTTGAGATGCCTGTCTTCTATCCCTATCTTTCTGGTATCGACAACCTGAGAGTAGTCGCGGCAGCTTCTGGCATGGTCTCAGGACGGGCCAATCAGCGACGGATCGAGGAGGTACTGGAACTGGTCGAGTTGAAAGCGCAGGCTAAAATGGCCTATCAAAAATACTCGCTAGGGATGAAACAACGCCTGGGCATCGCCTCAGCCTTGCTGACAGATCCTGAGATGGTACTGCTGGATGAGCCGACAAATGGACTGGATCCCGCTGGCATGTATGAGATCCGCCAGTTGATCCAAAGATTAGCCTCCCTGGGGAAAACAATTTTTATCTCCAGTCATCTCTTAAACGAGGTACAGCAGGTCTGTAACCGCGTTGCAATTCTTCAGAAAGGCAATCTCATCAAGCAAGGCAATGTGGATGATCTGTTGAGTGGAAAAGAGCAAGTGCTGGTGCTTCTGCAAGACGCAACCGATCTGAAACGGGCCAGTGCTCTGCTCAATCGCAGCAGGGAAAATGGAGCAGACTGGCTTGGCTTGATCCATCTAGAAAAAGATCGCCAGGGTCGGGAAATACTGCGTATCGACGCACCCAGGACCAAATCAGCCGATATTAATCGCTTGCTGGCACAGGATGGACTCTTTGCCGCCGAACTCCATCCCTATGAAGGAAGCCTGGAGGATATTTACCTGCAACTAACCATTCCCCCTTCACACACAGGCATGCATCCAGGCATGGCCGCGCTGGCGGGAAACTATGAACCACCAGACTTTATCCCCCACAATAATGAGCAGATCGCTGGCACTTCAGGTCAGAGGAAAAGGCTATGAGTCAATTATCAAATGTAGAGGATAAAAATGCTGAAACACTGGAAAGTGCTCTCCCGCTAAACAAACGCACAGGAACAGTCATCCTGGGACGCATGGATTTTTTTAGTGTCCTTCTCCGGCTGATCGGCATGGAGCTCTACAAGATTCATCGACGGTTGATGTCAAAAGTGCTTCTAACGATTGCAATCCTGCTGGCTCTACTGGTTCCACTGGCGTCCGGCATCGAATTAGCGGTCAATCTGAACACTCCCGCCAGTCAGTTTTCTGATGTTTGTCAGGGCACGTTCGTAAAAGAGAGACCCTCCAAATGTACATCCTCCCAGCTGGATCAGTTCAGGCACGTTGTGATTGTAACTCATTCTGAGGCTCTACGCCTGCCAGCTTCGTTGGAACTTGCCAGCACACAGGATGAGTTAAATCCAGCAATCATTTTGCTGATCATTTTATCAGGTTCGCTTGTTGGGGGAGAGCTGAGTATTGGAACAGTACGCCTGATGTTTACTCGTGGACCCCAGCGGGGACAGTTTTTGCTCGCCAGATATGGGGCCTTATTGGTATGTATTGTTCTGAGTGTGCTAGTCATGACCTTTGTGGGGATTATCGTGAGTCAGCTTTTTAATCTGACCAGCGGCGTGACTCAGAGCATTGCCTTTCTTAGCCCAACCTGGCTTGGTCATGCATTGCTCTATCTACTGGTAACGATGCTAGACTGGTTTATGTTTGCGGTTGTGGCGGCCTTTTTGGGCATGCTGGGTCGTTCGACTGTCGCAGGCGTTGTGGGGGCACTGACCTGGTTTTTTGCTGAACCAGTCCTTTCCAATATCCTTGCGTTCGCTGGCACTGTCACGACAGGAGGAATGGGCACATTCCTGCGCTCTCTGCCCGACTATTTCATTATTAACAACGCGCGTTCTTTGCAGTTAAATCAGGCTCAATACCTGTTTAATGGCACAACTGGATCGCCTCTTTCAGGTCCCCAGGCTCTCATCACACTGGCCTGTTATCTGTTAATATTTATCAGTCTGACATGGTTGTTGAATGAAAGTCGCGACGTTACAAATTAGGTATTTCTATGTTACATACAAACAAGATTAAAGAATACGCGTATGAACTTGGCTTCGATGGTGTACGCATTACGGGAGCAGAGGCCTTTCCCGATGCGGAACGTCTTATCAAAGAGCGTATTGCGGCGGGTCTGATGGATGGGCTGAACTGGTTTACGGCTGAAAGAGCCGAGGTTTCGTGTCATCCTGACGCGCTCTTGCCAGAAGCTTGTTCCATTATTTCGCTAGCTCTCTGTTATCTAAGTGAGCAGCCAGAGGAGAAGCAGACAGGTGGACCGCGTGGACGCATCTCTCGCTACGCCTGGGGAGACGATTATCACGAGTTGATTAAGTCCAGGTTGCAGAAGTTCGCAGCCTGGTTAAGTGAGTATGCTCGCACCGAGGTCTCAACGCTGGAGACGCGGCTATTCGTGGATACTGGACGCATGGTGGATCGTGCGGTGGCCGAGCGAGCGGGACTGGGCTGGTATGGCAAAAATACCAATATTTTGACCAAAGGTTGGGGTTCATGGGTTTTCCTGGCGGAGATCGTGACCAACTTGCCCATTCACAGAGATGAGTTTGATGTCCCACTGCGAGCAAACTGTGGCAATTGCGAGATCTGTCTGCATGCCTGTCCCACGGGTGCCTTGCCCGCACCCTATGTGCTGGATAATCGGCGCTGTATCTCTTACCTGACGATTGAGTTACGCGGCAGTATTCCTCTGGAGCTGCGACCTTTGATGGGAAATCTGATCTTTGGCTGTGATATTTGCCAGCAGGTTTGTCCAGTCAATCATGTCGCTGAGCAACGGTTAGGACTTCGATCCGGTGGAGCAACCCGAACAACAAACAAGCAGCCAGTGGTTTTTCAGCCACGCCAGGAGTTTCGTCCTCGTCCCTTCACTGGTAGCAATCCTGAACTGATTCCTTTGCTAAAAATCACCGAAGAGGAGTTCCGCGAACGCTTCAAACATAGTCCCATCAAGCGCACAAAAAGGCGTGGACTACTGCGCAATGTCTGTGTAGCCCTGGGCAATAGCGGTGACCCGGACGCTATTCCAGCTTTGTGCCAGGCGCTCCACCATGAAGAAGAGTTGGTACGCGGACATGCCGCCTGGGCGCTGGGTCGTCTGGGCGGAACACGGACCCGGCAGACCCTCGTCGAAGCCCTGAATCAGGAGCAGAACACAGAGGTTCAACACGAGATTCGTTGCGCACTGGAAACGGGGAACTGGTTTTGAGACTTAAGCATCGATTGCAGTCTCCCATTGTGAAGAGAGCGGGGGAATAATATATGAGGGTAACGTCTTTAGGTAGCGGCAGCAGCGGGAACGCTTATCTGATCGAGGCAGGACCGCAAGGACGCACACGCCTGCTAGTGGACGCAGGATTTTCCGGTCGCGTGCTCAATGAACGCCTGCACCTGGCAGGCTGTACAGCGGGTCAATTGCAAGGTGTACTGGTGACACATGAGCATAGCGACCATATTCTCGGCCTTCCCTTTCTCATGAAGCGTTACAACATACCAGTTTTCGCCGATCCACGTACCCTGGCCGCCATCGAGGACATCTTCTCAGCGGGTGAATTGCGTTCCGAGGGAGGAGCACTCATACATCTGGAAGCAGAGATTCAAGTCGAAAATGGAGAACTAACCGTTCAGAAAGAGCTTCGTCTCACTCCTGCGGCACCTGCGGTCATCACCCGAAATCTCTGGCAACCGTTGCCAGCAGGCACGCGATGCGAGATTGGCGATATTGAGGTGTACTCATTCCCCGTTTCACACGACGCGGTCGCCCCCTGTGGCTATCTGCTGAGCGCGGGCGGCTGCCGTGTATGTCTGATCACAGACACAGGCGAAATCACACACACCATGCTCCAGGCGATCGAGCAGGCCGATCTGCTCATTCTGGAGTCAAACCACGATCGGGCACGTCTGCTCAGTGGACCCTACCCCTACCATCTAAAACAACGCATCTTGAGTTCAACCGGTCACCTCTCCAATGCACAGGCAGCCGAAGCGGTTCTGAGTACCTGGCGCAGCGATGGTCTGCGCTGGCTCTGGCTGGCACATCTGAGCCGTACAAATAATACCCCCAAACTGGCCCTGACCAGCATGCAAAAGAGTCTGCACGACGCGGGAGCAAATCTGAACCAGATCCACATCTCTATCCTTAAACGCGAGATAGGGGTAAGTTGGGATTCCACCCAACTCTGGCAACAACCCTCCCTCTGGCACATGGATACATAAAAAATTGAGTAAGTCAGCCCTGGTGGGCTGACGAAAGCATCCCACGGACTTTTTGAACATCGTGCACTGCATGTAATGACTCAAAAAAGCCCAGGGACTGCTCAAGGCAGAGTCTCGCCAGACTGAGATTATCGGCTGTTGCACTGTTTTGATGCTCGGAACAGCGCATATAAAGCTGCCCCAGGCAATAGAGGGTCTCGGCTCGCTCCCAGGGGAGATCGAGAGCCTGAAAACGCTCCAGAGCAGAGCGAAAATGCTGCCCTGCCTCATGCCACGAATCTTGAACCAACTCCCTGCGTCCACAGGCGCGTTGAGCAATCGCCAGGGCTTTGCGAGCACCGGACTGACTGGCAAGATCGACTGCCTGTTCACAGATCGATCTCTGCTCCTCAGCAGGCATATTGGTCAATATAGTCAACTCCGCCATATGTGCGAGGTCTATTGGACTGGGAAATGGTTCGGCCTGCTCGATCTTTGCACGCAAATCGGTCAGGGCCTGCGTCCAATCGTGGTAAGCCATATGCATGCCTGGTAGTAGCATCGGTTCATGACAGGTCAGCTCAAAGATCCGCCGATACTGGCTCATATACTTCTCACTCTCCTCCAGATCACCCATCCGATAGGCCAGCTTGGCCAGCATCTCCAGAGAACTCAACTGCCAGACCGGATCTTGCTGATATTGTTCACAGGTTTGCAGAATACGATGGGATACCTCACGAGCCTCATCCCATCGATCCCACTCATACCAGGCTTCCAGACGACCGCGCAGATTGCTCAGCAGCATAGAGGGACTCTCCATGGTTTGAGCAATACGCCAGGCGCGACCAAACCACGAGGCTGCCGTCGAATAATCACTAATAAATCTATGTGTCCAGCCCAGACTACTATAGAGATCGTAAAGCTCCTCGCGTCCCTCAATCAAATCCAGCAATGTCTGACGGCGGTGTTGAGTCGCATGTCCTTCATCATATTTGTTCTGTGCTTCATAAATAAAACCTAGCGCATCCAGAGCCAACCAGAGGGCATCAATATCATTGACCTCCTCTGCAATATGCAGAGACTCCCGACCGCTACTCAGAGCATGCTCTGCTAGCTGTGCCCGCTCCTCCTGAGGAGCTTGTTTTACCTGGCGCATATACCACATAGCCAGATAGGTAAAAAAGCTGGATTGTTCGCCACTTGGCGGCTGACCAGCGAGTAGCTTTAAACCCTCATCGATATAGACATGTACCTCATCTTTTTGCGGACTATTATTGAACCAGCTCGACCAGCGGGTAGCCAGTTCAGCCAGGTTCATATAGAGATAGAGCAAATCTTTTTGCGGCGCATCGGGCTGCTCTTTCAGCAAATGCAGGGCTGAGAGATATTCTTTCCAGGCCTCATCGGCGCTTGCACGCTGAATATAGGCATGGCCGAGTTTTTTATGCATATCAGCGACGACCAGGCCACCAATTGTATGTCCCTGCATAAGTTCCAGGGCCTCCGTATAGGCCTGAATCGCTCGAATCGTATAATAGCTGTGATACGCCTGGTCACCTGCCAGTGTGAGATAGCGGATTGCTCGATCCACCAGCTCGGACCGGGTCAGGTGAACAAGCTGACCAGCACCTCTGGCCTCTTGCTCTGTACCACTGGACGAGAAGCTGATTGTGCGCACATTCGACCAGTTGGCTAGAGCCTGCTGATAATGATAAGCCAGCAACTCTGAAAATGTTTCTCGGCGCTCCCCGATCTGCTCCTCCAGCCAGGCAGCCAGTTGCGCATGCTTATGGGAGCGACGAGCGCGAGGAATATTGTTGTAGACTACATCGCGGATCAAAATATGTTTAAAACTGAAACTCTGCTCCTTCTCGATCGGACCAGGATGAGGTCTCTCACTCTTCCCGATAAAATCACGCTGGACGAACCGCTCTAACATCAAAAGAACCTGCTCGCGGTCCAGATCTTCAACAAGTTCCAGAACCGAAGAGACCCAGAAGGTTCGTCCAACAATCGAGGCAGACTGCAAAACTAACTTCTCAACGGGTCCAAGCAAATCAACGCGAGCGGCCAGCACGCCCTGAATTGTGTCAGGCATGCGTAGGAGCGGCAACACATAGTGCTGATCCATCAGCGTATCCTCAGGAGGGATTGAGGGACTGGAAAGCTCGCTTAAAATGGCCTCGCTCTGTACACTGCTACGCCACATCCCGTTCTCTTTAATCAATATCCCCTGGTCGATCAGCATCTGGATAATCTCTTCGACAAAGAAAGGATTCCCCTCTGCCCGCTGCTGTATAGTATGGATCAGCACATCCGGCAACTCATCGGTAGCGAGGGCCTCAACGATAAGCTCGCCAGTCTCCTCACGAGTCAGAGCATCCAGGATGATAGTTGTAAAATTAGACTGACCGCCGCCCCAATCATGCTGACTTTCCAGAAAATCCTGACGCGCAATACAGATGAACAGCACAGGTAAAGCTGTGATATGTCCGTTTAGGTATTCCAGGAGATCAAGCAACGCCTCATCAGCCCATTGTAGATCATCAATAATCAGGATTAAAGGGCGTAGTTGCGCCAGAGCTTCAAGCAAAACACAAAAAGCATATTGTAAAACTGCCTGGGGACCGCCCTTATCGGTATCTTTATTGTACGTGCTACGCTGCATCTCGCGCACATCACCCTGGCTGCTCTTATCACCAAACAGTCCCTGTCCCATGCTCTGCAAAAGAACGCTGGCTATCTTATCGATATCCTCAGAACGTCTGGTCGGACGCAGCGTCTGATGAACGAAATCGATGAAACGCTCCTCTAATTCCGTACCGTTCTCACCATCTTGCACCTGGATCAGCGAGCGCAATATCTCAACAAATGGCCAGTATGTCAGACCTTCACCATACGACGGACAGTGGCCTTGTAAAACGCGAGGCTCCACCGGGACCTCCTCGCAGTTAGTGCACCGAGCCGCTTCCAGCTCACGCTCGATAAATTCACGCCCCAGACGCGATTTGCCAACACCGGGTGTGCCAAGCAGGGTGATCATGTGCGAGTGACGGGCATCGCGCACACGAGCATAGGTCGCGTGCATCAAAGTCAGCTCCAGAGAACGGCCCACCAGTGGCGTCTGAAGGCCTGCAATACCCCTTGAGCGATGGGCAATGGAGAGATCCAGGGAGCGAAAACCGACAACAGCCCAGGCGCGGAGTGGATTCATCTTCCCCTTCACATTCAGAGGTGCCAGAGAGTGGAAATCGAAGACATCCCTCGTTGCCAGATAGGTACGCTCACCCACCAGAATCGTATCGGGCACGGCAATCTGTTGCAGGCGTGCAGCTACATTCACAGCATCGCCGGTAATCAAAAAATCCCTTCTGCTAAAATGCGAACTGGGAGCCGCCACCTCGCCAGTGTTAATCCCAATGCGCATCTGCAAACTGCTCACCTCAACATTGCCCAGTTGCCGTCTGACATTAAATGTATTGAGAGCGGACTGCATATCAAGCGCGGCTCGAATGGCGCGATCCGGGTCATCCTCATGGGCCAGAGGAGCGCCGAAGACAGCCATCACAGCATCGCCGATGTACTTCTCAACAGTCCCACCGTGACGGCGAATTTGCTCCGTCATAAGATTAAAATAGCTTGCCAGGATGGAGCGCATATCTTCTGGATCAAGACGATCAGCCAGAGGCGTTGAACCAGTAATGTCCGCAAACACCACCGTCACTATACGCCGCTCTTCCGGCTCCGTTAATTGACTCAAACTCGCATATCCATTGAACTGAGCCGAGACTTGTCTGGTATCTGCAAGGTTACTCGCTGGCAGTAAGCGAACGTCAGGTACGAACTGAACACTCTCAGTTGACGATGCTCTGCCCGTGGAAGGATTGAGCCATGCCGTACCCACAAGCGAGCTTCCACATTCGATGCAGAATTTAGCACCGGGAGGATTGAGCGTCTGACAGTTTGCACAAATAAGCAAACGATAGCCACATTCCATACAGAATTTGGCGTAGGGAGGATTGATAATCTGACAGTTTGGACAGCGCATACTCTTCCTGTCACTATGCATCTTAGCATCTTTGTTGAACGATAGGGCCGACTGTATTGCTATTGTACAACACATCGTCCCACTTGTGAAAAGGCGTTCTCTCCCCACCCAGGACTATTTAATGCTCCGAAAGCCTTTGGCTTTCGGTCCACCCCCTCATTTTAGACTTTGTTGGCGAAATCTCTTGCTCCGCTAAACCACCCCCTTACAAGTAGAGGTTTCTTGCTGATCTGCTGCATCGGCCTGGCAGGCCCTCCCACTCCCTTTAAAAAAGAGCAACTGGGGTATGTTATCGCGCGAATGCGCGACAATACACCCTAGTTGCTCTTTTTGTACTCTGTCGCCTCTGGCGACAGAGTACAAAAAGAGAAGAAACCATATTGTTCGCGCTCCGGCATGTGTGCTATAATCAAAAAAAGTATCATAATGAGCACATCATCTACCCGATCTTCTGCTCCTTTGGAGGACTCAAATGATCGATCCAGATAGCGAACTAGTACCTCGATACCAATCAATCACAACGACACCTGATTGGTATCAGACAAATATTCCCTGTCAGGTGGGATGCCCGGCCCATACCGACGTATCTACTTATATAGGTCTTATATCACAGGCTCGTTTTGACGAAGCATATCTACTCAACCGCAAAGCAAACATTGTGCCAGGTGTTCTCGGGAGAACCTGTGCACGTCCCTGTGAGCCGGTCTGTCGGCGGAACAAAATTGACGGCAAGCCAATTGCCATCTGCTGGCTCAAACGAGCCGCCTCCGACCATCGAGAGTTTCGCCATCGTGTAGCAGCGCCTCCGGTGACGAAAGAGAAAACGGTGGGGATAGTAGGGGCCGGTTCAGCCGGTCTGGCCTGTGCTCGCGACCTGCGTGAGATGGGCTATGCCGTCACCATCTACGAGTCCGACCCTGTAGCGGGCGGAGTGATGGTCAATGGCATCCCGGTCTGGCGTCTGCCCCGTCACGTCACAAGTGAAGAGACCACCGAATATATGCGAGACCTGGGAGTCGAGGTAAAATACAACACCCGCGTTGGTCGAGATATAGAAGTGAGTGATCTACTCAAACAGTATGATGCGGTCTATCTGGCCGCTGGCTGTTACATTTCTAACGACCTGACGGGTCCTGACAATAAAATTGTTCCCGGCGCTGATCTCAAGGGAGTTGATCACGGAATCGCCATGCTTGCCAAAACCAACTTTGGCGAGCCTACCTATGTGGGCAAAGAGGTGATTGTCCTGGGCGGTGGTTTTACCGCGATGGACTGTTGCCGTACCTCTATCCGCTTCGGAGCTGATAAAGTCTACGTTATCTATCGCCGTTCGAAAGAGGAGATGGGTTCTGACGAGTATGAAGTGGACGAGGCCGAGTTTGAAAACGTCGAATTTCAATATCTTATCTCGCCAGTTGAGGTATTGAGTAGCGATGGCATCCATGTCAGCGGACTGAGAGTCATACGCAACAAGCTGGGTGATCCCGACTCCAGCGGTCGTCGTCGTCCGGTTCCCATTAAAGGCAGCGAATACGTCATTCCGGCAGACATGGTTATTCCCGCCTTTGGTCAGTATAGTG
Source organism: Ktedonobacteraceae bacterium (assembly GCA_034438135.1). Taxonomy (GTDB): domain Bacteria; phylum Chloroflexota; class Ktedonobacteria; order Ktedonobacterales; family Ktedonobacteraceae; genus Paraktedonobacter. The sequence goes on along the minus strand of DAOTTL010000370.1, from coordinate 2,744 downwards.
ACGCTTCCTGGCTACACCTCGGCGAGCTAAACGTTCAGGTCAATCGACGCAACGGAGTTCCTCTGGTGGATCGTGACACCTGGATGACCAGTTATACTGGCCTCTTCGCTGGTGGCGACTATACCGAAGGGTCACGCAACCTGATTTCAGCCATCGCCGATGGACGAGATGCGGCTGGTGCTATTAACCGTTATCTTGGAGGCGTGGATAAGCCCGCCGATCCGGCTGAAGAGATTGAACTGCCTGACTACCGACGCGGTATGGTCGATGACTACGAATCGATTGCTCACCAGATGTTGCCCGGTTTGCAGCTCAAAGATCGCTATAGCAATACCCGCGAGACCGAAACTGGCTATACTCCTGAGCAGGCCGTAGAGCAGGCCAGACGTTGTCTCCAGTGCCAGTTGAATATCATGATCGATCCCTCGATCTGTATTCTCTGCTCCGGGTGCGTCGATATCTGTCCCTATGACTGCATCAGTATGGAGGGTCTCTCACGCGTCGTCAAGGGCGACCCCATGCACCGGGGTACGGAGTCCTGGCGAGGTGGAGCCGATATGATCATCGACGAAGAGAAGTGTATTCGCTGCGGACTCTGCATCGTTCGCTGTCCCACGGATGCCATCTCCATGGTACAGTTCCAGGTAGCCAGTCCCAACGATCGCTGGACCGTCTCCAAGATTCCCATGTTAAACATCTAGTCGCCGCCAGCGACAGAGAATAACAAGAGCAGATGGTGTGTGTTGTGGCGCGAATGCGCTACAACACACACCATCTGCTCTTGTTAAAATGGGGTGGGGCGTCCTGACAGGCCGATGCAGACAATCGTCAAAAACCCTCATCTATTTAGCCTGATTTTGCAAAATCAGGAACAATTCACAGTTTGTGAAAAATCCTGGAAAGGCAGAGAAAAGCCTTGACAGAGTTAACGGGATCAAGTAAGATTTGCCACAGGCAAACGCAAAAAGCAGAACACGTTGACCAGGACCAGTAGACATCGACAAACCTCACCAGCGAACCGAGACAGTGCAAGTCGGTGCAGAGGTATCATGTTGAACCCACCTGAGAGCGCCAGTGAAGAACTGGTCGGAACCCTCACCGTTAACGAGGCAGAATCGGTCTTATCCTGACCGAATAAGAGGAATTCCTCCCAATAATGGGATTCAAAAAAGGTGGTACCGCGGGTAAAAAAGCTCGTCCTTGGAAGGACGGGTTTTTTTTATGGGTGTTTCTTAGTAATCTGAGAGGAAAAGGCATGGCAAACGAAGAGAAATTTGTAGAAGACATCATAGACCAGGATGACAATTTTTCCCAATGGTATAATCAGGTTGTGCGCAAAGCAGAGTTAGCTGACTACGCTCCCGTCCGTGGCTGTATGATCATTCGTCCATACGGGTACGGGATCTGGGAAAATTTGCAGCATCGTCTCGACGCCCGTTTCAAAGAGACCGGCGTGGAAAATGCCTACTTTCCCCTGCTCATCCCACGCAGTTTTCTTGAGCGCGAGGCGGAACACATCGAAGGCTTCGCACCCGAAGTCGCCTGGGTTACCAGAGGCGGAGGCGAAGAACTGGAAGAGCCACTGGCCATCCGACCCACCAGCGAAACCATAGTAGGTCAGAGCTTCGCCAAATGGATCCAGAGCTATCGCGACCTACCGATGCTACTCAACCAGTGGAATAACGTCATGCGTTGGGAAAAACGTACAATCCTCTTCCTACGTACCTCGGAATTTCTCTGGCAGGAAGGCCATACGGCCCATCGCACCCTGGACGATGCCGAGGAACGCACACGTATGATGCTGGAAGTGTATCGCTCCTTTGCTGAAGAGGATGCAGCCATGCCGGTTATCGCGGGCCGTAAGAGCGAAAATGAAAAGTTCGCCGGAGCGCTGCGCACCTACCCCATCGAGGCCATGATGGGCGACGGGAAAGCCTTACAGGCGGGCACCAGTCATAATCTGGGAAACAACTTTGCCCGCAGCTTTGATATCCAATTTTTAGATGCGGACGGACAGCGCAAATATTGTGCTACGACCAGTTGGGGTATGAGTGCCCGTATGATCGGCGGTATCATCATGGTACACGGCGACAAGTCGGGTCTGATTCTTCCCCCGCGCCTGGCTCCTTATCAGGTCGTCATCGTACCTATCTGGCGCAAAGAGCAGGAGAAAAACCTTGTCACTGACCTGGTCGAGCGTGTTGCAAAGATGCTCAAAGGGAAAGTGCGAGTAAAAATCGATTGGAGCGAAAATACGCCAGGCTGGAAATATAATGAGTGGGAGCTACGTGGTGTGCCTGTGCGTATGGAAATTGGTCCCCGTGACGTCCAGAATAATAGTGCTATGCTGGTACGCAGAGATAACCGTGTTAAAGAAGCTGTGCCCGTTGAGGGTTTGGAAGCTCGCCTCCCTGAACTGTTAGAGGAGATTCAGCAGGCCATGTATCAGCGTGCCCAGGCGTTCCGTCAAGAGAATACTCATGCAACTGACAGCTATGAGGAATTCAAGGAGATCATAGCGGAGAAACGCGGCTTCGTACGTGTCAAGTGGGCTGAAGATAGTGCCGCAGAATTGGCGATTAAAGAGGAAACGAAAGCCACTCTGCGCGTTATTCCCTTTGACCAGCCTGAAGGAGGAGTGCAGGGACAGTGTTTCTATACAGGCAAACCTGCAACCTGCGAGGCGATCTTCGCTCGCTCGTACTAGAACGACAAGCCAGGATAGTAACAAGAAGCGAGCCTGT
>DAOTTL010000369.1:0-11439 GCA_034438135.1 Ktedonobacteraceae bacterium | reverse complement strand
GATATGGGACAGAAGCATCTGATTGGGACGGGGGAGGATATGTTGCTGCTTGTGCAGGGACTCTGTGCTAATCTTGCTCCTCCTCCGCGTCCCTTTGGTCTTTTCGCCGTCGCTGACGGTCTTCGCGGGACAGGTGGGAGGGCTGCCGGTGATCGCGAGGCCAGTCGCCTGGTGATTGAGACTCTGGCTGATGTGCTTGTCCCGCTGCTGGCTACTCCCCTGCCGTCAACGACCTATACTCCAGGCTTTGGGTCAGGTTTAACGACTGCACGAGGGGGATTGAGCTATAAACCTGCTACCTTGCCCGATACAATCATTGAGCAGTGGATGCGCGAGGGATTGCGCCGGGCTACGCTGGTGCTTTTTCATTGTAACGCTGACTATGATACGTCAATGGTCAGCACGCTCTCTTCTGTTCTGATCCATAAACGCCGTTTACACATTGCGAGCGTCGGCGATAGCAGGATCTACAGCTATCGACCTGGAGGCGAACTGCGCTGTCTCACAACTGATGAACAGGCACTACCTATCGATCGAGTGGAGACGAATATTCTGGAAGCAGATGAGAGTAAGAATCGCGCGAATCAGATGCCGTTTGCACATCTTCTGGGTCAGACCAGTCAGGTACAACTCGATTATGTTGAGCACGAGGTGGAACCAAACGATCTGGTACTGCTTTGTAGCAATGGCCTCTGGAGTGTCGTGAATGATAACCGCTTAAAAGAGCTTCTGTCTATTGGTGGCGATACTCAGAAGCTGGCTCGTGCTCTGACTGATGAAGCGAAGCTTGGAAATAATACTGAAAATATCAGTATTATTTTGATCCGCATTTTATAAAGACAGGTCACCCCACCCCCTTTTCCTAAGACTTTATTGGCGAAGGCGATTCGCGGGCGAATGACCCCGCCCGCCCCATTCTTTTTTTGAGGGATTTCGGACGCTGCGCAACGCGCAGCGTCCGAAATCCCTCGCTTCTTCTATTCTTTGGGGAAGGAGCGGCTATGCCAGCCGCTGAAAAGTTTTGGGATGACTCAAAGGAGTGCAGAGGGTGTCCCTCTGCTACCTTCATCCAGATGGGAGGGGCGGCTATGCCGCCAGAAAATGCTTTGACATTACGTGGCAAGGGACCAGGTAACGAATGCAGTATTCCCCTCGATCAAACCATATTTAAAAATCAGAATAAACTGGTGGAGTGATTGGGGCACCTGATAGGAGAGGACTGCGTTGATTGTTTGACCAACTGCGAGAGTGCCGTCCGGTGGGTGAGTATTATTGGTATCGGACAGGGCTTCCTGATAGGTTTGGCCATCTGAACCTCTCAGCGCGAATTCGAAGAGGCTGGAGAGCACAACCGGGGCGGTTGACACATTTTTCAGTGTAAGATTGATTTCCAGATAGGTATCACCGGCCTTGGGTGGGATGGCGCTGGTGCTATTTGTCTGTACTTTTGTGACGGTCGCGATCCAGGTGTTGCCCGCTGTAACTGGTTTTCCTAGGATGCCTATTGCAGTGGGGGCGTTTGAGTTGGCGGGTAGCGTTGCAAAGGGGGTGACATTGCGAGCGGTGGGAGTGGCCCGAGTTGTGGACGTGGGTGTGGTCACACTTGAGATACTGTGTTTGCCATTGGATACCAGATAGATGCCGACGCCTCCAATGGTCAGTACCAGCACGATAAGGATGCTGACAATCGCTTTCCAGTGGGTTCGGCCTTTTTTTCCTGACCTGGGCGGTTGTTTTGTATCAAGCCATGCAGAGGGTACTTCAGCGCTATTCTGAAATTGTGGGGGCTGACCTGGCCTGCTGCTGGGAGATGCGAAGGGACCTGGCTGACCAGGGGGTTCTTGTGGAGGAGGAAATGCTCCCTGCCATACGCCTGAACCCTGCTGAGAGGGTCCGGGACCATAGCCTTGAGCAAACGGACCAGGTTGATTGGCAGGCCCCCGTTGGGGCGCAAAGGGTCCCTGAGGAGGAAATCCTGGTCGTGAAGGCGCTTCCTGGCCTGTCCAGGAAGGCAGAGGTCCAGGGAAATAGGGGCCAGGACCAGCATTCGCTGGAGGGTAGTTCTGACCAGGGTAGACTCTCCCCCCCTGTCCAGGTGCGAAATTGGGAGAAGAAGGCTGTTGTGGACCACCTTGCGGTGCCTGTCTGGGAGCATTATTCGGACCTCCCTGAGGCGGGAGAGGGAATGATGGTTGGGTAGGTGCAAAGTTGGGTGGGGACGCCTGTGGAGGTCTCCCCTGCGGCATTTGTCCCGGCCTTCGAGGCCATTGTTCCTGAAAATTGGCCTGTTCTGTTGGCATACTATTTTGATCATCCGGTGGCTGACGCATATTTAAAGCCCCTTCTTTCTTTCTTCTTCGCAGAGATGAGACATCACTGACGACTCTCCTGCGCAGTATAATGGAGCGATTGATATACTGTCAATTTATACAAATCGGTTTAGAAGCCCTGATCATTCCATCAGGGCCATTTAATTCTCGTGCAGAACCCCTCCCCGATTCAAAAAAGGTGAGCCTGGAAGGGCGGTGGCGAAGGCCACCGCCCTTCCAGGCTCACCTTAAACTCGGGGGTGGGGCCGAAAGCCTTTGGCTTTCGGAGAATGGAATAACCCTGTTATTCCATTGCCAGACTTGTCTCTCTGGCAAAACGTATGTTATTATAGGTATATCTTGTTTTAAGGTAGGTACCATTTATTATGCCCTCAATCACAACTAAGGTGTTGCTAAGCCAGGTGAGCTGTCTCTACAAACGAACGTGGTCGTTTTTACGCGGATCAGCGCTCTGAGGTCGCCTTTTTGTGCGGTCATATTCGTTCTTCAATAAGCTCTACAGATGTCTATTCCCCTTCTCTGTAGATCTCTTTTGCGATCTTTAGAACCAACTCACTCGGCCCCGTAGGGCTTTTTTTGTCTGTCGCTCATCACACAGCAGCACATTGCCCCTCGTTTCAGCAGCACTATCTTCACCACCCATATATAGCCCTGGCTTATTGCGGGCTATCCTCTGTTACTACCAGGCAGAACATATGCTGCACACACGTATTGTGCAGGCCCCTGTCTATTGACTGACAATGCTGCTCTTGCAGTCAGGCTTCGCCTTACTCAGTCAGTTGGTTCAGATATGTTCCGCACAATGCATCTGAAACGCTCTTGAGCGAAAGGATAAAAATAGTTTGATATACGTTCAGTTTAGGCGCTACTGGCATGCACTGATTACTTACCTCAAATCGCGGCGGAGACATCATCTCTTGCGGCGAGACAAGAAATTTCCTGGCTATCCTTTGCAAGCACTGAACCGAAATGTGCGGCTACTGGCCCACTATTTGCGGCCTCAGTGGCAGGGAATGGGTCTACTGGCTGTGATTTTGTGTTGCGTCATCTGGGTGCAGGTCGGCATTCCTCTGGTCGTGAGCAGCTTCATCGACCAGGCAGCCTCTGGTGGGGATTTGCATGATCTGATCGTTCTGGCATTGCTGACCATGAGTCTGGCCCTGGTGGGGCAGGGCTTAACCGTTGCTGAAACCTATGTGGCCGAACAAGTAAGCTGGACCGCTACTAACGCGCTGCGTGCCGATCTTGTTGCCCACCTGTTACGGTTAGATGCTACGTTTCACACGGCCCATACATCTGGCGAGTTGATCGAGCGGGTGGATGGTGATGTAGCTACCCTGGCCCGCTTCTTCTCACGGTTTGTGGTTTCTGTACTCGGCAATGGCCTTTTGCTCGTTGGAGTGCTTGGGCTGCTCTATCACGTGGACTGGCGGGTGGGCCTGAGTATGAGTATCTTTGTTCTGTTAGCTTTGAGCGCCATGCTACGGATTCGTGCTCTTGCCACATCCTCCTGGGGTGCGGAGCGCCAGTCCAGTGCTGATTTCTATGGCTTCCTGGGCGAGTACCTGTCTGGTCTGCAAGATATCCGGTCCAGCAGGGCTGGTGCGTTTGTGCTGCATCGCTGCGCCGAGGTAATGCGGTCATGGCTGGCTGTGACGCGCAAAGCGCAGATGTGGGGCTACGGCATGAGTGCCACCAGCCTGGGGCTGTTTGCACTGGGCACGGCGGTTGCCTTTGCCTTGAGCGCCATGCTGTTCAAGGCTGGCACGCTGACCATCGGCACAGTCTATCTGATCTTTCAGTGTACTGAGATGCTGAGCCAGCCGACCGAGCAGATTCGCAACGAGGTGCAGGACTTGCAGCAAGCGGACGCGAGTATCGTCCGTATTCAGTCCCTGCTGGATACGATGCCACGTGTGGTCGATGGTCCTGGTGTTGTGCTACCGCCTGGACCTCTGTCAGTGGAGCTAGACGATGTCTCATTTACCTATGCAGAGGGCGTTCCTGTGCTGCGTGACGTCAGTGTATCGCTTGCGCCGGGTCGTGTGCTGGGTGTGGTGGGGCGCACCGGCAGTGGTAAGACGACGTTGACACGCCTTCTCTTGCGTTTCTATGATCCGCTGAGTGGCGTTGTGCGTCTGGGGAGCGTGGACTTGCGGAAAGCGCGTCTTGCGGAGGTGCGTGCACGCATTGGGCTGGTCTCTCAGGAAATACATCTCTTCCATGCCAGTGTGCGCGACAATCTGACTCTTTTTGACAACGGGGTGTCGGATGAGCAGCTTCGTCCTGTATTGGACACTCTGGGTCTAACCGGTTGGCTACGGGAATTACCGCAAGAGCTGGACACCATACTCCTGCCAGATGGTGCTGGCTTCTCCGCTGGACAGGCACAGGTCCTGGCGTGTGCGCGTATCTTGCTGCGCGATCCTGATCTGGTGATTCTGGACGAGCCATCTTCGCGCCTCGACCCGGTTACGGACCAGCTAGTGCATACAGCTTTGAGTCGGTTGCTCAAGGGCCGCACTGGCATTATCATAGCGCATCGGCTGGCCACACTTGCCTGCGCTGACGATATTCTTGTGCTGGAGAACGGTCAGGTGCGTGAGCATGGACCACGGCTTGTTCTCGCCGCCGATCCTGCTTCACATTTTGCCGAATTGCTGCGGGTCGAGACTTCGGAGGTCATTTTATGAAGCTGCTTCCAACGTGGCGCTATCTGTTAGCAATGGCTCGCTACAAGCCCTGGCTCTACCTGCTCCATGCAGTATTGTGGAGCATATTCGCCCTGGCGGAACTCCTGGCGGGTTTGATCGTCCGCGCCTTCTTTGATGCGCTTACAGGACAGGCGTCTATGTCTGTAGACATAACGGGAATCATTGTGTTACTGGTGGTACTCGCAGTGAGCCGTGTTGTTGTTTGGCTCACTGCTGGCTTTGTCGAAATCCTCATGCGCTTCACAATGAGCGGGTTGCTACGTCGCAACTTGCTGCGACATATTCTGGAACGGCCTGGTGCCTACGCTCTGCCTTATTCCATAGGCGAGACCCTCAGCCGCTTACGCGACGATGCCTATCAGGCCGAGGACTGTATTGACTGGAGCGACGAGATTACTGGCCAGGGTCTGCTTGCCGTGGGGGCATTTCTGGCGTTGATGCATATAGACGTTCTTATGACCCTGGTTACCATCCTCCCTCTTGTGTTTGTGACGGTCATAGCTCGCTGGGCGAGCAACGCCCTGGGACGCTATCGCGCAGCCAGCAGTCAGGCTACCAGTCAGGTCACCGGAGCCATTGGCGATATCCTGGCGGCGGTACAGACGGTGCAGGCCGCCGGTGCCGAAGAGCGAACCGTGGCACGCTTTCGGGTGTTGAACGAGCAGCGCCGTACAACGATGCTGGCTGATCGTCTGGCGACTCAGGGGTTGGATGCCATCACAGCAAACACTGTGAGTGTGGGCACCGGTTTGATCATGCTGCTGGCTGCAAGCCTCCTGCGCAGCGGCAGTATGACGGTGGGCGACTTTGCTCTGTTTGTCTCGTACCTGGGCTTCATCGCTGACTTTACCGCCGGGTTCGGCAAGTTTCTGGCTCACTATCGGCAGACCGGGGTTGCCTTCGCACGCATGAGTGGCTTATTGGGCGATATTCCACCAGCCGCGCTGGTGGACCATGCCTCACTCTATCTACGCGGACCCCTTCCCACTATGCCACCACCAGATTCCAGAACGACTGATCCGTTAATCCTCATGGAAGCACGAGGGCTGACCTATCGTCACCCGCAATCGGAGCATGGTATCACCTCGGTAGACTTGCGCCTGGTGAGCGGAACTGTGACAGTAGTGACCGGGCGCGTTGGTGCAGGCAAGACTACACTCTTACAAACTCTCCTTGGTCTGCTACCTCGGGAGGCGGGCGAGATCTGGTGGAACGGCCATGTCGTGGATGATGCGGCTTCATTCTTTGTGCCACCCCGTACAGCATACACGGCTCAGGTGCCTCGTCTGTTTAGCGAGACACTCAAGCAGAATATTCTCCTGGGACTCCCTGAGGACCCTGCGGTCCTGGCCTCTGCTCTGCTGGACGCTGCGCTCGATCGCGATGTGCAGACACTGGAGGGAGGATTGGAGACGTTCGTGGGCACTCGTGGCGTCAGGCTCTCAGGTGGACAGGTGCAGCGCACAGCAGCAGCACGCATGTTAGTGCGGGGCGCCGAGTTGCTGGTGATTGATGATCTGTCCAGTGCGTTGGACGCCAAGACCGAACACGTGCTCTGGGAACGCATCTTTGCTCGTGAAAATGTGACCTGTCTGATAGTCTCGCACCGACGCACTGTTCTTCAGCGTGCCGATCAAATCATCGTTCTCAAGGGTGGCAAGATCGATGCTCAGGGGTCGCTCGACGAGTTGCTCACGACGAATGAAGAGATGGGGAGATTATGGTCGGGTGATGATGGGGATGGGCACATATAAAAAGAAGGGAGAGATGACTGAGTTTGAACGCAGCAACGCTGTGTTCAAACTCAGTCATCTCTCCCTGAAAATCTGGCGGCACAGCCCCCGGCAAGAGCGCTTGCTAATTTTCAGCGGTCGGCCAGATGCGCAGAAACTCGGCAACGCTCCAGGCCTGAGCGAAGCAGCCACCAGGCGTAAAAGGTGGCTCAGGTTCGGCGACCTCGCTAATCGTGCCGGTACAGGTTTGCCACAGATGGCATACCAGCGGAGCGAGCAGCGGCTGAATGGCTGCGTCATCGTTAAAGACGCGCCTATGGACATCGACATAGGAACCAATCAGCCAGGGCCAGACCGTGCCCTGATGATAGGAGCTATCGCGTTGGTAGGAATTGCCATTAAACTGCGGATGAAACTCAGGATTCCCTGAGTTTAAGGTGCGCAGACCCATAGGAGTGAGCAAATGTTCAGTGACCTGTTGAAGCATACTACGTGTCTGAGACTCCGTCAGGAGATGATGAGTCAGGGAGGCCGCAAAGAGTTGATTGGGTCGTAGAGAGGTATCGTTTTTTCCCTTGATACCATCCACATCCACAATATCATAGAGATAGCCGCCTTGCTCATACCAGAAGCGGTCGGCGAAGCTCTGGCGTACTTGTGAGCGCAATTGGCCGTATTGCAGGGCATCAATTGAGAGATGCATGGCCCACTTTTCCATGTAGGCCAGAGCACAATACCAGAGGGCATTGATTTCAACTGGTTTCCCACGTCTGGGCGTAACGACCCAATCCCCAATTTTAGCGTCCATCCAGGTGAGTTGTACACCAGGCATGCCCGCGCGAAGCAGATAATCTTCAGGATCTACGCCAATCCCATAGTCAGTTCCCTGCTGGTGCCATTGAATGATTTCGGTCAGTCTGGGGAAAAGTTCTTTGAGGAGAGACCAGTCATTAGTGGTTGTGAGATAATTGTTGAGTGCGTGAAACATCAAGAGGGTTGCGTCAGCGGTATTGTATTCAGGCATCAGTCCGTTGTCAGGGAAACGGTTAGGAATCAGACCTTTGCGTGTGTAGCTGGCGAAGGCTTTGAGCAGGCCGCGAGCCTCACTATAGCGGCCTGTGCAGAGCAAGAGACCTGGGAGTGAGAGCATACTGTCCCGTCCCCAGTCGGTAAACCATGGGTAGCCAGCGATCAGCGTCTTACTATCTGGCGAGAGACGTATCCCGGTTGAGCCAGCTTGCTTCTCCTCCAAACGAGGACGAGCAACGATAAACTGGTCGGCAGCCATAACCAGGCGTGCTTTAACCGGGTCGTGTCTGGCGAGATCGGTGGTAGAGCGGTCAGCGATATCCAGGAGGTGTTTGACACGCCGTTGTCGTCGGCGTAGTGCCTGAGCGACATATTCCTCGTGCTGAAGGCTGCCGACCTGTGATTCTAGCTTGAGTTCGGCACTGAGGACCAGGGTAACCCGTTCGCCAGGAGTAATAGATACGCGCAGCGTTCCTGGCTGATAGACATCTTCAACCCAATTGAGTCCGCGTTCCCGGTCACGACGGTGGCATACATGCCAGTACCACATGCCTGTTGGAGTGAAATGGGCTGAAGGACTCATATAAAGGCTATAGGGCCAGGCTCCATCGTAGGCACGTATCTTACAACCATTGCCCAGGCTTTCAACCAGAAAGTGCCAGTCCGTGCTTCCTTTCGTGGTCTCGTGGTGATCGCGATAAAGACAGAATGGGAGCAGGGTCAGCATGAGAGGTTCATCATAGAGTTCCTGACCTGATAAATCGTGCAGAGTATACTGGACATACGTTGTATTCTCACCATACTCCATCCAGACACGTTTCTCCAGGCGCAGATGTTCGGCCAGCTTATAAGTAAAACAGGGGATATCTCCCTCCAACGTAAACGAGATCAGATAGTCCATTCCATGAGGATGGATTGTCCCATCTTCATACTCGTTAACGCCCAGTTGGAGCGTCTCGCCACCAGGAAAAGTAACCTCTTCATCCAAATTATTTACCAGGACATAGCGTTCTACAGGAGGACGTAAGGCGGCGATCAACAGGCCATGATAACTGCGAGTGGTGGCTCCTACAATAGAGCCGGAGGCATAACCCCCCAGTCCATTTGTAACCAACCATTCATGATCGAGTCCCTTCGTGATATCACTACAAATATCTTGTTCCAGCGAGAGGTTCCATGCATTTTTCGGCACGGTCGTTTTCACTCCCTTCGTCATTATATTTGTATCAATTGTTTGCAAAATAAGTACATCCTAATCAATAAGCGATAAAAAATAAACAACAGATAGAAGAGAGAATGATGTCACGCTCTTTCAAAGAGAAAGGGCATTTGAAAGAATTAGACGCGAGTGCTCAGGGCTTTGTCCATACGAGCTAAGGCATCCTGGATGCGTTCCTGTGGTTCGGTGATTGAGATGCGCACGTAACCTTCACCTGTTGGACCAAAGTTGCGGCCAGGGGTGATAAAAACGCCAGCCTCATCAAAGAGCCAGTTGGCAAACTCATGTGAAGTACTGAAGCTTGCAGGGATGGCGGACCAGATGTAAAGTCCTGCTCGGGTGGGCCTTGTGGCCATGCCCAGCTTATTGGAGCCGTCTACCAGGAGATTGCGTCGTTGGCGATAGATGGCATTGCGTTCCTGGAGCCAGGTCTCTGGCAGTTCCAGGGCCGTAATCGCGGCGTATTGAATTGGACGGAACATTCCGCTATCTATATTGCTTTTTAAGCGACCTACAGCATCTACAAGGTCGGCATTCCCTACCAGCATACCTGCGCGAAAGCCTGCCATATTATATGTTTTGCTCAACGAGTGCAACTCGACCGCAACTTCTCGTGCCCCCGGTATCTGCAAAAGGCTCATTGGGCGAAAATCATCAAAATAGACCTCTGCATAAGCCATATCGTGAACAATGACCAGGTTATGGAGGTGGGCAAACTCTACAGCAGCTTCAAAGAAGGAGCGCTCGGCACAGGCTGCCGTGGGATTATTAGGATAGTTGAGCCAGAGGAGACGTGCTTTAGCCAGTATATCGGCAGGAATGTGTGCTAAATCAGGTAAATAGCCGTGTTTTTCATGCAATGGCAATAAATATGGTTTTGCTCCAACGTTGGTGGTAGCGGTGATATATGCTGGATAGTAGGGATCGGGGGTTAGTGCGAGATCGCCGGCATTCAGGATAGCCTGGCCAGCATAGATCAGACCCTCTTTGGAGCCCAGGAGAGGAAGCATCTCGACCTCAGGAGTCAGGTTGACCTCGAAGCGGCGCTGAAACCAGGCTCCAAAGGCCTCATGCAGGGCACGCATTCCGCGATACTCTGGATAGCGATGATTGATTGGCTCCTGTAAAGTAGCGCACAGACGGTCCAGGACAGCCTGTGGCGCGGGTAAATCTGGATCGCCCATTGAGAGGTTAATAACATCTATGCCCCTGGCTTTGCGTGCGGCAATTTTGTTCTTGGCATCGGCGAAGAGATAGGGGGGCAAATCCTGAATAAGTTGAGATAACTGCACAACCGGGCTCCTTGATGCTTCTATTTTTCGCTGGATATTCTCTGCGTTTGCAGGACAAAGAGCGGAAACATTGCGTATTTCAGCCCTCAGGTTTGAGTATTTGTCCTGTATGCTGAGAGTACCTTGCTTGGCGCGTAGTCTCATTATACACTATGTTCTTGCGTGTGGCATCTTCTCCGTTTCGTCTCTGCCGTTTTACAAGCCGCTCCTCTTTGGCTGCTCAGGTGATAAGATAAAAGCAGTGATAGCAGTTATTCACGACCCTTTTTCAGGAGAAAGAAAGAGCCTGTGCATTTATTACTTGTACGTCATGGAATCACCCAACATAATATCGAGGGATTATATACTGGTCAATATGACGCCCCGTTGACTGAACTGGGAGAACGTCAGGCGATCGCTGTCGGCAATTATCTGGCAGGAGAAAAGATTGATGTTATTTTCTCGTCCGATCTGCAAAGGGCACGTAGAACCGCTCAGGCCATTGCAGAGCATCATAACCTGCCTGTTCTGGAAGATGCTGATTTGCGCGAGATTAATATGGGAGAATGGGAGAACCATTCTGGTGAGCAAATTCGTCAGCGTAACCTTGAGGAATGGAACGCTGTGAGGCAGGATCCCATCAACGTGGCTCCTACGGGTGGCGAAACATTTCGTCAACTGTCCGAGCGTGCGAGTAGGATCACGGAGCGATGTCTGGAAGAATATCCAGACCAGACGGTGCTCTGGGTGACGCATGGCGGGTTTATTCAGTCCGCGATCTGTCATGCTATGAAGCTTGATCTGAGTTATCGTCACTGCTTTCGCCATTATAATACCTCTGTTAGCGAACTCCATTTTCGCCGGGACCTCCCCTGGATTATCCGCCTGAATGATATCGCACACCTGCGTTTCTCCCAGGATGATTTGCTGGTTGAAAGCTCTTAATTCCTCTTTTGAGGTGCTTGAAAAACCTATCTAGATCTCTATGTATGCAGGGCTATTTCATGCCCCGAAAGCCAGAGGCTTTCGGCCCCAACCCTGAGTTCAGGATGAGTTGGAAGGGCGGTGGCACCGCCCTTCCAACTCATCCTGATCTCAGGAGTGGTTCCTCACGAAAATGAAATAGCCCTGCTATGTATGAGT
>DAOTTL010000368.1:0-4316 GCA_034438135.1 Ktedonobacteraceae bacterium | reverse complement strand
CGGGTTAAGAAGTGGCGCATTTGATGCCTCTGCTCACATCTGCTGAGCAGTTGTTTTACGCACTGTACTCTGCATCTTTCGCCTTCTATTCTTTCCTCAGTTGGCATATGTCGCCGGACAGCAATGTAGATGTCCATGTTTCTTCACTATGCAACGACATACGCTGCCTTCCAGTTCTCCACGACCGAGTTCTGACTGACCAGTAACCGCTGCTGCCTATCGCTCTGGCTTTTTGTCTTCTAATGAAGAACACATTTCAAGAACATTGTCTGTATATAAAAAAACTCTGCTTTTCTGGTAGAAATAGAGGTTGAAATAATGTTGCAAGTAAACCGTCTGAGGCTGGCATATGGCCCGCGCCTGATCCTGGATGATGTTACATTTACTATAGCCCCGGGCGAGAAGGCCGGATTGATCGGTGTGAACGGTGCAGGCAAAAGTTCGCTTTTAAAAATTGTAGCAGGACTGATTGATCCTGACAAAGGTGGCATGGCGCGTCCGTCTAGTTTTGGCTATCTTGCTCAAGATGTGGCGCATGAGACCTCGGTGGGAGAGGAAACGACTGTCCGGGAGTTTATCTTTAGCAGTACCGGCCTCGATCTCGCAGAGCGTCAGTATGAAAAGCTGAGCTTACAGCTCTCCGAGGCCACCGATCTGGAAGCGGTTCTTAAGGACTTTGAAGAGGCTCAGGAAACGCTGGACCGTTTGGGCTACTACGATGCTGATGCACGTTCTGAGCAGCTAATAGCTGGCCTTAATCTAGGTGGAGTGACTCTGGATCGTCGGGTGCAGACCTTAAGTGGTGGTCAGAAGACCAAGCTGGCCCTTGCTCGCCTGCTTTTTCAGGCACCAGAGCTATTGCTGCTCGACGAGCCGACCAACTTCCTGGATATTGATGCAACTGGCTGGTTGATGGAATTCCTGGAGAGTTATCGAGGTGCGTTGTTGATCATCTCGCACGATCTGGATCTTCTCGACAAAAGTATTACGAAAGTTTTGCGCCTGAACGAATTTACTCATCGTTTAGAGGAATATCGCGGTACCTATTCTAACTACCTGACAATTACTGGGGACGCCCTGGCTTTGATGGAGCGCACCAGTGCCCAACAGAAGCGCGAGATCGCACGTTTGCGAAAAACGTCCGAGAAATTGCGCGGCTATGGAGCTACACGCGTTAGCCAACGTACCACTGTTGATAAGAGAATAGCTCAGCTTGAATCAAGTATGCCTCAACTGCCTCAGAACAGTCGCAAAATGAAAATTGATTTTCCGGTGCGCGTTCCGAGTGGACAATTAGTTGTAAAGGCGGAGCATCTCAGCAAAAGTTACGGCTCACGTGAGCTTTTCCGCAATATCAATTTTGAGGTCGAACGGGGTCAGCGGCTTGTTCTGGTTGGACTCAATGGCGTAGGTAAGACCACTCTGCTGCGTGCTATGCTCGGGATAACCTCGCTCAGCTCTGGCACATGTGTCATGGGTGACCAGGTGCGCCTTGGCTATTATGCTCAGGAGAACGAGGGCTTAGATTATGAGAACACAGTATTACACGAGGCCAGCACTGTTCTACCTGAGGATATCAAGCGAGTGCGGGGCGTTCTTGGACGTTTTCTCTTCAATGGAGATCGTGTTTTTCAGAAAGTGAGCACATTGAGCGGGGGTGAGAAAACACGCCTTGCTCTGGCGAGAATGGTATTGTCAGGTCCTAATCTGCTTGTGCTTGACGAGCCAACTTCGCACCTGGATGTAATCTCACGGAGCATTATTGGCGAGGCGTTGGGCAACTATCACGGTACCATTATTGCAGTAACCCATGATGTAGATTTTGTGCGCGACCTTTCACCGGATACTCTTCTGCTAATGCCCGAGGGAAAGATAATTCCCTATGAGACAAAGCATGATGAGCTACTAAAAAGGGCTTGATGAGATTTTTGCGGACCATGGAATTTTAGCAGACCGAAGAAGGAGTTTTCTATGTCAGAACATATTCCCCCTCTCGCGGGTGACGAACGTCCTTTAGAGGGTCTCTTGTCCGATGCACCTGAACGGGCCATTCTGGTTGGTGTGGAGATTATTGGTAGTACTAACTGGCCAGTTGAAGAGTCATTAGAAGAGTTAATAAAGCTGGCCAGTACCGCTGGCACGACCTGTGCTGCCCGTGTGATACAGCGGCTTGCTCGTCCACATCCTGGTACGCTGCTCGGTTCAGGTAAAATTGAAGAGATTGCAGCACTTGCTCGATTTCATAACTGTGATGCAGTGATTTTCGATCTTGAACTTACGCCGGGTCAGCATCGCAATCTGGAGCGAGCTCTGGAAATGCAGGTTCTCGATCGAACAGCGTTAATCCTGATCATCTTTGGTCAGCGTGCACGCACGAAAGAAGGGCGTCTTCAGGTTGAACTGGCCCAGGTAGAATATGATCTGCCCCGGCTGGCTCGTCAATGGGGGCACCTCTCGCGTCAGAAGGGTAGCGTGCAACAGCGTGGTGAGGGTGAGAAGCAGATAGAAGTAGACCGTCGTCTCTTGCGCCGTCAGAAGGGTCGGTTGGAGGAAGAATTGGAGCAGGTGCGTACCCATCGTCACTTGCACCGTGAGCGGCGTAAAAGTACTGGTTCGCCGGTTGTCGCCCTGGTTGGTTATACGAATGCTGGCAAATCAACGCTACTCAACCGACTTGCCAAAGCATCCAGTCTGGTAGAAGACAAGCTTTTTGCAACTCTTGATCCAACCGTTCGACGTGTCAAACTCAGTGGGGGACAAGAAATTTTGCTCACAGACACTGTGGGTTTTGTGCAGCGTCTGCCCACAACATTGGTTGCGGCTTTTCGTGCCACTCTTGAAGAGGTTGTCGAGGCTGATCTGCTGATTCATGTCGTTGACACCTCCAGTCCCTCTGTACACCGTCAGATAGAGGCTGTAGAGTTCGTTCTAGAGGAAATTGGAGCTGGCGGTCGTCCAATGATCGTCGCTTTTAACAAGTCTGATAAGCTCTCCCTTGATCTTCCTAGCGTCAGGACTGCCGCCGATATCGAGGAGGAGTCCCGCGACGCGTTTTTGCAACACGGGAGTCTGACGGATAGGCTGCCTTCGGTGCGTGTCTCGGGGCTTACTGGAGCGGGAGTTGAGGATTTGCTGCACTGTATCAGTGAGAATCTTTTACTCCAGTTTATAAGCCTGAGTGTACTACTTCCCTATGATCGTGGCGATCTGGTTGCTCACTTTCATCAGTTTGGTACCATTGAAGAAGAGCGCTATGAGGCTAGAGGGACTTTTATCCGAGGTTACATGCCTCAAAATCAGCTTGGCACTCTGCCTTCTTTCACATGTACTGCGAAGGGTGCGCTACAGGCGATGTAGAGAATGTTTCCTCTTGTTCTTTCGTTGTCGCCTGCGGCGGCGAATAAAAAAGGGATGTCGAGCAAAACGGGCGGGGTACCCCGACCGTTTTGCTCGACATCGCTTTTCCTCTGTTGGGCGGGGCGGTTTCAGCAGGGCGCCTGAGTAGTTACCCTTGCCCATTCTTTGTGAAAGACTTGACAGATAGCCGGGAGGCGTGGCATAATACGCGAGCCATCCACACAGTTCATTCGTCAGCCGTCTAAGACGGTTGGTGTCTCCTGTCGCGCTTGTGGCGCAACCATCTCTCACAAGCTATTCAGAGATGACCTTCTTTGACAGAGAAGGTTTTATTTGTTGTCCTTTGAAGAGATGTGGTAGCGTTATCAGACCGCTGGCATCCCTGATAAAGACGCAGATGGGTATCTGCGGTGGCCAGGCTGATGAGTTTTTTCGAAAACGAAAAAAGAGCTGCAAAACCTCTTGACAGAATGGCCAGGATATGCAATAATACATCTCGTCAAGGGTGATACGCGAAAACAAATGCTTTGAACGTAATGCTTACTTGATAGAGTTAGACCAGGGAGGGTGAGCAAGAGAAATCTTCTGCCTGACCTTCACAGAAATTGAGCCATTCGTTGTACTCTCCTCTCTTGTAGAGAGCTTGACAAAATAGCGTTTCTGTGCGATACTCAAATGCACCGAGAGAAACTACTACTAGACAGCTTTGCTGATTGTGTAGCTATGTTGTCTCTATGACCCCAGGCTCCGGTCTGGATATGGGAAAGCACTTTGAACAATTGAAATGTGAAAAGCAGAACTGGAACGGTGACGGTTCTCCTGGCAGGCGCAGTCTGACTGTGGCAGGCAGGGGGGCCGAACAACACACCCATCTCACGAAGATGGGGTGCTCGTTCCTTGTCAATTCGTGTCAACAGACACACAAGCAATCTGCGAACAAATGCCATGCACCCATCGCA
>DAOTTL010000367.1:0-4057 GCA_034438135.1 Ktedonobacteraceae bacterium | reverse complement strand
GCGCATCACCGCAGTTACAGACCTTCCTGTACTGGTCGATATCGATACTGGATGGGGCAACGCCTTGATGATCAATCGAGCTATCCGCCAGTTGATCAAAGCCGGAGCTGCCGGAGTACATATAGAGGATCAGGTACAGGCAAAACGCTGTGGCCACCTGCCTGGCAAGGCTCTGGTGCCAACTGCGGAAATGGTTGACCGGATTAAAGCCGCGGTTGATGCAAAGTCCGACCCGGACTTCGTTATCATGGCCCGCACGGATGCTCTGGCAGTCGAGGGTTTGGACTTTGCCCTGGACCGCGCCCTTCGCTATCAAGAAGCTGGAGCAGATATGCTCTTCCCGGAGGCTTTGACCGAACTCACTCTTTATCGCCGCTTTGCTGATACGGTGACAATTCCTATCCTGGCGAATATTACTGAGTTCGGCATTACTCCCCTCTTCACAACAGAGGAACTCGCCAGTGTCGGCGTCAGTCTCGTGCTCTATCCTCTATCGGCCTTTCGTGCCATGAATGCAGCCGCACTTAATGTCTATACCACCCTTCGCAAGGAGGGAACGCAAAAGCGTGTACTCCCGACGATGCAGACACGCAATGAACTCTATGATTTTCTGCACTATGCAGCTTATCAGGAAAAAATCGATCAGCTTTTTAATCAAAATGGAGAAGAAAAAAATGGCCAGTAAAACAGGAGGTCTCGCGGGCATTGTGGCCGGTGAGACAGCTATTTCAACGGTAGGGAAAACAGGTGTAGGTCTGACCTATCGAGGCTATGATATTCACGAACTCGCCGCACAATCCTCTTTTGAAGAGGTCGCCTATCTGATGCTGTACGGGAAACTTCCCCTACAAACCGAACTCGCTGACTATCAGCAACAGTTGATCGCCCTGCGCAGTCTGCCAGACGAACTCAAAAACATTCTTGAACAACTGGACGGACAGGCTCACCCGATGGATATCATGCGCACAGGCTGCTCGTTACTCGGCGTTCTTGAGCCAGAGAGTCCAACACACGATCAGTATGCGATTGCCAATCGCCTCCTCGCCTGCTTCCCATCTATTCTACTCTACTGGTATCAGTACCATCAGCGCGGTCAACGCATTGATACTACAACTGGTGAAGAGTCAATCGCCGGTCATTTCTTACATTTGCTCCATGGCGCCACGCCTTCAGATAGACAGCGTCAGGCGATGAACGTCTCTCTGATCTTGTATACCGAACATGAGTTCAATGCTTCTACCTTCGCGGCCCGCATCGCTGCTTCTACACTTGCTGATCTCTACTCCGCGATTACTGCGGCCATCGGCGTTCTGAAGGGACCTCTCCACGGCGGAGCTAATGAGGCCGCGATGGAACTGATCCAACGCTTTCAGACACCCGATCAGGCTGAGCAGGGCGTCCTTGATCTTCTCAAACAAAAGAAGGTCATTATGGGCTTCGGGCATCGCGTCTATCGCATTTCTGACCCCCGTTCAGATGTCATTAAACCCTGGGCGCAACAGATGGCAGAACAGAGCGGGGAATCGGTCCTCTATGATATCGCGGAACGGGTCGAACAGGTCATGATGCGCGAGCGTAACCTCTTCCCCAATCTGGACTTCTATAGTGCCACACTTTATCATTGCTGTGGCATTCAGACAGATCTTTTTACTCCCATCTTTGTCATGGCACGGACCGCAGGCTGGTCAGCGCATATCTTTGAGCAGCGAGCGAATAATAAACTTATCCGCCCGGATGCCGACTATCTGGGACCCGCTCCCCGTCCCTATGTTCCGCTGAGCGAGCGCACCGACGAGACCAGATAGCCGTAAAGGAGTGATGAATGTCCCTGCACCACCATAATGAGAATGTGCCTCAAGAACCCGATGGCGTTCTGGTCGATATCGCTGAGTATGTGACCGGAATGACTATCTCCAGCACTGAGGCGTATACTACTGCTCACGCCTGTATGCTCGATGCGCTGGGTTGCGCTCTGCTGGCGTTGCGCTATCCTGAATGCAGCAAGTTGCTGGGACCAGTGGTCCCGGGAACGGTGGTGCCACATGGCGCACGCGTTCCCGGGACGTCCTTTGTGCTGGATCCTGTCCAGGCAGCGTTCAATCTTGGAGCAATGATCCGGTGGCTGGACTTTAACGATACCTGGTTGGCAGCAGAGTGGGGACACCCTTCAGACAGTCTGGGGGGTATCCTGACCTGCGCTGACTATGCCAGCCAGATGCGCGTGGCCAACGGTCAGGAACCACTGCTGATGCATGATGTGCTCACGGCACTGATCAAAGCCTATGAAATTCAAGGTATTCTGGCACTCGAAAATAGCTTCAACCGCGTCGGTCTGGACCATGTGTTGCTGGTCAAAGTGGCCTCCAGCGCCGTTATAACCCAACTTTTAGGAGGCGGCAAGGACGAGATTATCAAGGTCTTGTCTCAGGCCTGGATCGATAACGGGAGTCTGCGCACCTATCGCCATGCTCCCAATACCGGCTCACGTAAGTCGTGGGCCGCTGGCGACGCAACCAGTCGAGCTGTACGCCTGGCTATGATGACTCTGCAAGGCGAGATGGGCTATCCCTCCGCACTTACAAGCAAGACGTGGGGCTTCTACGATGTCGTTTTTGGCGGCAAACCATTTACGCTGACGCGCCCGTATGGCTCATACGTTATGGAGAACATTCTTTTCAAAATCTCCTTCCCGGCAGAGTTCCACGCTCAAACTGCGGTGGAAGCTGCTATCAGCCTGCACGAACAGGTCAAGGATCGCCTGAGCCAGGTAGAGAAAATCGTGATCACTACCCAGGAATCGGCCATCCGTATCATCGACAAAACTGGCCCACTCACAAATCCAGCCGACCGCGATCACTGTCTCCAGTACATGACCGCCATCGGCCTGCTCACAGGTCAACTCACTGCCGATGATTACGAAGATCAGCGTGCAAATGATCCCCGGATAGATATATTACGATCCAAAATGGCCGTTGAAGAGGACCCACGCTACAGTCACGACTACCTGGACCCCGCTAAACGTTCGATCGCCAACGCGGTCCAGGTCTTTTTCCAGGATGGTACTTCAACCGAGAAAAGGGCGGTCGAATATCCCCTGGGTCACCGACGCAGACGAGCGGAGGGTCAGGCAGCACTCCAGGAGAAACTGGTAGCAAATTTGCGCACTCGTCTCCCAGATGAGCGCGTGCAAGACTTTCTGAAGGTCGCTCTGGATCTGCCAGAGCTGGAGACCCTGGCCGTCCAGGATTTTGTTGAACTGCTCACACAAGAAGGCGATATCTCTTAAGAAAAACAACGATGCAAAAGAAAGTCCCTTCGCCTGCGTTTACCTCTCAGGAGCCAGTAACATGCAAGTACTGGCTCCACATCTAGCTATCTGAAGGAAACGTCTTTGAATTTAATAGGGAAACAATACGGGAATTACCGGCTACTTTCACTGCTCGGTTCAGGAGGGTTCGCCGATGTCTATCTCGGTGAGCATATTCATCTGGGAAATAAGGCTGCGGTGAAAATCCTGTCATCTCGCCTGAGCCAGCAAGATCGTGATGCCTTTCGGGACGAGGCTCGTCTGCTTGTCAAACTAAACCATCCTCTCATTGTGCGTCTGCTTGACTTTGGGATCACAATAGAGGATGGGACCCCGTATCTGATTATGGAATATGCTCCCAATGGTTCCCTACGTAAGCGCCATCCCCAGGGTTCAATTCTGCCGCTGCCTGTAATTATTGCCTATGTCCAGCAAATCGGAGAGTCGCTCCAATATGCCCACGATCAACGGCTCATCCATCGCGATATCAAACCCGCAAATTTGTTATTAGGAAAAAGTAATGAGGTCTTGCTTAGCGACTTCGGCATTGCTCTCCAGACTAGCAACTCACTCAATCAATCGCTCAAAGATATCGTGGGCACGGCTGTCTATATGTCCCCAGAGCAGATTCAGGGAAGACCTCAGCCAGCCAGTGACCAGTATGCGCTGGGGGTGATCGTCTATGAATGGCTCTGTGGAACGGTTCCGTTTTCGGGCACATCCTTAGAGGTGATGACACGCCAGATCACG
>DAOTTL010000366.1:0-11914 GCA_034438135.1 Ktedonobacteraceae bacterium | reverse complement strand
ACAAGATGGGAGATTGCTGTTGGCCAGAAGTGCACTTTTGCTTGGTGAGGCTAAAGAGGCCCATGAACGTGCTTTGCAAGCATTGGAAGATGCTTTTGCTTCCGAGCAGATGTGGTTACAGGCGCGTGCACAGTGTTTGTTGGGCCATACTTCAATGCTGCTCAGACAGTTTCCTGAGGCTGAAGCATACTTTCAACAAGCACTCACCACCTTTAAGAGTACAGGTATGCGCCTGGAATATGCTCGAACTTTGCTAGTATATGGCACCGTTCTTCAACAAACGTCTAAAGATCCTATTTGTATTCAACAAGCTTTGCAATATATACACGATGCCGGGCAGATTTTTCGTGAGTGTCATGCTACTATTGATTTGCAGTCTGCTGAGCAGTTGCTTGCTCGTCAGAATATTTCCACAGCTGGAGGGTCACAGAAAGCCACGCGGAAAGCTCACTGATCCTCCCATAAATTGAATCAAAATAAGAGATAACAAAGATGCAAACTGCATTAGCAGTTTGCAGTTTGCATCTTTGTTATCTCTTATTTTGTGATGTCCCTCCAAAAAAATTGCGATGTCCATCCTCTTTTGTGTGCTGCCTCTCTGTTCTTGTTAGTATTGCATCTTATTTGCCACGTCCTCTAAATTTCGTGGTCTCCACATCAACAAATCAAAGAAAAAAACGCCGCATGCACCCCTCGAAAACAGGTAAACTTCCACCAAGATAAAGAGATGAGGGTTGAGCAGCAAAAACCCTCCAAGATTGAGAAGGAGCACTCGCATGTTGGCATTGACCCGTAAACAGATGATGGTTTTACTGATTGTACTGGTAGCATTTGTCTGTACTTTATTTGCCTCGATGGCAGTAATTCATGCTACTAATCCGACTATCTGGCAGAATGTTTTATACTCTGTGCCAAATGTTATATCGCATTTTTAGCCTGATCAGTTCAGAACCACTCTGACCCTTGCAGAGTGCTCCGTGAGTTTTGTGGCGGGAAGAGCGACCTGGATGATTTGTCGCGTTGATTGGACCGAGACTTTACACTGGTTACGCCATCTGGCAGAGACCGGGTGCGCGGAATCGACGGTGTTAGAAAGGATCGTGTACGATGTCCCATTTTGATTAGTGTATGCATAGAGACGCCTGTCACCGCAAAGTGACAGGCGTTTTTGCTCTTCTTTTGTTCTTTCCCCTTCCCAGCAGCATCTTATCTTTTCTCCGAGCAATAAATGGTCACATTTTGAAAGACAAGCGTACCCAGAAAGATAAGCATACCCAATTGGGGGATGAACTTAGTTGTTTTCCATCTGCTTCGTCACATATAATGTAGAGCAGATCTGATAGATAAAATGATTTTCTTCTTTAGAATGAGCATAGAATAGCGTTCAATAGTTACCTGGCTCATGTACCAGGGGCACTTAAGTCGTCGTATAGCCATGATAATGGAATAGGATCTTCGAGGCAGAAAGATGTCGAGTAATGGTTTCAATGTTTGCGTGGTTTGTGCTGTAGATGAGGAGTTCAAGGCATTTGTCAGGATGCTCACAAAAATGTATCAACAGTCTAGTGTGCAGAAAAGAGCTGGCCGTGATGGACGTCCCTTCCGGTCTGCTCTTATCCAGAATGAAGCAGGGAAAGATATCTCTCTTCACCTCTCACTTGCCCTGGATCCAGGACCATTGGCCATGATTACACATCTCAAGAATATACTGGCCGAATTTACGCCACAATTTGTCGCGATGACCGGTTTCTGCGCAGGCGATCAACGCAAAGTTAACCTCGGCGATCTGGTTGTCGCTGAACGTGCCTTTTTCTATGAGTCCGGCAGTGTTGAACGCAATCAGGCAGGTGAGCTGGAACCTAGATCAGATGTCACTACCTACCGTCCAGATCCCACAACGCTCATTCAGGCCCGTCTGTTTAATGGCTGGCAAGAAGACCTCAAGCGATTGACCACTCGTCCCCCTTCCAGGATCCAGCAACGCGATTGGTTGCTGGATCACCTTTCCCAAATGTCGCCTATGAATGTCAAAGCTATTCCACTTGATGAGCTAAAGATCCATGTTCCAGACTGGCGTTTGCTCGTTGCTGAGATGCAACAGGGCGAGAAGCCCTGGCTCTCCAGGACGCTAACACTCCTGCATCCAGAACGCGTCGAGTCCCTTCGCTATGGAAGCGAGGAATTTCCTTTCCATGACGGAGAACTCAACAATCCTTATATCGAGGCCATGGCTTCTGGAAGCGCTGTCCGACACGATAATGTCAATAATGCGCTCTTTCAACAGGTGCAAATGCCGGTCAGAAGTGCCATTGCTGTCGATATGGAGGCCGCGACCCTCTACCAGGTTATCTCACAGGACTATCCAACGCTGGCCAGGCTGGTTGTCAAAGGTGTATGTGATTATGCTGCTCCTGAGAAGAACGATACCTACCATGCGTATGCGGCTGAAGCTGC
Organism: Ktedonobacteraceae bacterium; assembly: GCA_034438135.1. Lineage (GTDB taxonomy): Bacteria > Chloroflexota > Ktedonobacteria > Ktedonobacterales > Ktedonobacteraceae > Paraktedonobacter. The sequence continues at coordinate 9,460 of DAOTTL010000366.1, read as the reverse complement.
GGCGGTATATATGCTCTGCTTTCTGCGTGAGCACATTACAGCCTCCTCTTCTCTCGCTCCCGTTGAGCAGGTAAAGGCCGAGGGGCTGCCTGAAGACGTCGTACCAGGTGGCTACAGAGTCTATTCTTGCTGCGCACCAGAAGATCTCACCTATCTTAAAGAGCTACAGAAGCATCTGTCGCCCTACATTCGTCAGAAGCGACTGGCACTCTGGTGGACCTATGATCAGACACTGGGCAGGGAACGTCGGGAGGAACGCATTCACTATCAAGAGCAGGCACAGATTGTGCTTGTATTGATTAGTCCCGATCTTGTCTATAATGAAACGGCCATGAGTGAGATCAAATATTTTGCGGAGCGCTATATCCATGGCCAGACACGCGTGATCCCGATACGATTGCGTCCAACAAATGCCTGGAAAGATATTCCCTTTGGCCAGAATGATACCTTGAGAAGTATCATGGGACTACCCTATGGGGATGGTTTTATGGTCACTGACGGCAAGATGCATGAGGTAAGTTTTATGAATGTGGCCAGCGCGGTCTGGGATCTCTGCAATTCTCGCCGCTAACAGAAATCCATAGATGGAGTGCAAGAGAATTATTCTCTGCACTCCCTTTTGTACTGCGTTAGCTGTTCATTTCTAATTGTAGTGCTTCTAGCGCCCACTGATGGCGTGCCTCTTCGATGGTCGGTAGACTATTGAAGTATGTTCCAGGAATGTGCAACTGGAAACCGTGAGGTTGCACGAGGAGCGTTTCCACTACGACCGTATGATGTTTAATGTAGCGCTGCCAGCCTGCAACCTTGGCACGCGCTTCTTCCTCTGTATATGCATAAAAAAACGCATTCCCTTGCGACGCATCTCTCCCAGCCTCGATATCACATTTGCGTCTGTACGTGACCCACCAGAGTTTCTCTTCCACTCCACTCTTCATTATTCCCTCCTAACTCAACCTGCCAGTAAATTCCTTTTGATTGCATCTATCGATTTGCCCAGGTTCTAGTACTCACCCTTTTCTTCGACTGCCTTCCAGCCGATTAATAGTAGTATATATTATTTTGGCCTGTTTTGCAAATGTGAAATTTGTGTCCTATTAAATTAATAAGCCAAAGTCATAAGCTGAAAGTATATGAGTGATGAAACCGAAGTTCCAGCACTGCCTGGCCATCTACCAATCAAAGAGGCTGCCAAAATATTAGGCGTTCAAGAACGCCGGGTGTATAGGTACATCGAAGCTGGTAAATTAAAAGCTTTTCGTGCTGGCAATGTATTTGTCATCCCTGTCGAAGAGCTAGAGCTTTTTCAGCATCATCTTTCAGGACGACCACGCAAAAATACTCCTGCATGGCATGTTGCAGCGGGGAAATCAGTGTGGTTACAGGTATTTGTGCACCTGCGTCCAGGTCAACAGAAGGCGTTTGAGCAGAAATTAGCCGAGGTACGGGTCAGCGGCGAGCATATTTTTCCAGGAACTGCGGCACGCTACATTGCTCTCAGCGAGGAACGACCTGGCGAGGTTCAGATACTGCTGGTATGGCGTGGGAGCAAGGTTGCAAGTTCAGAGACACATGAGAAAGAACTGGCCGATTTGAGAAAAGAACTGGCAGAAGTGGTAGATTGGGAGGGCGCACGTTATGAGCACGGACAGATCTTGATGCATACCTGAGGTATGCATAGTACAGGTTCAAAAGAGTTCTTTGGGGATGAGAGAGAATCTATGCATCCATAGCTCCAGAGACGCTTAGGGATCAGGTGAGCCTCTATGCGCTGGCTGACCACTCGGCATGGGGCATACCCCTGGCAAGCGTAATCTGAATGAAGGTTTGCACATCAAAAGTCACTCGGCGCGGTTCGACGTTGAGTACGCCAGCGGGTGTATCGATGATGGCGTATTCTGCTTCTAATGTCTGTCAACTTGACCTGCCTGTCTTGCTGGGATGAGAATCCTTTCTCAAATCAAAAGAAGCGCAAGATGGTAGTGTGGTAGTGCCGGCAGACCCATCCACGCTGCCATTTCGTGCTGGAAAGGGCCTGTTGATCCTCAGTGCTTCGCAAAAGTCACTGCGTAGCCGTGGCCAAGCCCTTCCCCAGGGAAGAAGAGTGGAATGCAGAAGCGCTTCACTCTTCTTCCCTCTTTTAGGGTGGGTGAGCGGGAAAAGAACGACTTTTGCGAAGCTCTGTGTTGATCCTTTGTGCCAGTGGCTAACCGGGTCAACAATGACATTATGCCAGATGTAGTACCGATTTTTCTTCGCACCTACGCCTTGCGCAGAGCAGTACAGCAGGCAGCAAGGCAGCTTAGCGCGAGTCCTGCACTAATCAATAGAAACACCACCCGTGGACCGAGCAGTACCAGTAGTACACCTCCCAGTGCGGTCCCTAACGGCTCACTCCCATAGGAAAGAAAGCGAAAGGCACTGTTAACACGTCCCTGAAGTGTATCAGGCGTGATTGAAAGGCGGTAAGAGACCAGTACGACCGCATAGATAGGCCACATCAGACCCACCAGGATTCCGCTAATAATCAGAGTAAACGGTGCCAACACAAGTACAGGTAGCAGGGTCGCAACGCTCCAGACAAGCAGCGAGCCAATAATTACATATCCAAAGCGTAGACGTATGTGTATCCAGGGTGCAATAACTCCTCCCAGAACTCCACCAGCTCCGACCGCACTCAATACAATGCCCAACGTTCGTACATCCAGGTGCAGAGTACTCTGGGCCATAACAATAGTTACCAGACTCAGCGGACTCATGAGGAAGTTAATGATTGTTGTCAACAGCACCATTATACGCAGGAGCGGTTGCCGCCAGAGAAAACGCAGTCCCTCCGCAATCTCTCGGACAAGTGCGACTCTCTTCTCCGCCGTACGTGTTGTCTGAAACGACACGCGCATAAACAACAGCGAGATCAGCGAGATCAAATAAGAAAGACAGTCAGCCAGGTACGCCAGACTGGCTCCCAAGGCTACATTGGGAACCAGGCTAATGATGAAACCACCCAGGCCAGGACCCACCAGCGTGCCAGTATAATCGGTAATGGTGTCGAGTGCGTAAGCCTGCGGTAAATGCTTTGACGAAACTATCTGAGGGAGCGCGGATATCTGAGCCAGACTAAAGAATACATAAGCTGTTCCCTCTATAAAAGCCACCAGTGCGAGCTGAACGAGCGTCAGATGTCCAAGCCCGAAGGCTAGTGGGACCGAGCCAAGCGCCGGCCAGCGGATCAGATCACACACGATCATCACAATTTTGCGATTCCAGCGGTCAACCAGTGCCCCTGCTGGTAAACTGAACAGCAGATACGGTAGCAAACGGGTTGCCGTTAGCAATCCTGCCTGTGCTGGAGAGTGTGTGAGCGCAAGAACTAATACTGGCAGGGCCAGTGTCGAGATGTTTGTACCTAAAGTCGAAATCGTCTGGCCGTTCCAGAGCAGCAGAAAATCTCGATTGCGCCAGAGTGGACGCGTCGAACGTTTGTCGTTTTGCTCTTCTTGAGAGGGCCTTAGTTGTTTTGTCATATGGAAATCTCCTCTTTTAACTGATGTGTTTCTGGTGAAAAACGCTGTCAGCGAGAAGAGGGACCGGTGGAGCACGAGAACATACACCAGAGGAGCAAGGTATGAGAAAAGTACTCAGCCATTTGGATGTATGCCACAGGTAGACGTTGCTAACGAGCTAGCATTCATATATAGCCGCGCATAAGAGGCTCCTTCGTCGCCAGAGAGTAGTAAAATATCAAGTATACTTGAATGCAGTATGGCATAGCTTGCTCAAAAATGTCAATAGAGTTCTTCTTTATGACAGGGCTTCGCAAAAGTTGCTGCTCAGCCATGGCCAGACTCCTCCCCAGGAGCACAAGATGGACGGTGACAGCGCATTCGCGCTGCCACCGTCCATCCAAAAAAGGTGGGTGGGCGGGGAAAGAAACGACTTTTGTGAAGCCCTGTTCTTTATAAGAAATTTTGTGCTTCAGATTTCGTTGGTGAGAAAAAGTGACAAATGCACCATGAAAAAGTCCTGTGTATCCGTTATACTTCAGCTAGTCAAATAGTATCGAAGAGTGCGGGAGAGATAAGCAGCTTGTTCTCCTCTCCTCTCTTTTCATCTTTCTCTATGGAACCGTCTATACTTGTGATTGTGTATCCGAAAATATCTAAAAAAGCTTCAGAGAGGATCGCTTAATGGATCAGCGTATATATCATGGAAACATCGACCCCAACGTACTGGCGGATCACCTGGTAGGGGTATTTAATCAACATGTGAACCAGGGAATGTACTATAGTCACCATCATACTATGGCACAGCGTGCGGGCGAGGGAGATCAGGTTTTAGTGCAGATTATGCGGGCTGGCTCGTGGGGGAGAAATGGTGGAACGCTCGGCGTCAGTCTCGCGCGAGTGCCTGGCGGAATAAGCATTAGCCTTGGTCAGTCAAACTGGTTGGATATGGACGAATCGACACTGGCCGGTATGGTCATTGGTGCGCTCGTCTTTCCACCATTGCTTCTCCTACCACTGCTTTCGGGATTATCCCGGTCAACCTTCGATCAGGACGTATGGGACGTGATTGACAACTATTGCGCCTGGATACGCTCGCGGTCCGATAGTCCACCTCCCCGCCAGTTTCGCTGCCCCTACTGTGGGGCATATAACCAGCAGGAAGCTCCAGAGTGTCTCGGCTGCCACATGCCACTGCACCAGCAACAAGCATCTCAACAAAACGTCTCACCTGAGCAGGCTCAGCCATCTCAATCTTCGGCCTCTTCTGAGCCTGCTGCTGGACAAGCATCTGTCCAAGAAACGCCTTCCGTCAGTGAACCAGGCGTTGAGAAAGTTCTCTGTCCACAGTGCGGAACACGGGTCACAGCAGGCAATTTTTGTGGCAATTGTGCGGCACCCTTGCGTGAGTCACTTCATGAGTAAATGAAAAAAGAAGACAAAGATTGTTACCTTCTAACGTATCTACTTTAAGATGATATCTTATCCAATAAGGAGTACGTTATATGAACAAACCTAAAAAATTTCTTGTCAGCTTAACGCCTTTGTCGTTGCTGGCATTTGTATTACTTCTCGTGGGCTGTGGATCGGCTGCTACTACTACCACTGGTAGCAGTACCTCACCGACTGCGACACCGCCTCCAACCGTTGCCGCGACTACCGCTCCGACCGCAACGACAGGTGGAAGTTCCGCAGCAGTGGTCATGACCGCTAGCGGAACGGTTCAGGGTAAGACAGTGACTTTGCTCACTGACAGCAAAGGTTTAACTCTCTACTATCGAACCTCTGATACCGCCAGTTCCGTCTGTAGCGGAGGTTGTGCTGTTGTATGGCCACCGTTGCTCTTTAGTGGTTCAGGCAGCCCCACAAGCGGCTCATCCATATCGGGAACGCTCACCGTTAGTTCAAATACGAACGGATCTCAGGTTGAGTACCAGGGGCATCCACTCTACACCTACCAGAGTGATACTGCCGCGGGTCAAACCAGCGGTGAGGGTGTGGGTGGTGTCTGGTTTGTTGCGACCACTGATCTAAAATCTGCCCAGAGTACTGGACTCGTACCCGGCTATTAGAGCAGATCTGCTCTATCAGACCGTTTCGCGGCTCAGCCGCCATATCTTTTAGATAAATGGATGAGTTTGCAAGCAGATAAGTAGCTTGCAAACTCATCCATTTATCTACTTTTGGGATGGGGCGGCTTTGCAAGCCGCTGGAAAAGAAAAAAAGGGAGCTTCTCGGAGAGAGATTTCTTGAAATGGTACAATAATCCTGACATAAATCTCTTTGTGGGAAGGTAATGATGCTATGCAACTTGAAGCTATTCAACAGACTCTGAGCCAGGAAGGACTCGACGGCTGGCTCTTTTATGATTTTCGCAAATCTAATCCTATCGCTTACCAGATTCTTGGACTCTCACAGGAAGTTTTCTACTCACGACGTTGGTTTTATTTTGTGCCGACACAGGGCGAGCCGATTGCACTGGTAAGTGCTGTAGAGGCGCATGTGTTGCGCGAACTGCCGGGTCAACGGCTCATCTTTAACACCTGGCAGGAGATGGGGACACATCTGGCCTCGCTCTCAGCTCAGTGCAAGCGACTGGCCATGGAATATTCACCATTCAACGCCATTCCCTATATAGCGCGTGTGGATGCTGGCACTGTCGAACTGATACGTTCCTATGGCATTGAAGTTGTCAGTTCAGCGAACATCTCCCAGCACTTCATTGCCTGTTTGAGCGAAGAGCAGCTCACAGGCCATCGTGAGGCGGGTCGGCGTCTGATAGAAGCGAAGGACACGCTGTTCGCGCAACTCGGCGCTGACCTGCGTCAGCAGGTTCAGCTTGATGAGTACGGTGTACAGCAGCGTTTCCTGGCTCTCATTCGTGAGCAAGGACTGGTCATCAACGATGCTCCGCTTGTGGCTGTCAACGGCAACGCCAGCAATCCCCACTATGCACCGGACGAGCAGTCACACAGTCCAATAAAGCATGGCGACCTGGTTCTCTTTGATTTCTGGGCACGCCTGCCCGGGTCCGAGTCCATCTTTGCCGACTATACCTGGATGGGCTTTGCGGGAACGCGTGACGAGATTTCGGTGAAGCAGCGCGAAGTATTTGAACTGGTGCGCCTGGCTCGTGATGCAGCCGTGAATTTTGTCCGCCAGAGACTGGAGGCGGGCGAAGTGGTGCGAGGCTGCGAAGCCGACGACATAACGCGTAAAGTCATCACTGACGCAGGCTATGGATCGTTTTTTGTCCACCGTACTGGACATAACATCGGCGTTTCTGACCATGGAAACGGGGCCAATCTGGATAATTTCGAGACTCGCGATGAGCGCCAATTGCTTCCCTCTACTTGCTGTTCAGTTGAGCCGGGTATCTATCTGCCCGAATTTGGTGTGCGTAGCGAGATCAACCTGATCATCCACCAGCGTCATCTGGAGGTTACCGGCGTACCAGCACAGATGGAGATAACGCCACTCATCTAGTTTTCGTTCTTCTCCTACAACTCTTATGAATGTTCAGGCGTATATATCTGTGACATCTTCCTGAGGTGAAGTCAAGTTGTTCCTGAACAAGAACAGAGGCCTATCTATTGAACAGGCGTAACCGCAAGATTTCACCAGCCATGGCCTGGCTTTAGGTCAGGGAGGGGGAAAGTCAAATATACGCCACCCATTCTCACAACTATAATGTCGGGAGAAGTGCGGGCGCGTAAAGAAATAATCCAGCATGTACGGGGCGCACACTGAGTTTAGATAGCGCTCTTTCAGGGAGGCATACTATTATGGGTGAAGAATGGCAGCAGAATCCCGGCTACAATCCGCAGGATGGGCGGGAGTCGGAAGATTCCTCTGATCCAGCTGAGACGCCCCAGGACGCGCCGAATTCAGAGGAATCATCAGAAACGCAAAGTGGGGATCCACAACCATTTTCTCAAGAGAATATAGATAAACGTATCGATGAAATCAGGCGGCTAGTTATACATGGAGCCAGCGAGGCCACGCGGCGTTTCAACCGCGTAGCTGGCCGTGCGACCGAGTACTGGCAGCAGGCCAACAGTCAGCTGGAGCCTCGCCGTTCCTCCAACATGGAGGAAGAGCGTATTCGCCAATTAGCGAATATGTGGAGTTCCGGCAACTGGCAGATCGCGCGTGAACTGGGCAACTACATGGAAATCGTCTCCTGGAGTGACGATGAGGCCTGGGAGATCAACCTGCAAACGCGCTGGGAGATGCGTCGTGTCGAGACGAGCAGTGAGCCTTATACCGGGCGCACACCGGATCAGATGAGACCGATCTTACCGATCTGGGATTATGAACTTCCCAAGGTCACAGGGCTTAAAGCTCCTGACACACGAATGCGTCTGGAAGGCAACGACGACATTCAGGCCTGTAGCGCCTGCAACAATACAGGTCATCTGCTCTGTGCTGCCTGTGCCGGACGTGGTTGGACGGTTTGTCCCGACTGCAAGGGGCGCACGCGCCTCCGTTGCGAGACCTGTCATGGGCGTGCATATGTCGCTGACTGGGTTGATCAGAAGAAAAAGCCCTTTCTTAAGCGGGGTACTGAGCTCCTGACAAGCGGCTTTAATGAAAAGATCTCTGACGTTTTTGATGGTATTCGTCAGCAGGGGCTACCACTCCCCAATCCATTGGATACTGATCCAGCCAACAAGGGACGTACCGTTCCCTGTCCCGATTGTGTGAATGGCGAGGTTGAGTGCACCTGTGGAACCGGCAAGCGCATCTGTGCGAACTGTCATGGGTCCAAGACTGAGCTGTGCGACCATTGCGGTGGGACCGGTAGAGTGGTTCACCATCGCGACCTGGTGCGTCACTTCGAGTTGAAATTCCAATCTGAGTTCGTTGGGAGTGGACCAATTCCTCTCGAACAGCTCAAAAATACAGCCGGAGACCTCGTTTACAGTGCGGAGATCACCGAGCTTCTCTATCCTGAAGCACCTCCGGAATCCGTTCCTATAGACATATGGCGGTCCGCAGTTCAGCAGGTAGAGCATGCCAGTAGAACAGAGGATACCGGTTATCTACCAGGAAGCCCTAAAGGCGAGATTCGTCCTAGCTTGCAGGTACTTGAGCTGGTGCGCATTCCTTACACGCATGTAAACTATCGCTATAATAATCAAGATTATGCGCTCTACATCTACGACGTAGACGGCAAAGAGAAATTTTACTCAGAGCGTTACCCGGCTCGCTGGGATCGCATTGAACGCCTGATGAAGTCCATCTCAGCCGATCTCACAAGTCCTACCCAGCAAGCAACTACACCGCCCGCCGATCCGGCCAGTAACCATATCCGTGGTTATCGGATTCCGATCGAGCAGATGCCGTATAATCCCTCATCCTACACTCTACCAGAAGATGAAAATGAGAATGAATAAGAGGTTCTGAACAAGAAGAGCGGCCATGGACAACTTTTAGTCCATGGCCGCTCTTCTTGTTTTCTATGCTCCGAAGTTATTCGCTCATTGCTGGAGCGCGTTCAAGAACTACATCCTCGCCCCGTAATTTGGCCTCTTTGTAAGCCTGAACAGCAGGATCACGTCCCACAAACAGGGCAACAACGGCGCTGATGGCGCAAAGTACCAGCACAATCCAGAAGGTATTTTGCAGACCCATAACCGTCGCGTGTTGTACTACGCAGGCCCGCACCAGACTCTGGTTTAACGTCGGACCTGCGGTCTGAACGCACGTTTGAGCGACCCCGCTGAGTTTGTGTGTTTGAATACCCTGCTGTATAGCAGTTCCGATTTCTTGTGCATGTGTGGTTGCCTGCTGCGTCAGATAGGTCGTCAGACCTGCCACACCTATCGCACTGGCAACCTGGCGAGTTACATTGACCAGCGACGAGGCTTTTGCCATTGCCCGGTTGCTGACAACTGAAAGGGCCAGTGTTTGCAGTGGCGTGTTCACAAGACCCAGACCAAAGCCGCGCAGGA
>DAOTTL010000365.1:0-3707 GCA_034438135.1 Ktedonobacteraceae bacterium | reverse complement strand
CATCCCTGGTAACTACTCAGGTGCCTCTGCTTGCCGCCTGCGGCGGCAAGCAGAGGCACCTGAGTAGTTACCAGGGATGATTTTCCAAAATCAGAAGAAAAGGCTTTCAGCCTGCTATGCAGGCCGCCCCCTTACAAGACTCTGCTGCCGAAGGCGATGCGCGGGCGAATGGCTCCACCCCACCCTTCTTTTTTGAGGCATTTCGGGCGCTGCACAAAGCACAGCGCCCGAAATGCCTCTGTTCTTCCTTTGGAGTAGGGCGGTCTCGATTGGCAGGCTCTTTCGGCAACAGAGTCTTGTGAGAAAGCCGCCTCTCCCCCAAAATAAGGAGGAATGTCTGAGTTTGCTTGCAGCTTCACTGTAAGCAAACTCAGACATTCCTCCAAAAGATGTGGCGGCGCAGCCGCCAGAATGAATGTTTGCTCATCTTCACAAAATGAGTCATGCCTCATCTGCTGTTAGCTTGCTGAGGACACTGGAGTATACTGTTTTGTAGAGGGGGCATATCAGTGAGAACATCTACCGGCTATCTTGTGCTAATCTGTCTCGTTTAATCTGTCCTTATCAGGTGGATAGAGGAAAAGAAGGAAAGAAGTGGATAGGTGGAGTATATGAGGTGGTTGGGTGAATAATAACTTTTTGCAACCGCAACAAGATCTCGATAATTCTCAGGAACAGGCAGGACAAAAACGACGTGGACTGCTCAGCAATTACGTAAAACAACAGACAGAAGAACGACTGGCCACAGCATCTCAACCCACGGTAGCCTTAGAGCTTGTTCAGTCCGAGAGGTTGGAAAGGCTTCCGCTGACTGGTGGAAGTCAGCTCGCATCTGCTGCCCGACCTGCTCCCGCATCACAACCGGTGCAAGCGGAAACGTCAGATCAGTATGCACATATCAGAGACATCCGGTTCGTGCCACAGGGACAGTCCGCGTCAACCATAGCCTCCGTCCGGTCAGGAGAGAACGCAGAGCGGTATGCAGCGACCAGAGGAGGCGTTCAGCAAAGCCCCTCTACTGATGAGCAATCCAGTAGTATGCCAGAACACCTGGAAAGGCTCTCGTCTCTCTCATCGCAGGAACAGCAAAACAGACAAATCCTCAGTCGTCCAGCTCAGTTGCTGTTCCGCCTGTCCAACAAAACGTATGCGGTCCACAAACCCGTTTTATCCTCTCAACCCCGCTTCTCGGCACTCAATCCCCGATCTCAAACCATGGGCATTAAACCGCCGACGTCACCTGAACCATGGAAGCTCTCGCATGTGCAAAAGGTCTCGTGGCTGATACGCAAACGTCGCACACGCTTCTACGCGCATAGACCAACTCTCAGACGCGTCTCCATGATCATCTTCAGCGTACTTGCGGCCCTGCTCGTTATTCTGCTCGCATCAGGAGCACTCTCCTCATACGCCTATTACGAAAGTCAGTTGCCCCATGTGCGTGATCTGGCCCTGATGCAGATTAATCAATCTACACGCCTCTATGACCGCAACGGAAAATTACTGTATACGCTGTATAACGAAAAAACTGGTCGAGGCACTCCAATCTCTTACAATGAGATTCCGGGCGTGATGCAGGATGCCCAGATCGCAGCCGAGGATAAAACATTCTGGACCAATAACGGCATCGATGTTTCAGCCACCCTGCGCTCAGCCATCGATGATTTTAGTTCTCGGCAGGTTCAGACGGGTGCCAGTACACTCACTCAGCAGGTAGTGAAAAATCTAACCAACGAACGCCAGGTCAGTCTCCAGCGCAAATTCACCGAAGCTGCTCTGGCTATTGGCCTGACCCAGCACTACCCCAAGTGGAAAATCCTGGAGATGTATCTCAACATCTCTCCCTATGGCGCTCAGGAGCAGGGCATTGAGGCAGCCTCTCAGGACTTCTTTGGACTGAAGCCTAGTTGCGATGCCAATTTTAAATGCACGCCTGCAATCGCCTTCCTGGACCGCGATCTGTCAAAGTGCCAGAAGCCGCTTGATGAGACGACTTGCGCTATCGATCCTCTCCTTGGACTGGCTCGTGCCTCTCTCCTGGCCGGCATCCCCCAAAATCCCGTCATCTTCGATCCGATCACAAACCCGGATAACTTCTCCTTACTCCTTCAACGTCAGGACTACGTTCTTGCACAGATGCAGAGCAGCGGAATGCAGATTAACCTGGGACTAGGCTCGCAGGTGCAGAACGCTGGCCCAATCACTCTATCAGTTGTTCGTCAGGTTGAAGCGATCACAAAAAACATCCGTTTTGCAGGCTTTCAGGGAGGCAATAGTGCCCCTCATTTTGTGCGCTGGGTCATCCAGACCCTGGCAAATTCGCTGGGCAACGGAGACTACGCAAATGGTCTGGAAATTCTGGACAATAGCGGACTCAATATCCGTACGACCCTGGACCTTAACCTCCAGACCTATGTCGAGAGCGCGATCCACCGTCACCTGAATGTGCCGGAATACCAGAAGTTTCAGGGCGTAGTGGTCAAACTGAGCCAGAACAATAACGTCAATGATGCCGCCGCAGTAGTCATGGATGCCAAAACTGGCGAAGTACTGGCTATGGATGGGAGCGCAAACTGGACCGATCGGAGTAAAGAGGTTAGTGGACAAATCAACATGGCCCTTGCTCCACGTCAACCAGGCTCTTCTTTCAAGCCTATCGTCATGGCCGCAGCCTTTGAAAAGGGCTGGTATCCAGGCATTGTGCTGCCCGACGTGAAAACCTACTTCCCTCAGGGGAACGCAGTAGATACACCAATTACAGAGGACACATATAGTCCAACCGATTATGGCGCAACCTACCACAACCTCAATTCAAACATTGCTCTCTCTATCGCGAACTCTTTTAATGTTCCCGCAGTGAAAGCCTCTTTCTTTGCCGGACTGAAAAATGTGTACACTATGGCCACGCGTCTGGGCATCACAACCATCGATCCTCAGACTGGTCTGGTTCCCTCTATGGCTCTGGGTACCGATGCTGTTCCCTTGCTCCAAATGGTCGGGGCCTATCAGACCTTTGATAACCAGGGTGTACGCATACCGCCGCAAAATATTCTGGATATCTGGGATAACTATGGACATCACCTCTATCACCATGATCCCAATCATCCAGACGGAATTTCTGTCCTCAGCCGTCAGGTCTCTTTCCTGGTGACCTCGCTTATAGATAACGAAGAGTTACGCGGACTGGAGTTTGGCGAAGACCATGATCTCTCAATGTGGGATTGGACTCTACCCGATGGCACTCATCCCGACGTGGCCGCGAAAACCGGTACCACCGACAGCTTTGTCGATAACTGGACCATTGGCTATACACCCAACCTTGTTGTAGGCGTCTGGGCTGGCAATGCCGATTCTAATCCCATGGTTAACACAATTGGCGTTACAGGGGCTGCTCCTATCTGGCATAGTATTATTGAATATGCCAGCGGCAAATGTAATACGGACATCGATCAGATTCCCTGTCCCCCACTCGATCTACACTACACAAATCGCCACTTCACCGTCCCCGAAGGCGTCATTCAGCAGCCAGTCAACACCTACAATGGACTGATCGGTGGAGGATATCCAAGTTATATGCTCAGAGGCGAAGAGCCACAGCAGAGCGGCCTCTCTGTGCCACCCGTTCCTGATCCCATCATTTCTCCCTCGGGTGGCGGACAGCCACTCATCCCTTAAATAAGGGCAGGGAGGTAGCTCTACTGTTTCAG
>DAOTTL010000364.1:0-6909 GCA_034438135.1 Ktedonobacteraceae bacterium | reverse complement strand
CCAAATCAGCAGCAGTGACCTGAACCTGGCTATCGCGACCTTCACCGATGGCACCCTGACCCTGGCAAACCTCTCAACCCTTTATCGCAATATCCAGCTCTTCACGCTGCTCGGCATGCCCATCACCGATCTGATTTCCCTGCTCGCAATCCTCGAAGCTCCCACGAATACTGCTCCCTTTTATGAACGCATCTCGCCCTTTGATGGCACCAGACCCGAAGGTCTGCAAACGTTTATCGCGGCGTACCAAACCATCGCCAGTAGTGGGCTGACCGTTGAGCAACTCGATTATGTGCTACGCGATGTCTCAAATGCCACATCGGGAGTTACCCCCGACCCGGTGATGGTTGGCACGCTGCTCTTAACCCTGCGCAACGGCCTGAGCAAGATTGCCGCGCAAACTACCTTCAGTACTGATCCCACGGGCGCGACCACGCGCAAAGAACTGGCGAAACTTCTGTCGGCAGCAAACGTAGACACAACTATGGCAATCCTGGCTGGCACAGGTACACTTTCCACCACCGACCAGAATACATTCATTACAATGACGCTTGGCCTTTACCTCGACGCCACGGCGGCGGAGACCCATCTGGTCGGGTCCGCTGCACTGCCAGCAGGCGAAGAGCGCTATGAATACGTGCTCCAACACATTCTGAATTACGAACGGCAAACCCTGGGGACCGGCCTGGTGGTGCAGTCGCTGGCACAGGCCCTTAATCTGGCTACTGCGATTTCCGCCGATCTGCTCACAAACTGGTTTCCTTCGGTCAACAATCCCGCAGCGTTCGCTATTAATGACTTCCTGAATCTGCCTTCGATTACACTGAGCAACGATTCTAATCCAATCTCAAATACCGATCCAAACTTTCTCCCATACTTTAGCCTGTATGGGCAGTTGACCAAAGCTGCCCTGCTGATCACGAGTCTGAAACTGAGCACCGACGATTACCTGTGGTGGCACAACAAGGGTGTCGGCCTCGGGTGGATCAATCCAACGACGCTCCCGACCTCCCCAAAGGCGACCGCCCAGGGTCGTTTCTACAGTTGGAGTCGTCTGGTGACAGCCAAACACGTGCGTGACACCCTTCCAAACTCTGCCCCCAGCTTTTCAGAGGCCTTCGATCTGCCCGCCGACGGCACGCCACCACCTCAGTACCTGTCGAAGACCCGCTACCTGACCGCCCTGACGACGCTCACTCAATGGCCCATGGATAGCTTGAAAATCTTTTGCGGCGACCCCGCCAATTTGGCCGATCCTGGTTTACTGACGCTGGTCTATCCCGATGACTACATTTGTGAACGAGCGCTCTCCCGGCTGCTGACCTGCTTCCATATGCTCACAACCACTGGCATTCCCGCCGACGTGAGCGCGTGGATCGGCGCGGACGTTACGGAGGAAGCGGCTGACTCAATCAAACAGAGTGTAAAAGCCAATTATCCTCTCACCCAATGGCTCATGCTTGCCAAACAACTACGCGACGGGCTACGCGAGCGCCAGCGCGATGCACTGGTCGCCTCCCTGCTGGCCCAGAATCCTCCCGCAGGCGCAGCTCGCTGGCTCGATCCCAACGATGTCTTCGCCTGGTTCCTGATCGACGTGGAAATGGGTTCCTGCATGGCGACCTCGCGCATTGTGCAGGCCACAGCGGCCGTGCAACTCTTTGTGCAACGCTGCTTCCTGAACCTGGAGCCGAACGTTACCGTGGATGCCATCGCAGACCCGGACTGGTCTCAATGGCAATGGATGAGTCAGTACCGGATCTGGCAGGCCAATCGCGAAGTCTTCTTATTCCCCGAAAACTGGCTTGATCCAACCCTCCGTTCCAACACATCACCTTTCTTCATCGATTTCGAGCGGGAACTGAAACAGAGTGACCTGACGAACGATACAGCAGAGACAGCGCTGGAGAACTACCTCGAAGACCTTGAGGCTGTGGCTCGCCTGGATGTGTGCGGCACCTTCCATGATATGGAGAACGACCAGGATCTGTTGCATGTCCTCGCTCGCACGCAGGGCGTGCCGCCCATTTACTATATGCGGCAGTGGGTTGATTCTTCGAGCTGGACGGCGTGGGAAAAAGTGGACCTGGACATCAACAGCAATCACATCCTGCCGCTCGTCTGGAATGGCAGACACTATCTCTTCTGGGCGATTGTCAACATCAAACCCGATCAGAACAACCAGCCGCTGCCAGCTATGCAGTTAAGTGCAAGCTCTCCTCCACTGCCGAATGTACATCTTGAGGTACAGCTCGCCTGGAGTCAGTACAAACAGAGCAAATGGCAGGCCAAACAGATTGCGCCACAGGTGCTCACATTTCAGGGTCCGTTCGGGGCATCCGACCTCACTCTGAAATCGTCGTTTAACGGCACTCTGCTCGAAATAGATGTTTTCCTGGCAACCATCGTACTCGCCGAGTCTGGCGGAATCAGCGCTGGTGGGGTTACCATCATTTCTTCTAGCACGGTCCTCTCCCGGTCTGTCCAGCAAGAACATGTTGCGGCCTTCCTGCTTGGGGGAGCTGGAAACGGCGTCGAAGCGTTCATGGCTGACACGAGCGGTCTCAGCGATGTGGGGCCGCAGGCAGCAGGCATCGGGCCGCTGTCCAAGTCTTTGATCAAGCCATCTCTCACAGCTCCGCTGAACTCATACTTCGATGGCGAGTGGATCGCCCCAGCCAGCGCCGATCAAAAATTCCTGCCGCTTTCACGCTTGCGTGTGGGGCAGATGAACACAACGTATGACCTGTACGGCTCTCTATCCAGCGAAACCGTTCTGACGCAAGCCGACGACTACCGCCTGATTGTCCCTCACCAGACCCCGACCTTCGATTCGACACTGCCTTTCTTCTACCGCGACAGCATGCGGGAGTATTTCTGTGTTCCCACCAATTA
The DNA here is from genome assembly GCA_034438135.1 of Ktedonobacteraceae bacterium. Lineage (GTDB taxonomy): Bacteria > Chloroflexota > Ktedonobacteria > Ktedonobacterales > Ktedonobacteraceae > Paraktedonobacter. The sequence continues at coordinate 4,014 of DAOTTL010000364.1, read as the reverse complement.
CTATCAGAACGGAAACTACTTCACCGCCAATGCCCCGGCTTACGTCTATCATCCATTCTTCCGCGCGGAATATCGCTTCTGGCCGTTCTACCATGCGTTTGTTCCGCTGTTTGTCAGCCAGTTAAACATGGGCGGCATCCCCGCGCTGTACGCACGCAACCTGCAACTCAATCCCGCAAGCGTAAACAAGCTCACGCCTTTCAATTTTGGGAGCTATTACCTACCGACGAACCTGGTGCTTCCACTCTCCAATGGCGACTATCCACAGGAAGGGGTTGACTTTGATCCTGACGCCGGATACGCGCTCTATAACTGGGAACTCTTCTTCCACGCTCCCTTCCTGATCGCCGAGTCGCTGACCAATAACCAGCAATTCGCCGCAGCCAAACAGTGGTATGAGTACATCTTCAATCCCACCAGCGCCACCAACGACCCTGCTCCAAAACGGTATTGGGTGACTGCGCCTTTCTATAACATGAGCGCGTCGGACTACGCCAGCGAGCAGATCACGGCCCTGATGCAGGCCATCAACCAGCATGACACGGTGGCCGAGCACGAAGTCGCGGTCTGGCGTCAGGACCCCTTTGATCCAGATATGATCGCACAGTTGCGCCCGGTGGCCTATCAGCGCGTGATTGTGATGAAGTATATCGATAATCTGATCAAATGGGGCGATCAACTCTTCCAGCAGGATACCATGGAGACGATTAACCAGGCAACGCAACTCTACATCCTCGCCTACGATCTGCTCGGGCCGCGTCCGCAGTTAGTGCCTCCCCAGGTCGAACTGGTCGTCAAGACATACGCGGATCTCGCAGGCAGCCTGGACGCCTTTTCAAACGAACTGGTCGCAGCCGAGAACGCTATCCACCCGGTGCGCGTCAATGTGCCAACGCAAGGGAACACACCGAAATTGCCCATACTGAATACGCTGTACTTCCGCATTCCACCAAACCAGAGCCTTCTCACCTATTGGGATACCATCGATGATCGCCTGTATAAAATTCGTCACTGCATGAACATTCAAGGCGTCGTCCAGCAGTTGCCGCTCTTTGCTCCGCCAATCTCGCCAGGACTGCTGATCGCCGCTCGCGCTGCCGGTCTTGATCTGGCTAGCGTGCTCAGCGACACCAACGCGGCGGTGCCACCTTATCGCTTCAACACGATGGTTCGCCAGGCCCTGGCGATGTGCGAACAGGTGCGCGGGTTGGGCGGCGAGCTGTTGCAAGCGCTCGAAAAGAGTGATGCCGAAAATCTGGCACGCATTCGCTCCGGCAGCGAAAGCCAGCTCCAACAAGCGATAGCCGATGTGCGTAACCGCCAGATTGACGAGGCAAACCAGCAAATCACAGCGCTTACCAGGAGCAAACAGGCATCCATTGACCGCTCATCCTTCTATACTAATCGCCCACTGATGAATGACCTGGAGGCAACTGCGCTGACCGCTCAAGGACTGTCCCTTATTCCGCAGGGCATTGGTATTGCCCTGGCGACTACCTCGACGGTTGCGCATCCCGTGCCCGATGCACAGTTCGGCGCATCAGGTGTGGGTGGTTCGCCACACGTCAGCGCAAAGGTTGGTGGGAGCAATGTCGGACACTCCGCATTGGCGGGAGCCATAGGTGCGCAGATCGGTGCCGCAGTCCTGCTGACCGGCGCACAGATCAGCGCAACCCTGGGCCTGCATCAGCAACGCCACGACGAATGGGGCTTACAGTCCACGCTGGCGAACGACGAAAGCGTGCATATCGATGCCCAGATACTCGCGGCGCAGATTCGCTCCAACGTGGCAACCAAAGAATTGGCAGCCCAGAACATCGCTGTGACGGAAGCGAACAATGTGGACGCCTTCCTGCATAGCAAGTTTACGAACCAGGAACTGTACGACTGGATGATCGGAGAGATCAGCACAACGTACTTCCAGGCATATCAGCTGGCCTATGCTCTGGCGAAGCAGGCCGAGCAGTGCTTCCGCCGTGAACTTGCTCTGACAGACGACAACTACTACATCCAGTTCGGCTATTGGGATAGCCTGCGCAAGGGCCTGACCGCCGCTGAAAAACTGCAATACGACCTGCACCGCCTCGAATCCGCATACTATACCCAGAATGTTCGTGAACTGGAATTGACGAAGCACGTTTCGCTCGCACAGCTCGACCCATACGCGCTCATGGAATTGCGCAACAACAGTTCTTGCCTGATTTCTCTGCCTGAACTGCTCTTCGACCTGGACAACCCCGGACATTACCTGCGCCGTCTGAAAACGGTGGCAGTGACTATCCCATGTGTCTTCGGTCCCTACAGCAGCGTTTCCCTGACGCTCTCGCTGCTCGATAACCACATCCGCGTCTCCACCGATACAAGCGGCGGCTACCCGGGGCCACATAACGCCAACATGTTCATTGACGATCTGGGTGGAACCAGTGAAATTGTCACCAGTAGTGCGCAAAATGACAGTGGACTCTTTGAACTGCATTTTGAAGACGAACGGTATCTGCCATTTGAAGCCGCCGGAGCGATTTCAAACTGGCGGCTGACGTTAAATAACGTTTTTCCGCAGTTCGACTACTCAACGATCACCGATGTTGTGCTGCACCTGCGCTATACAGCACGCGACGGTGGTAGCGTCTTTGCGGCTACGGTGAATAGCGCGGTTAAGGAACAACTCAATGCCATCGCCCTGGCCGAAAGCCGCAAGGGCTTGTATCGAATGTTCAGCGTGCGACAAGATTTTGGCACCGCCTGGGCGCGTTTTCTGAAGCCCGGCACTGACAACGACCAGGTTTTAAACATGGCAACGCCTCCCGAGCGCTTTCCTTTCTACACCTATGGACTTGATCTCAAGGTGGTAACCATAGATGTACTGGCAAAAGCCAGCAATGCAGGCGACTATACGCTTGTAATCACTCCTCCAGGAGGAGGCACGGTTACCGTGCTTCTCAGAGCCGATGCAACTCTGGACGGACTTCATCATTGGGAAAATCCCAACGTCAGTCCAAAAGTTGACCTGGGCAAGACCCCATCGAACAGCCTCACACCTCCCATGTGGAGTTTTAAGCTGAAGCAAGCCTCTGCTACAGATTACCGTTCATTGACCGCAGCTGACCTGGAAGATTTCGTCCTGCTTGTGGGATATCAAGTCTCATGATTGCAAATGAAATGGATATTTGCTGGATTGTGGAGCGTGTCATCACGTTCCACAACCCTGATTGTGTCTATCTGTTTGGCTCCTACGCCAAAGGTACGGCTCACGCTGGAAGCGACATTGACCTGCTCATTGTCGCCCCCAGCGCTTTGCCTCGTCTGCATCGTGGTAAGCTCCTCAAATCTGCGCTCAGCACTTTTCCCTGCCACTTTGACCTCTTATTCTTCACACCACAGGAGTTAGAAGAGGAGTTGAACGATCTGCTTTCCTTTATCTCGTCTATTACAGCAAGTGGACGGTTGGTGTATCAAAAGATAGAGAGTTAATCACACAAACTAGCTCAGCAAAGTAATCTTCAAGGTACACTATTAGCGAAAAAGGCTCACAACTCACTTGCGTTCGCTGCTTCAGGCGATTGGCCTGGCTTTTAATGGGCAAGGCGGCACGCGTCTCAGTGCGCAATGTGACATTTAAATCTCGCGCTGCTGACTTTCTGGGAGTGTGAGCAGTTCAGCGATTTCGCTGTAGGCAGCAGTGAGGGTTTCGCGTGTGTCTGCCAGTACCTGTCAATATTTTTCAGCAAGCGGGCGGATTCACCAGACCAGCGGAAGACCCAGATTTACGCTTCAATTAACATTTATCTCAATAGACAGCCTGTTTGAAGAATCGTTGAGCTGCTTCATTTTGTAACATTTATGCAATTATTTCTTCTATTTTCTGCCAGATAGATTTGACAGCTACACTTATTTTTTATGTATAACCAATGCTACCTCCATAGTTTGTAAAACACCATTTTATTCACCTATTTCCCTTGACGGATACAACCATTTTACTGCATACTATTATATAGTTATTTAAGAATCCATTAA
>DAOTTL010000363.1:0-13431 GCA_034438135.1 Ktedonobacteraceae bacterium | reverse complement strand
TGAATGGTGAGGGGTGGCTTGCAATGCCATTCCTCTCCCAAAATAATATGGGTCATTTCTAATCCCTCAAAATAAAAAAGAGATGGCTGAGTTTGCTCGCAGCGAAGCTGCGAGCAAACTCAGCCATCTCTCCCAAGGCCGTGGCGGCGCAGCCGCCAGAAAAAGCGTTTGCTCATTTTCTCAAAATGAGGGATGACTCATCAGGAAAACCGAAAGGAAAAATTACTATGTCAGAAACAGTACCGATAATTGATGACCATCATCACGCGATTACTCCTGCCCAGAGAGCTCTCTTCCTTGCAGGGTCTGATGGGGGCAAGATTAAATTTCCTGTCTGGACGATGCAGAGCGATCGCGAGGCGATGGAGCGTCTGGGTATTACGGGCATCCTGCTCTCCATGCCGGGGTCAGGAACTCTTGAACAGGTTCATCAGTTCAATAACTTCCTGGCGGAAACCAGTCGTGAGGACCCCCGGCACTATGGGTTTTTCGCAAACCTTCCCTATGGTGATCCAGAGGCAGCTTTGAAGGAAATGACATATGTGCTGGATACGTTGGGGGAGATGGCTTTGCTCTACCGAGTAATTACCAGGGCATCTATCTCGGCGATGAGCGGATGGATGAGATCCTGGCCGAATTGCATAGACGCTCTGCCGTCGTGTTTGTCCATCCAGGGGAACCTGCTGGCGATAACTTACCTCTCTTTGGACGCCATGTCTCTCTCTACGAATTCACGTTTGATACTACCCGAGCGGTTATGAATCTTGTCTATACCGAAAAAATTGCACGCTATTCCAATATCCGCTGGATACTGGCTCATGCGGGCGGAACGATTCCCTATCTCGCGTATCGACTAAGTATTGCCGGTGAATGGGGAGGAATGGCCCTGACGCCGGAAGATGTAATGGCGTCTCTACGCACACTGTACTATGAACTGGCGCTTTCAACCTCTCCCGCCGTCTTCCAGGCATTACAAGAGCTGACAGGTCCCTCGCATATTCTCTTCGGAACAGATTTCCCTATACGGCCAGAAGTAGGTGCTGCTCAGAGCCTGGCGGAATTCGCCAGTTATCCTGGTTTTCAGATAGAAGAGCAAAGTCTGATTCGTGCCGAAACGGCTCAATCACTCTTTCCCCGCTTTCGTCAATGAACACGAGTGAGTCTCTGGGTAAATGATCAGGCCACCACAGAAGGATGGCTCTGTGGTGGCTTTTGTCTGTACTGGAACCAGTGGAAGTCACGCGCTATGGTTTCTCACTCTACCATTCTCCGTACTGATACTTTGTCTCCTGCTCGATCAGCGCTATCTCATCCCTGTTCAGTCCATACACTGTATAGACTGCTGTGTTCAGTTCCTCTTCTAACTGAACAATCTCGGCGGTGAGTCGTTCAATTTTCTCCTGCTCTTCCCGGAACATGGTCTGCCATTCACCTCGCTCTTTAAGCGGGATCTCGCGCTTAAATGATTTACGTACCTCGTCTCGTAAACCCTGCCAATCCAGCCGAAACCACTCATCCAATCTATCGGTAATTTTGCTCTGTCCGCCTCCCAGGTCGCTTTTGATGAGGTGGGCCATCGAACTACGTACCTGATAGCGTTTCTGAGCACTGGAGGTGAGCTGTTGGGCCAGATCTCCAATGTGCGTGCGTTGCTCGTCGGAAAGTGTAGGAATGGGGAGGCGCTCAAGATATTGAGAAAATAGGCGATAGATTAACGCTCCTTTCCTCTCAGCCAGGGGCTGAGAAATAAGCGTTAGAACAAACCAATTAACTCGTGAATTTAAGAGACCGAGCAAGGTATAGGACTCTGTTGGAATAAAATAACCAGTATTACTGGTATAACTTCCAGGACTGCCCCAACTGAAGCGTGGCTTCTTAGCTATATCAGGATAAAATATTTTTGTCTTGCTGAATTCTTCGTAATAATCACAAGCTCGTAGCTCCCACCAGAACTGTCCTTTATCCTGGCGTTTGCGCCCTGCACTGGCAAAGGGTTCCAGATAAGCTGCCAGTTTAGGATAAGCCGCTGCCAGCTTTTCCCAGGCTAGAGCTTCATCTCGTGAGTTGATTTCAGGAAATGTAGCTGCCGTCCAACCGCTGGGAATACAGATCAGCCAGCGCCCCTCATTTTCCTGGTACCAGGGACGTAGATCCTCGCCGCGCACCAGCGGTTTAATCAGCTTATCACTGGCGGGATCAGCTTGAATCAGGCGTTTGCATGTGGCACTATCGATGATAAAAGCTTCGTTTAGCCCTGTCAAGACACCACGGTACATACGTTTACCCACAACCTCGCCCAGAGGTTTGCCCTGCGCTATCAGATGGGTTAGAAGCAGACGTGAAGAGTCGCTCTTGAGTTGCCAGCCCTCATCAGGTTGATCGTGAAGCGAGACATTGAAAAATCGTCCCGCCAGACCTTCACGAAATTCGCTGATCGTTTCGCCACGCGCGAAGATCGAAACCCTGGTCTGATGTCCATTGGGCGGAGGTTGGTTGCGCACGAGCTGGATAGCGGGACTGAGATCCGGGGCATCCGCGAAGACACGGGTATTGCCGAGATCGATAATCTGTTCAACCGTTGTGTGCAGGCGGAGGAAACGGCGTAATGACGTGGCATAGTTGGCGCGTAGCCAGCTATTGCTCGTGATATAAGCCAGGCGACCACCGGAGCGGAGCAGGCGCAGTCCCTGCCCAAAGAAGTACACGAAAAGATCGGCACTGTTATGATGAATATCATAGTGATTCTGGTAAAAAGGCTTATCGGCACCCAACTTCTCCTGCCGAACATAGGGAGGATTGCCAACAATGGCATCAAAGCCAGCACGTGCGCCCTTAGGCGTACCATCCTGCTCGAAGAAGATATCTGGAAATTCCAGCTCCCAATGAAAGAAATGCCTGAGCTGACCCATTGCGTGAGCGTGCTGAACAATCTGCGCGAACTGCTGTGCGCCCAACGTCTCTTGTTGTTGTTCAAGCGACTTGATCGCATAAGCGGCATAAGCGCCCCAGAGTCGATTTTCAATCTTAATATCGTAGAACAGCGCGACCCCCAGATTCATCACATCCTGATACTTACTGGCAAAGTACTCACGCAAATGGGCGTACGCGGTCTCCTGCTCTTTAACTTCCTGAATAGTGTTGCCGGGAGACTCTTCAATGCTGCTCATAATATCCAATGCACTGCTAAGATTCTGGCTAAACTCCAGATCCTCCAGCATAGAAAACTGCACAACCTCCGCATCTTCGTCTGCGTGCGCCTCAGCTAGATCAAGCAGTGAAGAGGCATGCTTTTTAGCCAGTTTTGTCTGCGGATGTTCGCTGGTCGCAACCTCCTCTAACCACGCGCCGATCAACGCATTACCGGGTCGCAGATGGTGATCCAGAAAGTTCAGCGGATAGCCCTTGGCGGCAGTGGCCAGCCAGAGCGAGAGCTTAGCCAGTTCCACCGCCAGCGTATTCGCATCTACCCCATAAATGCAATGCTGAGCCACGCGCCTCTTCCAGTAAAGCATATCAGCTTCCTGAGGATCTTTCCCTTCAGGCTGTACGCCCAATTCCACCAGATAGCGGGCAATGTACTCTACAACCTCGACCGGAAAGTGACCGCTACCCATCGCCGGGTCCAGCACATTCACAGCCAGAACCGCCTGAATCCGCTGCTCATCGTTTTGCAAGCCCTGTGTCGTCTCTTCCAGCACCGGCTTGATCGTTTGCTCAACCATATATTTAACGATATAGTCAGGCGTATAGTAGCTGCCAGTCGTCTTACGCTGGCCCGTATCGGTAACGAGATAGACAGAGCCGGGCTGGTACATGCGGACAATGTCGCGTTCCTGTGCCTGTGACCTGGGCACAACCATATTTGTAGAGCGCAATTCGGCCATTGGCTCGTCCGCCACATGCAGAGTATACTCCAGCAGCCCTTCATAGATAGTACCCAGATGGCGTTCAGAGAGATCCCGATAATCGATCAGTGACTCCTCCGAAAAATCCTGTGCATCTACAGGTCTTCTCGCCAGCTTATCAATGGCCTGAGCCAGGCTCAGATCGCCCACGGGATATCTTTCCAGAAAGGCATGTTTCTCTGGATCGAACAAGCCGCCATTAAAAGTGCTGATATCCAGCAGTTCCTCTCCAAGATCAATACCTCTGAAGAGCGTTTTCAACTGCGACCAGATAATATCAGCATGCGGTAAAAGCACAGCCCTGTCAGCCAGCGCCCCACGTATCTGATTCGCAATTACGCGTAAACTATAGCGGCTCCTATAAGAGTTATTCTCTGTGGGTAACAGGTCACGCGACTCCGCGTAAAAAATAAAGAGTAAGCGATAGAGGAGGATCAACGAGTGCTCATAAATGAGCTGGCAGGTTTCAGGCGTGGGAGTAAGCTTATTTGCAGGATAAGATAGAATGCCCTGAGCAACGCAATTGAGCGCCTCGTAAACCTGTTCTCGCAGATCATCCTGGATCTTTTGGGCTGACCTGACACTGGCGGTCAGCAGTTGCTCCAGAGATAGAGCGTAGCCAGGCTGAAATGCCGCCCGACGAAAGAACGCATAAAAATACAAGAAACGCTCGACATCCTCGCTTGCTAATAATTCTGGCAGGTCAATTTCGTAGTAGACCTCAAGCTTATAAGCCGTTGCTTCATGATATAAGCGCCACTTGCGTCCATTGGTCAGGATACCCCAGGGCAGCTTGCTATGTAACATATAGAAAAAAATCTGAAACGAAGGGTTTTTATTGCTGAAAGAATCGCTGGCTCCCTTGCGCATCTGATCGAGTGGTACATCCCATTGCTTGGCATCGCCAACTGCCAGTGCTCCATATTGCGCAGCACGATCATCCAGTTCGCGCCCTCGATTGGCCAATAGTTGTTCTTCGGAGGCATAAAAAATATAATCAGGATGCTGGGCGCTCGTTGGTCCAGGCATCTTAAGCGTGACCTGAACCTCAAATGTGTGCCCCAACTCCTTCAGGACCGGACGAATCCAGTCATTTTCAGTCTGAGGTTCGTTCGCCGCAGGGGCCGAAATTGAGAAACCCTTGTAGAGATCCTTGAGCCTGGTCATTATCGGCGTAGCTTCGGCAATCAAGGCCTGCCATTCTGGCGTATTTTTCCAGCTATCGCCAGCCATAATGCTATCAAGGAAATAATCGGAGAACAGGCGTTGATTTGTATGCCTGGGCAAGCTGAGAGTGTTAGCCAGTTGGACCGGTTGGCCGGTCTCTTTTTGCTTTTTGGGCACGAGATCCACCACCTCTATCTATTAAGGATAAGAAAAATCAGGAGCGTAAAGTCAGTTGTTTCACTATATCATAGGTACGGCTATCGGGCAACGAAAAACCGAGGGTTGCTCCAGGGGTATGTTTTTCTTTCTGATTTTTCTGCAGCTTGTAAAGTCGCCCCCCACCTTTGAAGGACGGGGAGATGGATGAGTTTTTAAACAGCGACGTTGTTTGAAAACTCATCCATCTCCCCGCCAAATGTAGCGGCTGCGCCGCAGAGGATTACATAGGGATACTTGCAACCGCAAGTGCTTAAGGTGCGTGATAGTGGAGGCGACTACGGGACTGGTGGGAGATACTACCTATAGAAATCCAGTTTATGGTGTATTCTTTCGTGTCCATGGTAGAATATGCAAATATGTAGAGAGATGTACCATCATACATCTCTCTCTTTGGAACGAAGATCAGCCTGGAACAGAGATCGTCGCCTGGAGTCGTTTTTGTAGTAGGTCCATACATGTATAGAGGGAAATGTATCATTGCGTGAGGCTGTGTGACAGTCGGTGTGAGAATGCTTCGCGCAAAGCAGAGCGAGGTAAGTGAGGGAGGTAGATGCGGGAGGTGGAGCGGGAAGGGAGGTGCCGGGTACTGACGGGTCATCTTTGCTCTGCTTATTAGTTGTAAAGAGATAGATCGTATTATGAGTAAACGAATCATTCGACAACAAGTATTGCGTCTGTTAGCATTAAGTCTGATCGTTCTCCTGCTTGGAGGTGGTTCGGCATTCCTGCTTCACGCACAGCAGTCCGCACCAACTCATGCCAGAACGACCAGCAGTCTCGCAACCTGTTCAATCTCCAATAGTTTTCTCTGCGCTCCCACCCTTCCAGGCTCCTATGTCGATACCATTTTACGCCAGATGGGCAGTCCCATGGTCGGAGTTGGTCAAACCGTTGAAAACGCCGCACGCGCCCAGAATATCGACGACGCCTTCGCTCTAGGCGTCTGGTGGACCGAGACAAACGATGGTGCAGCCGGTGTCGGCAGCGCCGATAATAATCCAGGTAGCGTTCGGGGCAGTAGCGGTTATCCCTCGGCCTTTGATGGCTATACCATCTATCCCTCTTTTACCGCCGCAGTTACCTATTGGTTCTCAATGATCAAAAATGTCTATGTCACACGCGGCATGACCACCGTTTACTCTATGGCTCATACATATGTAGGCACATCCTCATCCGGTCTCTGGGCTGGCAAGGTCACCTCTCTCATGCTTCGCTATCGCGCTGACGCCCCACAAATCGTTACTCCAACGCCCACGCCGACAATTTCAGCGAATACATCACGCCATGCTCAGTCTGTTGCAACTGCCCAGGCTCAGCTCAACACAGGTTATACCGGGACATCCGCGTCCATTCAGACCGCTCCTCAGACCTCATTGGCACAGCAGCATATTCAACTAAAGAAAACTCCTTCAACTACTACCAATCAGTCGAACAGCCCTTTCAAAATTGTACTGATACCGGTCGCCCTGGTTCTAGTCCTGTTTCTCGCTCTCCTGATCTTTTTTGTCAGGCGTCGTATCACCAGAAACAAAGAACTGGCAACCCTTCTGGCTGGCAAACCTCACGAGCGACAACCCGGTCTGACCCAGCAACCAATCTCACTTTTTAACAATACTAGCTCGTTTAGCGAGTTAAAGCGCACAACCGAAAGACTCTCCTTTTCTCCCAATACCGAAAGCATGAGCGTTGTTAAGCCTATATCCTCATCCTTCACTGCGCAGGCTCCGTCATCGTTTGATAGCTTCCCATCAACGCCAATTCCTTCCTTCATCAGCACATCCGTCGTGCAACCAACATCCACAGCGTCAACCCCGCCTCAACAAGCATTTACAGGCGAAACTCCTGGCCTGAAGAACATGTTGGCAAACAGGCAACCGGTGTCCGAAGTCCCATTTGGAACATCCGCAACTTCAGCTTCATCTCAACAAGCGTTTACAGACGAGATGTTTAGGCCAGAAATACCGTTTATAGGTGTAGGGGCAGACCAACCTCCATTTGCAGACCATGCAAGTGTATCCGAAAGGCCATTGGCAAATAGATCATCGGCGGTAACATCGTTCCAAACGTTCAGGGGGTCACGCGTCCCAGAGGAGTCAATTGCGAGTAGTATACGCAGGACAGAACGGTCTGTCGGAGTGAACATGCCAGAAACGGATGGACACCTGGCCCAGAACAGTACTGGTATGCCGCGCAGAACCAGATTGTTGCCGTCGCAAGCAGGGCGCTCATCGCTCTCACCGTCAGAGATTGCCTCTGATAGAGAGCGTGTCACTCAGCAGAGAGTTCCAGTCAGCATAGGAGCCAGCGATGGACATTCCGGTGGTTTGTTGAGTCGCTACCGCGAAAAGCAGAGCCAGGAATCTGAAAAATAATGTGGGAGCCTCAAGGACTCGTCCTCATGTCTCTAAAACTGGCCTGAACAGAGTCTGCCAAACAGCAAAAACTAGGACAAGAGTCCAAGGTATTTGACCGTTTGCTCTTCTTGACGTATGATTGAAACATCTTTCAGCAGGCTCTATCTTTCCCAAAAAAGGAAAGTGAAAAAGTGAGAAAGAGACTGATCTGGCAATAAAATGGAAGGTGAAAAGGTGATGTTAAGCTGAGCGGCGTAACGAATAACGGAGTAGCTATGGCACATTCTCCTCTCTATTGCGACGCCTGTGGAAGCGCCAACCGCATACAAGCCACCTTCTGTTACTTCTGCGGTCACCCCTTTCGTGGACAGAGCACAATGAGCAGACAAGTACAGACCGGGCTTTTAGCCGCCAACCAGCTTTTAAAGCAGCGCTATTGTGTACTGGCGCGGTTGGGTAAAGGCGGTTTTGGCGCTGTCTACAAAGCCTCTGATACGCTCTTTGGCAATCGCCTGGTCGCAATTAAGGAAATGAGCCAGCAAGGTCTCGATCCTCAGGAACTGATTGAGGCAACGAATGTCTTTAAACACGAAGCTATGCTCCTGGCCAGTCTCACTCACCCCAACCTGCCGCGTATCTATGAACAGTTTACTGATAGAGGTCGCTGGTATCTGGTCATGGATTTTATCGAGGGCGAGACCCTTGAAGACCATCTGCTCAAAGTCGTTGGCGGCAAACTGTCCGTAAAGAAAGCAGTCGAGATCGGCATATATCTATGTAACGTCCTGGAGTATTTGCACAATCGCAATCCGCCAGTGATTTTTCGCGATCTCAAGCCGGCCAATATCATGCTCACACCGACGGGTCATATTTACCTGATCGATTTTGGGATTGCCCGTCACTTCAAGCCTGGTCAGACGAGAGATACATCCGCGCTCGGCTCTACAGGGTATGCCGCGCCGGAACAGTATGGCAAAGCACAGACAACCCCAAGGGCCGACATCTATGCCCTGGGAGCCACTTTACACGAACTACTCACTGGTCTGAATCCCTCTGACTCGCCTTTTCACTTCGCGCCTCTGCATCTGCCTGAGCATCCGTCCCATACCGAACTCGAACAACTTATTTTGCAGATGATCGAAGTAGATGTAAATAAGCGTCCAGCCAATGTAGCACAGATTCGTCAATCTCTCGAAAAGATCCTCGCCTTTACAACGGTCGCCCCGGCGAGCTTTGGGACAAATGGCACGGGCGGCTATCGTCTGGCACGAGTGCAGCCACCGAAACGAAATCCGGCCACGAGCAACCACAATGTGACATTCCGGCCACTGAGCAACACCCGTTTTATCGGCACAAAGCATACCAGCCGCATTACATCCGTCGCCTGGTCCGCGCGTAACGATAGAATAGCCTCAGCCAGTTATGACAAAACTGTGCGTATCTGGGATACTGTTAGTGGAGAGAACCTGTTGACCTACCAGGGACACTGGGATCGCGTTCTCACCGTAGCCTGGTCACCGGATGGGAGCCTTGTAGCTTCGGCAGGCAATGATGGGACTATTCAGATCTGGAATCCGCTCACCGCAAATCTGATCATGACCTACCGCGAGCACAACAAGACTACTCTAGCACTGCACAACAAGCCCATTCTGGCCCTATCCTGGTCACCTGATGGCAAGCGCATCGCCTCCGTTTGCGAAGATAAAACAGTCCTGATCTGGGATACCATTACCGGTCAGACTCTCTATAAATATGAGGGACACAGTGCAAAGATCCTTACTCTGGGCTGGTCATATGATGGTCAATATATCGCTTCTAGCGGAGAGGATAAGCTCGTCCACGTTTGGAGCGTTCAGTACCAGAAAGCCAATTTCTTTACCTCCTGGCTCTTTCGACCACGCGATCGATATATTTATCGAGGACACTTTGGCCGCGTCAACGCCCTGGCCTGGTCCCCACTCGGTCAGCGTCTTGCTTCAGTAAGTTCGGACAAGACCTTGCAGATTTGGGATGGCTCTAGCGGCAGAAAGTACTTCATTCATCGCAACCCGACAGCTACTATCACCTGCGTAGCCTGGTCATACGATGGTCGCTATCTCGCGACCGGTGGCAACGATAGACTTATCCATGTTTGGGACACTGTGACGCGCAATTCAATAACTACCTATGCCGGACATACTGGCTACATTACATCCGTCACCTGGTCCCCCGATGGCAAGCTGATTGGCTCTGCCAGTGTAGACCACAGCATTCATGTGTGGCAACCGTGACTAAATTCCCCGGAGAAATCGCGGGGACTTCCAGGTAAAAGGAAATTTCTATGGCTGCCTCGACCGTTTTTTGCATAAATTGTGGCGCTGCCAATCTAACGCAGGCCCTTTTTTGCACCTCTTGCGGCCAGGATCTGAAGAAAAACTCCCAAAACTCTTCTCGCAAGACCGGGAAACTTACTGCTGGCAACGTACTCAGACAGCGATATGAGATCCTGAGTCAAATCGGTCAGGGCGGCTTTGGTGCGGTCTACAAAGCTCAGGATAAAGATCTGGGGAAACGCCTCGTAGCAGTCAAAGAGATGAGCCAGCTTAATGCTAACAAACAGGCAGTTGAGGAAGGTGTAGAGACCTTTAAGCGCGAGGCTCTGATGCTGGCTGGTCTGATGCACAAACATCTGCCACGCATCTATGAACATTTTTCTGAGAATGGTCGCTGGTATCTGGTCATGGACTACATCGATGGAGAAACTCTGGAAACCTATTTCGAAAGGGCACGCGATGGGTATCTGCCCCTACCTATGGCTCTCCATATCACTCTCCAGCTTTGTGAGGTCCTGGAATACTTACACACGCGCAAACCTTCAATCATCTTTCGCGACCTGAAGCCTTCAAACATCATTCTGACCGCTGAAGGGCATCTTTTTCTGATCGATTTTGGCATTGCCCGCCACTTTAAGCCGGGTCAGATGAAGGATACCATGGCCTTTGGCTCGCCCGGTTATGCAGCTCCCGAACAGTATGGCAGAGCACAAACAACCCCACGCGCTGATATCTATAGCCTTGGCACAATTCTCCATCAAATGATCACCGGGTACGATCCTCTGCTCTCCCCCTTTCGTTTTGCCCCTCTGCTCAGACAGGACCCTGCTCTGCGTCAGATCGTCGAAAGAATGGTCGATATGGACGAGGCAAAGCGACCAGCCAGTGCCAGTGAGGTGAAGCAGGTTTTAGAACAGATTAAAAAACATCCAGGAACCAGAGTATTGCCAGAGGTGAGTGCTGCTGCTTCCTCATCCTTACTACAACTTCCGCATGTCCCTCTGCTGGTCCATCACCACCACTATGGGGTCGTGCGAGCCGTTGGCTGGTCGTCCGATAGCAAGTACGCGGCTTCGGCCACAGACGCCATTATCCGCGTCTGGGATGCAGGGAATGGACACGACATCTGCGCATATCGGGAACACCGTGGCCAGATCAAGCACATGAGCTGGTCCCCGCTCAACATGCGCATAGCATCAGTCTGTTCCGAGAACAAGATACGGATCTGGGAAACCTATACAGGTAAAACCATATCCATCTATCCAGGCGATCCATACATCTCACAATCCCTGGCCTGGTCGCATGACGGACGCTATCTGACCGTGGCGGGGAATGGAGCCATTACGGTCTGGGATACAAGCACAAATACGATCATGGCCAGACTGAAACGGCGCTTTCAGAATTTTCTCTCAGTCTCCTGGTCCCAGGATAGTGCCCATATCGCGGCTGCCTTTGACCAGAGGGTTCTCATCTGGCACCTGGGTAGTCATAGACAGAACAACGTCCGCGTCTTTCAGCATCATTCTCAGGTCAATACAGTCTCCTGGTCGCCCGATGGGGCATATCTTGCGTATGGTGGCAACGACACTACCATCCATGTCTGGGACGTTCGGAGCGAGCAACTGGTTGGTGTCTATCGTAAGCACACCAGCCCGGTTTGCTCAGTCTGCTGGGCACCTGACAGCCGACGCATAGCCTCAGGTGGCTTCTCAGAATTGCTCAATATTTGGGATGCCTTAACCGGTGGGAATCTTGCCTACTACAAAGCACATGCCGATAAAATTCTGGCCACAGCCTGGTCTCCCGATGGACAACTTATCCTCTCTGGCGGTTCCGATCGCAGAGTCTGTGTCTGGCGAGCGCCATAAAGGCGAGGCCTAACTAATCAGGTGCCCTTTGTTCGCCGCCGCAGGCGGCGAACAAAGAGCACCTGATTAGTTACCAAATGCGAACAAAGGGCACCTGATTAGTTACCAAATGGCATATTTTGTGGAGCGTTCGCCCCACAAAATATGCCATTTGGTCTTTTTTTTCTCTGTCACCACAGGCGGCAGAGGGAGAAGTGAGAAAGCTAAAGCTTTGTAAAAGGCTTGATTTGTGTAGAAGCTTCCTGCTATGCTTAGCATATCAGGCCTGCTTAGTTTTCAGAGGGAGTAAACAGTGAACTTTGACCTCGAAGAGGAGCAATCAATTATTCGCGAAACAGCTCGACGCTTTGCCCAGGAACAGCTTGTACCCTATGCCGGAGAGTGGGATGAACAGTACCATTTCCCACGTCAGGTCTATAGGCAGATGGGAGAGTTGGGTTTGATGGGTATAACGGTGCCTGAAACACATGGCGGCAACATTATGAGCCGTTTCTCAGGTGTTCTAGTATACGAAGAGCTGGCCAGGGGGGATATGGCAACAGCCGTAGGTCTCTCCGTTCATAACATGGTGACGGGTAGCATCGCCCACTTTGGAGATGAAGAGCAGCTCCATCGCTGGGTACATCCTCTGGCCTCAGGCGAAATGCTAGGAGCGTTCTCACTGAGCGAAGCCGGAGCGGGTTCCGATGCCTCTAGCATCCAATGTCAGGCCAAGTTGCGCGATAACCAGTATATCCTCAATGGCACCAAAACATGGGTTACCAATGGTGGAGAGGCCGACCTCTATCTTGTCATGGCTCGTACTACCGAGGGACGAGCAGGCGTCAGTTGCTTTATCATTGAGAAGAATAGCCATGGCTTTACTTTCGGCAAAACAGAGCGCAAAATGGGCCTGCACTCCTCTCCCACGCGCGAACTCATTTTCACAGATTGCGCTATCCCTGTTGACCAGAGATTGGGAACCGAGGGTCAGGGTCTGAAAATCGCCCTCTCTTCACTTGACGGTGGACGCATCAACATCGGTGCTATCGCCGTAGGTGTCGCACAGGCTGCATTTGAGACCGCTAAACACTACGCCCACGAACGCGAACAATTTGGTCAGTCCATTGACACTTTTCAGGCCATCCAATTTATGCTCGCAGACATGGCCATGAAGATCGAGGCCGCTCGCCTTCTCGTCTACGAAGCCGCTTATAAACTCGATCATGGTCAGAGTGCTGGCATGTATGCCTCTATGGCCAAGTGTTTTGCTACAGACATGGCTATGGAAGTTACCACCAATGCCGTTCAGATCCTGGGAGGCGCAGGTTATGTAAACGATTATCCTGTCGAGAGGTATATGCGCGACATCAAAGTATCGCAGATTTTTGAAGGAACTAACCAGATTCAGCGGATTGTCATTGCCCGTGCCCTTCTCTCATAAAGAAAAGAAAACAAAACAATAATCATCAAAAGTCTCCAATATAATCGACCTCAACGGTTTGTGGCAACCATTTCTGAATCTTTTAAAGTTTCTTAACAATTTCAGGGCTTTTTTCAGAGCTTTCTCCTGTATAGTACTTAATGATATAGTATTCTGTTTCTTTATGAGGTACTTAAATGATAG
>DAOTTL010000362.1:0-20252 GCA_034438135.1 Ktedonobacteraceae bacterium | reverse complement strand
ATCGCAGGGAGTACCTTGCACCTCTTTTTGCTTATCTGCATGTCTATGATTTGCAAAGCTGCCTCTCCCCCAAAAGATGTGAGTCATCCCTTACTTTTCTGCGGCTTGTAAAGCCGCCCCTCCCCCGAGAAAAAGAGAAATGGCTGATTTTGGCAGCAGCTTTGCTGCTGCCAAAATCAGCCATTTCTCCTTGAAAAGCTGGCGGCGCAGCCGCCAGCAAGAGCGTTTGCTCATTGTACAAAAATGAGGGATGGTAACTACTCAGGTGCCCTGCTGAAACCGCCCCGCCCCACAGAGGAAAAAGGGATGGCGAGCAAAACGGGCGGGGTACCCCGCCCGTTTTGCTCGCCATCCCTTTTTTTATTCGCCGCCGCAGGCGGCAAGCAGAGGGCACCTGAGTAGTTACTCGTGATGACTCATAAAAATAGGGCGGCGCAGCCGCCCGAGAAAGGCATTTGCTCATTTTGCCAAAATGAGATACCGTTGGCGAACCCTTCTGCCGAGCAGAGAGCGAGCACGATCCCTCCTTCAAGGCGGGCTTGAAAAAGGAGTTCGCCAACGGTATCAAATGAGGGATGACTCATATTGAATAGCGGCGGAGCAGCCGCCAGAAGAAGACCGAAGGGTATGTATTTTTTGGGGAAAAGTGATATAATGCGGGCATGTCCACAGTACCAATATCCCAGAAAAAAGAGACGCGAACAAACATGGGAAAGACAGACCTGCTCGGTCTGACCCTGCCCCAGTTGCGAGAGTGGCTGGTTGAGCGTGGCGAGGCCCCATTTCGAGCGAAACAGATCTATAGCTGGCTCTTTCTACAACTGGTCACAGACTTTGACTCTATGACCAACCTGCCGCGTGCGCTACGAGAGCGGCTGGTCCAGGAAGCCTGTATAGGTCCACTTGTGGTGCGCAGCGAACAGCACTCAAAGGACGATCGCACGCGTAAGATACTATTAGAGTTAGATGATGGCAAATTAATCGAGTCAGTGCTCATGCTCTATCCGCCCCTGGGGGAGAGCAGCGAGCGAGCCACTGTCTGCGTCTCCTCGCAGGCGGGTTGTGCTTATGGATGCACCTTCTGCGCGACGGGTCAGATGGGCTTTGATCGTCACCTGACGGCCAGTGAGATCGTGGCTCAGGTGCTCTACTTTGCCCGTGAGTTGCGCAGTGGACCCTGGGCTGCGCGAGGTCTGCCTGGTAGTAAACCAATCGATCATATTACAAACATAGTTCTGATGGGCATGGGTGAACCATTGCATAATTACACCAACGTCCTTCAGGCTCTGCGTATTCTCAACAGTCCAGAGGGTTTTCAACTGGGCGCACGCCATATGACCGTTTCAACGGTGGGACTCGTGCCAGCTATTCGCAAGCTGAGCGAGGAACCACTCCAGGTAAATCTGGCGATCTCACTGCATGCACCTACCGATGAGCTGCGCAGTTCGACCATGCCGGTGAACCGTAAGTATCCCTTGCGGGAACTGCTCGCGGCCTGCCGGGATTATATAGCTGCCACACACCGTCAGGTGACTTTTGAGTATGTTCTGCTGGCCGGGGTCAATGATACCCCTGAGTATGCTCATCTGCTGGGAGACCTCTTGAGGCCATTGCACCAGTTTGCCCACGTCAATTGTATTCCCGTCAATGTCACTTCTGCCGCCTATCGGCCTCCCAATGGAGAAGCCATTCGGACCTTCCGCGCCATCCTGCGTGAGCACGGAGTCAGCAACAGTGTGCGTGCTGAGCGGGGCGATGATATTGCAGCCGCCTGTGGACAGTTACGAACGCATTTCACAAAGAATAACCCGGTGGCGGAGCCAGAATCACAAAAATAAAGCAAAAATAAAGAAAGAGCGCACAGGGGAGAGTTTTTAGAGAAAACTCCTTCTGTGCGCTCTTTCTTTTGAGCTTTTTAGCGTGTTTTTGGCAGTTTGCTCATTGTGCGCAGGCAGCGGGTACAGATGTTGAGGGTGCGTACAACACCGTTAATTTCGACGCGACGATGGTGCACATTCAGCACAAAGCGGCGGCGTGTGCGGCGCTGCGAGAAGCTCACATTGTTCCCGTGCATTGGCTTGCGCTCACATACTTCACAACGACCAGACATATAAATGTTCCTTTCAGAGGTTTTTCCTACAGAGTTTTTCAAAAGTCTTTTGCCAGGCTCTGGCTTCACCGCTCCAATTCTTTTTGATGGTGTTGGAGGTATTGCGCAATACGCAACACCTCCAACACCATCTTTTTCTCCGGGGTTGGGAGAGCAATTGTACCTGGGACTTTTTGAGAAGCCCTGGTTCTTACCCACATCCTCTCTTGACTAGCAGAGGGTACTGTGATATGTTTTTTTCAATCTGTTTTCTATCTCAGATACTAACTATCTTAGAAGAAAAGCCATCGCCGGGCAACACCTAAAACCTATAGGGAGACCAGAGCGAGCACGTCTTGAGCAGTATAGCATGTTTCAAGAATCAGGGCAAGAGCTACGAAAGAGAATTCGCTTATGTCGAAAACAGTTGCCATTCCGTCCCAGGTTTCGAGTTCGCGAGGTAAGATAGAAGTACTTCCAAACGCTATTCACAGTATTGCCGTACGTGCGATTAGCGAATGTTATGGAGTAGTTGGAATTGGTGCCCCGCGTTTACGCAATGGGCAAGCAGTACTATTGGCACCAGAGCGAGCGAATCAGGGCGTGCGAGTACATGTGATTAACGAACAGATTATCATCGAGGTATACGTTGTCTTGGAATATGGCCTGAGCATTTCTGCCATCGCTCATAACATCATGAGCAGCGTAAAGTTTTCAGTTGAAAAAATGCTTGGTATGCCGGTCTTCCAGGTAAATGTCAATGTTCAGGGTCTTGGAGACATAACAGAACAAGCAAAAACATAGAACAGGATACCAGACCGAGGCAAGGGTATCCTTTGGAGCTACCATGCAGGATCGAAAATCGCGTCCCCTACCACGTCCATTGCGGCGCATCAGTTTTTTTGATGGACAGGATCTAAAAAAGGCCCTGTTGGCGGGGACTGCTAATCTGGCGGAACATCGCGATCAGATAAATGCCCTCAATGTTTTTCCTGTCCCTGATGGGGATACAGGCTCAAACATGTTGAAGACAATGCAGGCGGCGATCAAGGGGATTGAGAACAGCGAGGATACCTCTGCTGGCACCATTTCAAGTAAAGTTGCCCATGGGGCTCTCCTTGGGGCGCGTGGCAATTCAGGTGTGATTCTTTCACAAGTGTTACGCGGTCTGGCGCAGGGACTGGATAAAAAAACAACTTTTACTGCTCCTGAACTGGCTGAAGCCATGCAGCAGGCGCAGCGTCTGGCATATCGCGCAGTAATTAAGCCAGTTGAGGGAACTATCCTGACTGTGGTGCGCGAGACCGCAGAGGCCGCGAAAGTCAGCGCGGAACGTGGCGATGATCTGGTTCGCCTGTTACAAGAAATGGTTACTGCTGCTCGTGCATCGGTGGCTCGTACTCCTGAATTGCTTCCGACGCTCAAGCAGGCGGGAGTCGTCGATTCAGGTGGACAGGGCTTCTGCACACTTTTGGAGGGCGTCTGGCACTACACGCGTGGCGATAAGAGTGAAAGCGAGTTGCTAGTTTCACCGATATTGCAGGATCATGACGGTGCGCTGGTTCAGCTTAAGAAGGGGATTGTCAGTGTAGAGGAGGAATTTGGCTATGAAGTCGTTTTTCTGCTGCGAGGAGAGCATCTGGATGTTGAGAACATTCGCCAGACCATTGTCGATATGGGAGGGGTGTCAACGGTTGTTGCAGGCGATGAGCGTATGCTCAAAGTCCATACGCATACAGAGACACCAGGTAAGATCCTCGACTATGGCGTGAGTCTTGGTAGTCTCCTCGACATTAATATCGAGAACTTACAGGAGCAAAGTCTGAGCTATGCAGCCGAGAGTGCAATAGAGCATTCCCAGGATACAAAGAACGCGGTTAGCGAGCAGAAAGAATTGACCCTGGCCACGGTAGCAGTTGTATCCGGCGAAGGCTTTGTGGAGGTCTTCAAGGGTCTGGGAGTTAACGCCATCGTTTCAGGGGGACAGACCATGAATCCCAGCATTGAAGAACTGCTGGAGGCTGTTAACTCAGTACCTTCGAAGAAAGTGATTATTTTACCTAACAACAGCAACGTTATTTTGAGTGCACGTCAGGTGCTAGATCTTACCGAGAAAGAGATTTCGGTCATTCCCACAGATACCATGCCCCAGGGGATTGCGGCACTGATTGGTATCAATTTCTCTGCCGATTTTAAGACCAATGTTCAGGTTATGACAGAGGCTGCTCAGAGCATTCAGACAGCGGAGATCACCACCGCCGTGCGCTCAGCGCAGCTAGGCGGAGTGCGAGTGCGTGAGGGAGATTGTATCGGGATCGTCAATGGAAACCTGGCCATCGCGGGTCAAGATAGGGACCATACACTCGACGAGACTTTGACACGTATGCATATAGAGTTGTTAGAGGTTGTGACGCTCTACTTTGGGGAAGGAATCACTCAACAGTTGGCCGAAGAAACTGCCCGACGCATCAAGAATCACTATCCACAGATTGAGATTGAGGTTGTGGATGGTGGACAACCTCATTACGACTACATTATCTCAGCCGAGTAACTGCACAGCATATTCATCCGATAAAATGTTTGCTGTTAAACGTCTTCCAGAAGGAGAATGACATCGCGGTCACGTCATCTGTGGCAGAGGGAGCGAAGGATAGGCATCCTTCGTGTCTTTTGTCCGGGTAGAAGAGAGAGTATTTAATGGTTGTTCGTATAGTTACTGACAGTACCTCTGACCTATCAGCGGAGGTGGTGAAGAAATTGGATATCACCGTCGTACCGCTGACCGTTTTCTTTGAAGAGGATGCTTATCTGGATGGAGTAGAGTTAGACAATGCCAGTTTTTATGAAAAACTGGCTGCCAGCAAAAATCTGCCAAAGACTTCCCAGCCCGCACCGGGGGCCTTCGAGGAAGTTTTTCGACGTCTGATTGAAGAGGGAGCCGAAGGTATTCTCTCAATCCACCTTTCTTCAAAACTCAGCGGTACCTATCAAGCTGCCTGCACAGGGCGCGATGCTTTATCTGAGAGTTCACGGGGAGTACCGATTGAGATTATTGATACGCTCAGTATCAGCATTGGTATGAACTATGCAATTCAGGTTAGCGCAGAAATGGCAAATGCGGGCAAAGGTTTGTTAGAGATAAAAGCGCGTGTTGAAGATATTCAGTCGCGTTCGCAAATTCTGGCAGTGCTGGACACATTGGAATATGTGAGACGTGGAGGACGGATTGGATCTGCAAGTTCTATGCTGGGAAATATGCTCAGCCTTAAACCGATAATTTCGCTTAAGGATGGAGAAGTCATCCCTGTGGAACGTCCACGAACTCGTACCAAAGCATATGCGAGGGTAGCACAGTTGCTATCTGAAATGGGCGAGATTGAGCACCTTTCAATTGCTCAGTCAAACAGCGAAGTTGGGCAACAATTGGGCGATGCGTTGAAAAATGTCTATCCTAAAGCTATACCTGTTTATAATCTCAGTGCTGCACTTGGGACCCACACTGGACCTGGCACCGCTGCTATTGCGGTTGTCACAGCCAGAGCTACCCAATAATCTAGTTGTACATGTGTACAAAGGAGCGTTTTTCAATGGCAGGAAATTATGTTGTTCCCGCAATTTACCAGGATATCAGTAATCAATCACAGGGATATTTTGCCTTTCGCTTTACCTGTCAGAGCTGCTCCTGGTCCACCGATACGACCCCTATTCGCTCAAAGGTCAGTACAAGCACAGCAATTATGGATATTGGTGTTGGTATGTTGGGAGGGTTCTTGGGGCGAGCCGCTGAAGCTGGTGAGCAGATCTACGGTTCCAAATGGCACCAGGAGCAGGCCGGGGCGCTTCAGAAATCCTGGAGTGAGATTTCGCACGAGTTTCATCTTTGTCCGAAGTGTCATCGCACAGTTTGCTTACGCTGTTTCAATAGCAGGCTCAATCTCTGCACCAATTGTGCTCCGGACCTCCAGGCCGATGGGGCCTCGTTTAAACATGGGTTAAATAGAGATGCGCAACGGCAGCAGATAGAGGCCGGTTATCAAGCTCCGCAGTTCGACATCAACTCTGTGCCTTCTGCCGTAGATCCTTCCATGATGCATATGCCGGGTCAGCAGGCTCCCAGCCAGGCAGTGGGAGGGGGTTATCCAAGAACAGTCATGTGTCCTAATTGTAGGCATATGGGACCTCCAGGAAAATTTTGCGAGGATTGTGGTACGAAATTGCCGATGCCGGATCTTTTCTGTCCTCAATGCGCTTCCCAGATTTCGCCCACCACGCGTTTTTGTCCCGACTGTGGCGCAAAGTTGCAGCAGGCCAACTGAGCCTCCCTTTAACGTTAAGAAGTATTGAGCTTTTGTGTGGCTTTGACACACAAAAGCTCAATACTTCTTTCTCTTTTCTTGGGGAGGGGTGGTCTGGCTTTGCAAGCTGCCAGAAAAATGAGAGATGACATCTATTTCCAGGGCTGTGCCCCAACTTTTTGGGGCAAAAATCACCAACCATTGACGTGGTATAGCATGTCAACGTACAATAGATGTAGAGGGCCTGGCAAATAGAGCTGCCGAACGACACGCCCTGGCAGGTGAAGCAATCCTCGTAGGGGTCGAACCCGCAAGGAGAAGACCCGCTTCTTTGTATTATGTGACGCAGAGATATCTGAATGGTATTCATGTCAAGAGGCCTGTAACTTTACAGAATTCGACGCATGGAAGATGTATGTCGCCTTCAGGGGCGACCGTCTACGACTACGAAGGAGGAATGACTGTGGGTATGTTACGGGTGATGTCACGGCGAGGTGACGATCGAGTGACCTGGGATAAGCAGAAAGTCTCAGTAGGAGATGTCGAAGCTATCGCTGCTGTGCGAGAAGCAGAGCGTATTTTTGCGCAAGAGCGAGCGAAAGGCGCGACTGCTTTTCGTATTAGTCCAGGACAACCATCAGAACGTATTGAACAATTCGACCAGACGGCTGAACAAATAGTTCTGGTTCCGCGAGTCGTTGGCGGATGACTGGGAATGCTCAGGTAATTACAACAACCCTGGGTTGGCTTGTCATTGCGCTCACGATTGCTCTGGTGGTATGGATCATTTTGCAACCATATCTCAAAGGATGGTCGCGTGCTGAGCGGCGGGCTGTGAGCCTGCTAAAGGATATGCTCACCCCTGAGCAATGCCGTCAATTACTCTGGCATGGGTATCTGGAGATACCCAGTCCCAGTGCTGCCGGACGGATCTATCGTGTCCCGCGTGCGAGGGGAGGATTTGTCCAGGTGATTGAGAATGGCAACGCAGTCATGCGTTTGTGTGTGCAGCCAGTTGAGCGCTTACCCGATGCCGATGTGATTGTTCTTCATAAACTCATGATCGAAGCCAATGAGGAGCACTACCTGCAAAAAGCCAACATATATCTCTGCGTCGATTAGGTGCTGGCATTACCGCCTGTAGTCTCCTTTTCGGGACACCTTTGCCTGGTATAATAAAAGCTTCCGGGCAAAGGTGTTCTGGGCTTGTCTATCTCTTCCCTCTCCAACCCTCTCTTCAGTCTCCGTCAGCTCCTATATAACCTCTCTGTGTCCGTTTTGTTTGATACAGGCATGAGGACCGCCATCGAGCGGCGTATGGCAGAGGGGACATACTGGCCGACCGCTTTGTACCAGAGCGGTAATCCTACTGGTGAGTTTTTGGGCCTGGTCGATGGTAAAGAAGAGTGACAGAGGATTATCAGTATCGAGATAGAACTGTGGTTCACCATCTTTGTCTTCGAGAATATTGAGGGGCACAATTGTCAGGTTAAAGGTCTCTGGATTGCCCTCGGTGCCTAGCTGCAACTGGCCCACTTGCATCTCGTAGTCAGGATCGGCGGGAAAATTGGCTCTATTGCTCTCCTGTGTTGGCAAACCGCCAGCATGTGCTTCGGTACGCAAAATACGACCTTCAGAAACCTGCGCTAGCATTTGGTCGATGACCAGTGAAAGGCTGAGCAACTGCTCCTTCTCTGCCCACAGAATGGCAGTGTGGGAACGAGTACGTGTAATCAGGCGGAAACGGCGCTGCCCAGGCTGACCAACAGCTTCTGCCTCAAAAAATTCTGCTTTTCCTAATTCTATCAAACTCATGGATGCTTCTTCCTTCTTTCCTTTCTACTGGTTAGTATCCACGTTCTGGATCAAAGCGGTTTTGAAGCGGCTCTCCTTTACGGTAACGCCGGAGGTTCTCGGCAAATAGCTCTGCCAGGCGTTGCTCATAGTAGATACTGATGCCCGAAATATGCGGAGTTAAAATCACATTGGGGAGACTGTAAAGAGGACTCTCGGAAGGTAGAGGCTCGAATTCAACAACATCCAGTCCCGCCCCACCTATCCAGCCCTCGCGTAGCGCTCGAATCAAAGCTCGCTGATCGATCACACGCCCACGTGCTATATTGATGAGATAGGCACTGGACTTCATCACTTTGAGTTCTGCCTCTCCAATCAGATGTTCAGTCTCGGCTGTCAAGGGAACTGCGAGCACTATATAGTCCGACTGCTTTAGCAACTCGTGCAACTGTGCAGGGGGGTAGCTCTGATCGAGATCGTTGTCGCTCAGACTTGCCTCTCCACTGGCAAATGAGCGTCGCATACCCAGAACGCGCATCCCAAATGCGTGTCCCAACTGAGCGATCTTGCGCCCAATTCTACCCATGCCAATGACACCAAGGGTCTGGCCTGCCAGTTCGCGTCCACCCAGATTGTACCATCCGGCGCTTTTTGCCCAGACATGACTATCTTGTAAACGCACCATCTGAGGCCAGTTCCAATTGAACATCAGCATGCTGCCAAAAACGTACTCGCCTATAGGTTGAGAATGAACTCCAGTCGCTGTCGTTACCAGGACCTTGCTCTGTTTTTCGAGAAGACCACTGAAGCGCAAACCGTCGATCCCAGCTCCTGCAAACTGAAACCAACGCAAATGGGGAGCGAGCGTCTGCCAATTATCCGGGATGGAAAAAGAGCAGAAAATCTCCGCTTGCGGTAACTGAGCAAGCAGTTCTTCCTGATTGGCGGTACAGAAAATCTCCATTTCCGCTGCGTCGCGTAATAATTGCTGTGAAGTGGGAGTAAAACGATAGCTACTCACCACTTTGAGACTTGTAGACACCGTTTAGATACTACCTTTCAAATGTGTAATCAAATGCAGCGTGCCGATTATCTGCTAATCTGAGCACGTTGCTGCATAGAGTAGAATGCAATGTGGTTCTGAGCGGACCAGGCAGAAAAACGTTCTCGCTGGTTTTTGTCAGGTTAGCCACCAGCACGTTTGACCTTATAACCAAGGGCAGTCAGTTTTGTGATAATTTTATCGCAATGATCACCCTGAATTTCGATAAGACTGTCCTTGATCGTGCCGCCAGAGCCACAGAGCTTTTTTAGCTGCTGGGCTATGGCTGCCAGCTCCGGTTCGTTGCCTGATAGACCATCAATCACTGTAACCGTTTTGCCACCGCGCCCTTTGCGATCACGCATCACACGCACGATGCCATCGCTTTTTCGTTTTGCCGACCCTACCTGCTCACAACTACACTGCTTGTAGGGCTGCCCACATGTGGGACAGGTGGTGACACGCCCGGTCTCAGTTGAGTAGACAAGGCGATTTTTCATGGATTATTCCTCTCGCGGTTAATGCTACTTTTCGTATTGTACCATACAAAACTTTCTCAGCGTTTTGCCCTCCCTTTTTTCTATCCACGAGTCATCCCTCATTTTGGCAAACGCATCCTTTTCTTCTTTCTTTTAGGGGAGGGGCGGCTTTCTCACAGTTATAGCTTTTTCTCGCTCCTCCCTCTGTTGCCACAAGCGACAGAGAAGAAAAAGAGCAGAGAGATGTCGGGCAAGGCGTGCAACGCCTTGCCCGACATCTCTCAAAAAAGCATGTGGGTGGGGCCATTCAACCCACGAATCGCATTCGGCAACAGAGTCCTGTAAGGGGGCGGCTTTGCAAGCCGCAGAAGAAGCAAGATGATTCCTCTTCTTCTCACTTTCAGGGTGGGTAGGTGGGGAGAAAAGATTTTTGAGAAACTCTGTTTTTCCGCTTTTGCGAATGCACCAGAGAATAGCTTGTTACCAGCAGATATACAGTGAACAGAAAAAATTTTCAGAGAACGCAGAGAGGGTATCATGAACGTAAATGAGCAAATTGGCAAATTATTAGCGGATTTAGGAGTAGAAATGGAGCAACCAGCAGATAAACGTCCTCAGGAGGATTCCGTACCTGAGGTCTCCGTTTTCCAATCTTCGCGCGATCACTATGGCGTTTTCTATCGGCTTGATGTGATTGAGCAGGTTCCACAATTGAGGATCATTGTGCCTATTGATAACGGCCCGCTAAAGATGGAAGTGTATCAGGTACAGATGAGTACCCAACTGCCGATCAATCCATGGTTCGCTGGTGTGAGTTCCTATAGTGGCAGCTCGTCCTTCGAGCGGGGACGTGAAGCCGCTTTGCAACATCTGCTCTACGCCGTCTCTGAGATGATGAAGCAGCTTTTCTGGTCTGGCGATCTCGACGGAATGACATTTCCCTCTGAGATCGAGGTCAAGCGCCTGATTTAGCTTTGTCTATCTAAAAAAGGAGAAGTGGATGAGTTTGCAGGTGTTGCGCATCGCGCAACACCTGCAAACTCATCCACTTCTCCTAAAAAGATGGCGGCACAGTCGTCAGAAAAGAGAAAAAGATAGTTTTGTGGGTGTTGCGCATCGCGCAACACCCACAAAACTATCAAAAATAACCCGGATGGGGAGGGGCCAGAGCTTGAGAAAAGACTTTTGAGAAACCATGGTTAGTGAATACTGCACCATTGACAGAATATAAGACTATGGTACACTTGTTACACGTTGAGAAAGGGAAGAAACCATGACCAGCAATCTTGACCTTGTGGGACAGCAGGCTATCAGTTACCTGGAACAAAAAAATGCCGCCCGCGAGCGGGCGCTTCCCAAATCGCGCTCTGCTATTCGATATTGTGCGAATAGTATTCGAGCCATTCATCGTCATGAATTTCAAGTTGCAGAGAACCTTTTAAAAGAGGCGGCCAGGTTGCTGTCCGAAATGAGTGATGACTTACGTGCACAACCAGATGTTTTCTACGCTGGCTTTGTGCAGGATGCGCAGAAAGAGTTTGCCGAGGCGGCAACTTTTATGTCGTTGGCCCGTCGTGAGCCGCTGCCACTAGCTTCAGCGCTCGGCATCGACTGGCCTCCATACCTCAACGGTCTGGGTGAAGCTGTGGGAGAATTGCGGCGCTATGTGTTAGATCAATTGCGGCGCGACAATGTGGAAGATAGTGAAATGTACCTCAAGCAGATGGATGATATCTATGCCTTGCTTACCACCGTCGATTTTCCCGACGCCATTACGGGTGGGTTGCGTCGAACGACCGATGCAGCTCGTGGTATTCTTGAAAAAACGCGAGGTGACCTGACTGTCGCCGTTGGGCAGGCCCAGCTACAACATTCGCTGTTAGCTTTACAGCAACTCCTGTCGCAACAATAAGAAGGAGAGTTCGGGGTAACGTCAAGATCGGCACACATATCCCCGAAAAAGTTTTTTTCTTTCTTCTCTGCGAGAAGAGCAAAAGAGCAGAAAAGAGTCCTGACAAGATGTGTCAGGTTGGTTGTTTCGATTTCATATTATCCTGTATACTGGAATTGGAAGTATCCAACTTTATGCAGTATGCCGACCTTGTGTTCAATGCAGCATACCGAGGGTAAAACTCCGGCAGAGGAACAGCTATTTTCTCTGCCGGAGTGCGAGATCTCCTCGCAAAATCCCTCTCTCCTTTTGAAGCGTCGCCTCAAGCGGTGTGAATGGGGAGAGTCCTGAAGGGTTTATGGCCAGGGAAGGAAAATCTATTATTTTTAGATACATTTTTTCTGTTATCGCATGATAAAGTATCTTTACGCCGGGAGGAGAGCGTATGAACGATCAGGAAACAACGAAGGCGAAGAGTACTGCCGTCGCTAAAGTAAAAGCTCCTGCCTCTTCTCAAGTGATTGCCGCAGAATCTGTACAGGCAGAAGAGGTTCCCACAATCCCGCTCGATTCGCTTCGAGCTCTGAGCACGCTCCAGCCCGAGGTACTGGTGCGTCCGGTGGGCGCGACTCAAACGACCACCGTGCCTGAGCCGTTGGTTGCTCAGCCATCTGAGTATCATCGTAGTCTAGGTGAATGGACTCAGATCTGGTGGGATGGGATTCGTCCAACGTATCTATCATTCGCTATTCTACCTCTGTTGCTTGGCAGCGCCCTCGCGTGGCTGCCGACGATTACTCCTAAACTACCACGCGGTGACTTTCATTTCCAGCGCTTCGTGCTGGCCCTGGTGGCTGTGATCTTCTTGCAACTCGGCGCGAACTTGATTAATGATTACTATGATTATCTGGATGGAGTCGATACGAGCAATTCGCTCGGACCCGGAGGTCTGATTCAGCAGGGATTGATCAAGCCTTCTCGTGTGCTCATGCTGGGCTTTGCCCTTCTAGTAGTAGGCGTGATCGCTGGCTGTCTGGCCGCTTTACAGAGTGGCTGGTTGACCTTCGGTATTGGTGCAATCGGCATTGCAATAGCTTATTTTTATAGCGCCCCACCTCGCTCACTGGCCTCTTTAACCCTGGGTGAGGTTGTGAGCTTCTGGGCCTTTGGTCCACTTATGACGTTGGGTGCGTACACTTTGCAGTTAAACAGGATCGATAGTGTGCCGTTGATCTATGGGGTCTCTCTTGGCCTGCTGCTCACGGGCGCTGTCTATCTGAACAATATGCGCGATATTGAGAGCGATGTACAGGCTCGCAGGCATACTCTGGCGACGCTTTTGGATGTGCGGGCTAATCGAGTTTTGTGTACGCTGTTGCTGCTGGGGGCCTATGTACCTATCCTTCTGCTGGGCGTGCCATCTCATGGACCTCACCTGATTTTGATTACCCTCTGGACTCTGCCAGGGATGTCCGTGGTTTTGCTTGGTATGTATCGAACTATGACTCCTGCATCCTTGCATCTCTGTATGCGTCAGCTATTAAAGCTGGCGATGTTTTTTGTTCTTCTGCTTATTGTTGCAGTAAGTATCTCGACCTATTGGCAACTCTGGCCTCGCTTTGGGATACCAGGGCTACCATTTCTCTTCTAACAATTGAAGGTCGCAAAGGGGGTAAAGTACTCTTCGGGGGAAGCTGGTTGTCTACCAGCTTCATCGTCCTGGTAGGATATTTCACTCCCTTTGTGATTTTAGCATAGACATGCTCTCAGGGAAAAGAAAGATGTCAGAAACACAAGATTTGTTGGCGGGACTCAACGAGCCGCAGCGAGAGGCGGTTACTACCACTGAGGGTCCCGTATTGATTATGGCCGGACCCGGTAGCGGTAAAACGCGCGTGGTCACGCACCGTATCGCATATATGGTGCGTGAGAAGGCTATTAAACCCTGGAACATAGTTGCTGTAACTTTTACCAACAAAGCAGCCAGGGAAATGCGCGATCGTCTGGAAGCATTGGTTGGTCTCAACGACGCACGAGAAATGCATATCGGCACATTTCATTCGATCTGTGCACGCGTGCTGCGTATAGAGGCCGATTCGCTGGCTCCTCTGGGTCTGAATCGCTCGTTCGTTATTTTCGATACCGATGATCAGAACTCGCTTGTCAAGCGAGCGCTTAAAGAAATGGACATCGACGACAAGCAATATCGCCCTTCAACGATCCAGGGACTCATCTCGCGAGCAAAAAACGCAATGCACGAACCTGATCAGATGGCAGAATTAGCGGCGAAGCCTATAGAAGAGCTCGCTGCCCGTGTCTATAAGGTGTATCAGCGGCTCTTGCGCAGCAACAATGGCGTGGATTTTGACGACCTGATCATGCTGGTCGAGCGCTTATGGCGGACTGAGTCGGATGTGTTGCGCCGTTATCAGCAGCGCTGGCGCTACATCCATGTGGACGAGTTTCAGGATTGTAACCTGCCTCAGTATAAGCTCGTACGTCTCCTGGGTCGAGGTGTTGATGTTGAGCATCCGGGATTGGGCAATGTGTGTGTTGTGGGGGATGACGATCAGATGATCTACAGTTGGCGTGGGGCCAGTGTGGAGAACGTTATCCGTTTCGAGCAGGACTTCCCTCAACGCAAACTCATTCTTCTGGAGCAGAACTATCGTTCAACTCAGAACATCCTCGATGCCGCTCAGTACATCGTCCAGCGCAATCGTATGCGTAAAGAGAAGCGTTTATGGACCGATCTGGGGATAGGGGCGAAAATTATCCTGCACGAAGCTTACGATGAGAGTGAAGAGGGTCTGTGGACCTCTCACGAGATTCGACGCCTTCTCAGTCGCAACGATGTTGAGCGACTGAGCGATATTGCTGTAATGTACCGTACTAATGCCCAATCTCGTGCCCTGGAAGAGCAGTTTCTGCGTACAAATATTCCCTATAAAGTAATTGGGAGCCGGAAGTTCTACGAGCGCAAAGAGATCAAGGACATGCTGGCCTATCTGCGTCTGATCGTCAATCCCTATGACGATCTCAGTTTGCTGCGGATCATCAATGTACCGAATCGCAAGCTTGGTGCCAAAACTATCGGTGCTTTACAAAACTGGTCAAACGAGCAACATATTTCTCTGTATCAGGCGGTACAACAGGCTGAGCAGGCTTCGACTCTGGGAAAGGCGGCCAGGGTTGCGCTCCAGGGTTTTGCCACTCTGTTGAACGATATTACGCGATCGATGGAGGAATTGAATCTGCCGGAACTCCTGGATCGCATTGCCGAGCGCAGTGGCTACGGTCCAGAACTGCGTGAAACCCCTGAAGGCGAGGAGCGTTGGAGCAACATTCTGGAATTGCGGCGGGTCGCAAACGATTATTCCGAGATTGAGACATCTATAGCTCTGGAGCTTTTTCTGGAAAACGTGGCCCTTGTGGGTGGTGCGGACACAGCTCAAAGTGGCGAGAACGGTACGTTGGTACAGGAGGAGAACAGAGATGCTGTGACACTGATCACGCTCCACGCGGCCAAAGGTCTGGAGTATCCTGTCGTCTTCATTGTGGGGATGGACGAAGGATCATTGCCACACGCGCGTTCCGTCGATGACCCGTCCCAGCTAGAGGAAGAGCGCCGTCTGGCCTACGTGGGTTTTACACGCGCTATGAAACGGCTGTATCTGGTGCGGGCCTACAGGCGCTCATTCTTTGGTGACACCCAGACAACCGAGCCTTCGCGTTTCTTGAATGACATTCCACCAGAATTAATCCTGGGTCCCGGCCTGGGTAAAGCCGTTCAGGGAAACGGTCTGCGCTCAAATCCTGGTCGGCGCACCATGCGCGAAGAGGATTATAACCAGGATAATTATGGACAGCAGGAGAGTGGACGCGTCTACGGTTCAGGTAAAAGTGGCGCTTCCCGGTCGGGTTCGACTTTTCAAGCGACCGGATTCAACTCGTCAACATCTGAAGATCGCAGCGCCCACAATCGGTCTGCCTTACCTCCCAGAACACTCCCCAGTGCTTCCAGTTCAATTGAGCCTGTGGAGCAGCGATACAAGCCAGGTGATCGCGTAAGTCACCTCATCTTTGGTCAGGGTATCGTGCTGAAGAGTGAGTTGGAGGAGCAGACCGAATTTGTCGAGGTTCAGTTTCAAGGCAAGCCTGGTAAAAAGCGGTTGAGTATGGATTTTGCTAGATTAGAAAAACTCTCATAGGAGTTTTCCAGGCAATCAGAGCAGAGCCGTTCTTACAAAACTGCTGATCATCGTCTGAACTTCATCCAGACGATGCTGAAAGAAGTGATCCGCCCCTTCTACTGCCATCAAACTTTTAGGTGCCGGCACCTGTTCAAACCACTGGATTGTCAGTGGATAAGGTGCCAGTTCGTCTTTAGTGCCGTGAATAAATAGTTTTGGTTTATGGCAACCTGTCAGATAATCATGTGCAAACATTCTTGCGGGGGTTCCCAGGCCGATCATAGCCTCTACCCTGTCATCATGGCAAGCGACACGGAGTCCCACCCATGCACCAAAGGAGAAGCCAGCGAGAACAACAGGTAAGCCCGGATAGCGATGACTAAGAAATTCCAGAGCGTGTTTGACATCATCCATCTCTCCACGCCCTTCATCATACACACCTGTACTGTGTTCTACACCACGAAAATTAAAGCGTAACGCTGGTATGCCCAGCATTTGTAAGATCTGCGCAGTTTTAAAGACTACCTTGTTATGCATTGTTCCTCCCCCAAGAGGGTGAGGATGGCAGACAAGCGCAACATAGCGAGGTTGGACACCTGCCTCTTCGGGCTTTAAGATGCCCTCTAAATGACCTGTTGGGGTCAGAATTTTGATAGGTAGTATCTGTCCGATGGTAGCTCCACCTTTCTAAGTTTTGCAAACCCGCTTTTTGGGAGAACATATCTCTCTTTTCGCCTTGGAGCAAGAGTAGATAGCTTTATGCCACTTTATTGGTTGGGCGGGTGCGCTTTAATTAGTAGTATAGCACGAAGACACACATCGACAAAAAAACCTGGCTGTCACAGGGATAACAAGCAAACAAGAACCTGTTTGAGTTCTTGCTACCCCTTGACAATAGACCCGGAAGTTCATAATAATCGATGTAGGTAGAACCAACGGAAGGATTACTAATGCAAATATATGGCTCACATACCTTTCCAGGCAAACTTTTCGTCGTTGAAGGGGTAGATGGTTCAGGGAAGAGTACACAAATTGCTTTGCTTCGTCAGTGGTTAATCAGTGAAGGCTACGCGGTTTTCTTTAGCGAATGGAATTCCTCTCCGCTGGTCAAAAAGACGACCAGTAAGGGTAAGAAGAAGCAATTGTTGTCTCCTACAACTTTCAGCTTGATTCACGCGACGGACTTTGCTGATCGCACTGAGCACGATATTATTCCACCCCTCAAGGCGGGAGCGATCGTGCTGGCAGATCGCTATATTTATACGGCTTTCGCTCGCGATGTGGCGCGAAACGTAGATCGTCGGTGGGTACGTGAGCTTTATCAATTTGCTGTCAAGCCGACTGTAGCTTTTTATTATCGTGTGCCGTTAGAAATTTCTCTGAGTCGTATTCTCACTGGACGCTCAGAACTCAAATATTATGAAGCTGGTATGGACCTGGGCCTGAGTAGTGACCCTCATAAGAGCTTCAGTCTCTTCCAGGGACGCATTGTTGATGAGTACGAAGCAATGGTGAGTGAATTTGGGTTGACTGTTATGGATGCCACACTGCCCATTCCTGAGCAGCAGAGGCGCATGCGCGATATCATCCAGCCGCACCTGGAAGGGGTACGCCGCATTCGAGGATCAGCAAAAGAGGCAGCCTGGGCTGGTCTGGCACGCGACATGCGACCGTCTCATACGGAAGATGTCTGATCGAGAGCACGTAAAGAAAGGGAGAAAAATCTACCATGGCAGTTGACGTCGAGCTGGTACAGCAACCAGACAAGCGAGGAGCACTGAGCGAGACGGACATTGCAGAAAGGCAAACCATGACGGATCTGGCTTTTTATGGCATAGATGCAGTTCATCTAAAACAGCGTGACGAGCTATTGCCCGGACGTTTGATCGTCATCGAAGGAACGGACAGCGTCGGTCGTACGACCCAGTTACGCCTGTTGCGTCCCTGGTTAGAGAGCAGTGGCTACGCAGTTGTGGATACAGAGATGACGCGTTCAGAACTGGTTGGAGAGGGCTTGAAAGAGGCCAAAGAAGGGCATACCCTGGGTTCAATCACATTGAATCTCTTTTATGCTACAGATTTTGCAGATCGTTTTGAAAGTCAGATTTTGCCTGCTCTGCGTGCAGGGTTTATTGTCCTCACTGATCGCTATATCTATTCTCTGATCGCACGTGCTCTGGTGCGCGGGGCAGATCCGCACTGGATTCGCTCTATTTATGGACTGGCTCTTCAACCTGATGCTATTTTTTATCTCAAAGTGACCCTGGAGGACCTGATTCCTCGCGTTCTTCAGAGTGGTGGCTTTGAGTACTGGGAATCAGGTATGGATATGCGCCTGGGTGACGATCTCTATGAGAGCTTTGTCAACTATCAGTCGCGTTTACTGGCTCAGTTCGATCTTATGGCAAAGGAATATCATTTTCAAATCTTTGACGCGAGCCAGGGGGTGAACGGACTTCTGGATGAACTCAAGGAGTCTATCATTCCACTTTTGCCACAAGGATAGCAGCTTTCAGCGGCTTGCAAAGCCGCCCCTCCCCCAAAGAAAGGAGAAAGGGATGAATTTATAAGCAGCGTCGCTGCTTCTAAACTCAACCCTTTCTCCTGAAAATCTGGCAGCTTGCAAAGCCGTCCCTCTCCCCAAAGAAAGAAGAAAGGGATGAATTTGTAGGCAGCGAAGCTGCTTCTAAACTCAACCCTTTCTCCTGAAAATCTGGCGGCTTGTAAAGCCGTCCCTCTCCCCAAAGAAAGAAGAAAGAGATGAATTTGTAGGCAGCGAAGCTGCCTACAAATTCATCTCTTTCTTCTTTAAGAAGTGGCGGCGCAGCCGCCAGAAAGAGCGTTTGCTCATTTTTTCAAAATGATATTACCTGGTTTCCCAGGTATTTGCCTCTTCGACAACATAGCCAGCGTCGCGCAAACGCTCCAGCAATTGATCGCACTGGGCGCGGTCGCGTGTTTCCAGCGTAAGCGTCTCTTCACGTTGCATGATGGGCAGACGGCTGGAGATGCGCTGGTGGCGTACATCGATGACATTGATCCGCATGTCGGCGATAATTTCCAACAAACGCATCAGTTCGCCGGGACGATCGACCAGACAGGTATGGATGACAGAGTAGCGTCCCGCTGCGGCCAGGCCATGCTCAATAAAGCGACCAACCAGGTTAATATCAATATTGCCGCCGGTCAGAGGGGTCAAGACCTTTTTCCCGGGCAGCTTAAGAACTCCGCTCAATAGTGCGGCCACGCCAGCAGCCCCGGCACCCTCCACGAGCATCTTATTGCGCTCCATCAGCAAGAGAACTGCGCTGATAATGGCTTCATCCTCAACAACGACGACATCATCGACAAGCTGGCGAATAATCTCAAAGGTCAGATCACCGGGACGTTTCACGGCGATGCCGTCGGCGATAGTAGCGATGGCAGGGAGGGTATGGAGTTCTCCCTGGTCGAGGGCTGCGCGTGTACTGGCCGCTCCTGCTGCCTGGACGCCAATCAGAGTGATCTTGGGACGCAGTGCTTTCGCAGCGATGGCGATGCCGGACATCAGACCGCCGCCACCTATGGGAACGACCAGTGCGTCGGCATCTGGCAGGTCGCTCAACATCTCCAGACCCAACGTTCCCTGGCCCGCGATCACATCTGCATCGTCAAAGGCATGGATAAAGGCTGCTCCAGACTCCTCTTGCAGTTTCAGACAATGCTGATATGCGTCGTCATAGGTGAGACCGTGGAGGATGACCTGTGCGCCGTAGCCCTGGGTGGCCATGACCTTGGCCAGGGGAGCGCCCTCGGGCATCACAATCATACAGGGAATATTGGCCTCTGCTGCTGCGATAGCTACTCCCTGCGCGTGATTGCCAGCAGAGGCCGCTATAACGCCATGGCGGCGCTCTTTTTCGCTTAAACGCTCAACTTTAAAGATTGCTCCGCGCACTTTAAAGGAGCCTGAGCGCTGCATATGTTCAGCTTTTAGATAAATATCGGCTTTTGTAATCTCTTGCAGGGTTCGTGAAGGTGAAAGGGGGGTGTGATGGATGCGTGGCTTCAGAATTTTATGCGCTTCCCAGATATCAGCAATAGTCACGGGGAGTGCGTGTGAGAGTAGAGCTGGTGCTCTCCCATTCTCGGATGTGTCGGGATCTTGAGCAGTCCTGACGGCTGCCTGGATCGGTGTACTTGTTTTATCTTCTACTGGACGCATAGCGTAATAAGACCCTTCTCTTCCTGCATTGAATTAGTATCGTAACCACCACGAGGAAACTGGTGTGCCAAAGTAAATAGGGGTCTATTATAACGCAATCAAGAAAGGGATACAAGGGAAAAACGGAAGCCTTTGGCCTCCGCACCTCCCTTTAAATAAGAGGAGTTGGTATAGTTTGCGGGTCTGAAGCCCCGCAAACTATACCAACTCCTCTTCTCTTTTCAGGTGAGTTCGGATAAGGTTGACAATAGTAGATCAGTCGCGC
>DAOTTL010000361.1:0-27552 GCA_034438135.1 Ktedonobacteraceae bacterium | reverse complement strand
ACACGACGCTCTTCCTCAGCCTTTTCTGCTATCTTTTGGTCGAGGGGCGGCTTTGCAAGCCGCAGAAAAGTAAGGGATGACTCATATCTGGCTGTTACCGTTGGAGAAGTGTGTGTACATCTTCAACATGTACCATGGTCAGATCCTTTACCATCAGTTCAGCAACTCGAAGTCCTGGTAGGTCGCGCTCACCAGCCACCGCGATGCAGCGCATCCCGGCGTTATGAGCAGCCTGAACGCCGGCAACGGCATCTTCAATCACAATACTCTCATCTGGCGATGTGTTGAGCGCCTGGGCAGCCTGTAAGAAAATGTTTGGTGCAGGCTTCCCATGAGCTACCATTTCACCGGAAACCAGCGCTGTGAGGTAGCGTTCCAAACCTAGAAGTTCACTGATGAGTTCGATATTGGCAACGGGAGCTGAGGAGGCGAGAGCCTGCGCAAAACCTGCCTCATGCAGCTCACGCATTAGATCTTCAGCCCCTGGCAAAAAGGCCGCCGTCTCGCGAATAAATTGACGAAAATAGACCTCTTTACGGTCCGCGAGGTTCTGCAAATGCTCGTCAGACGTTACTTTCCAGTACAGGGGAATAATGTCAGCGTTACGCCTGCCAAAAGTAGCATGAAAGTTTTCGTCCGTGAAAACAATACCATCGTCCTGGGCCAGTTGCCTCCAGGCACGTAAATGCTCGTTTGCACTATCCAATACAACCCCGTCTAGATCCCAGATCACTGCCTGATTTTTAGTTGACATACTATGAGACTCCTGAATGATTCATTTTGCCTGTATGATAGCACACTATGAGTCATCTCTATCCTTTCTGCCTCTTGCTCAGCGATATGCCCAACAGATGAAGCGCCGCCAGGAGACGCTCCAACAACTTGGGCTGGCTCTGGCAGGAGAAGCAGGAGCACGTATAGGCGTGCCGCCTTTGATTTGTTGCGGATTACGGGTCTTGCCCGAGCATCCTCTTCCAGAGCTTCTGTTAGCGTTTCTCTGTCGGGTATTGGCTGGGTACTGGCTGTGGTCTCGGCCTCTTTCCGCAATCATACTTGTAAGAGAAGGTGTTGGTGTTGGTGATGGAATAGACCAGTCGTACACGTTTGGTTAATTGATCCCTGCATGGAGGTTTTTTATGGAAGCATCACCGGCGGAAACAACCGCCAGGTCTCTGTCTCCAAACGCAGAAAATCCCCTTGACTTTAACCCTTTGCAACTTCCCCCTACAGCAGATCCTTTTCCGCTTCTTGCGCAGTTACGTGAGAACCAGCCAGTTTTTTTTAGTCCAAGTCTACAGACGTGGGTCGCCACACGTGCTGAAGATATTCAGACCGTGCTCAAAGATCCCAGAAGCTTTTCCAGTAAACAGATGTTTAGCATCAGTGGACAACTGACGCCAAAGGCCCAGGTCATTTTAGAAGCAACGTTATTTGGTTCCGAGTCAGGAGGTCTGGTTACAACCGATCCTCCGATCCATACTCGCCTGCGTCGTCTGCTGAGCACAGCGTTTTCTGCCCGGCAGATAGCACAGCTTAAACCATCCATCCGCGACCTGGCACTCGACTTGATTCGCACCTTTCCTGCTCAGGGAACAGTCGATATCATGGCTCAATTTGCCCATCCGTTACCCATTTTTGTGATTGGTCGTCTCCTGGGTGTACCTTCTGAAGATTATTCTCAACTGCGTCAGTGGGCGGATGATATGGCAGGCCTGATCTCAGGTAGCGTGACTGAGGAGGAGCAGGTATCCTGTGCCTGGAGTGTTGTGTATTTGCACGAGTATATGGCAGGACTGCTTGCAAAACGTCGTCGCGTTCCCCAGAACGATCTGAGTACAGCCCTGCTTGAGATTGCTATGCAAGCGCAGGACAGGCTTAGCATCGCGGAACTGGTCGAATTACTGGTGATCGTTCTGGGAGCAGGCTTCGAAACAACCATGCATTTTCTAGGGATCTCACTTTTCTTCTTACTACAAGAGCGCAACTACTGGGACGCACTGCGCCAGTGTCCGGAAAGTATCCCGGTTATTGTGGAAGAATGTCTTCGACTTTTCTCCCCAGTAATGGGAATGTTTCGGACTACAACGCGCGAGATCCAACTGGGATCAGTAACGCTGCCCGCAAACGCTCCGGTCTACATTGTTCTGGCATCAGCCGGTCATGATGAGCAGGTCTTCCCCGACGCCGAGTCATTTTGTCCTCACCGTGCCAACTCCAGTCGCCATCTCACATTTGGATATGGCATCCACTTCTGTCTGGGTGCGCCGCTAGCATGCCTGGAGACCTGCATTGCGCTGGAGATACTCAGTCATCATCTACCCAATCTTCGCCTTGCAAAGACTCAACAAGCGCTTTCCTACACACCCGGTGTGGTCATGCGAGGCATCAAGCATCTTTACGTAGAGAGGGAGTAGGGAGGTCGCAATGTACGTTGGGCCGCGTTCAGTCTTCGTCGCTAAGCTTGTGCGCGGCTCAATGGACATATTGGCCTGAGAACATCGAAGTAATTTAACAGTGAACCGCTTCTCATAGCTATGAGAAGCGGTTCACTGTTCTCAGGCTTTCACTACAGACAACTGTTCGCCCGGGGTGTTTTGTCGATACTGTCTGATGATACCGACACGTCGGTATCATCAGACAGTATCGACAAAACACCCCGGGCGACAATAAAAGGAGTGCATCAAGCGTTTTTGTACTTTATACAATTTGTGTGCGACTTTCACATGCATTTTTCCTGTCAGATACCAAAAAATGCCTCAAATTTTTGAGATACAAAAAAGACATACATATCTTTTAGAGGGAAATACTGACAACAGCAAAGAATACTTACTAAAAGCAGAAATATAACATGAAATGGGTTTGGAACGGTGACATCAAGATAACTACACTTATCTTGATGTCACTACACTCAAAAAAGCCTCCCAAAATGTGGGAGAAACAAAAATGGACGTGGTAAGATGAAGAAGAACAAAAAAACGCCTCTGGAAGGAAGACAACACTATGCGACGTGATTTAATGATTGTTCCTGATGGCACCACGGAAGACAAATTAATCGAATTATGGATTCGTTTGAAAAAAAGCATCCACACCCAGCGTGCCTATCGCCGTGATATTGAAGTCTTCCGCGCCTTCGTGGAAAAACCGCTCGACCAGGTTACCCTGGAAGATGCCCTGGACTTTTGTGATAACCTTGATGAGCTTGAAATTCTTAATAAGCGCGGTGAAACAAAACCTCTGGAAGATAATAGCAAGAGGCGTATCCTTAACGCAGTCAAATCATTCTATAGCTTTGCCTATACTTCAGGCGTCTTCCATGTTAACGTTCTGGCCGCAGTGAAGCCTCCCTCAGCCAAGAGTGCTATTTCACAGCGTATCCTGACAGAAGCAACTGTCCTCAAAATGATCCTACTTGAGCAAAACCCACGCAACCACGCCATTTTACATGTACTCTACGCTGCCGGTCTGCGAGTCTCAGAACTTTGTAACCTGCGCTGGCGCGACGTCATTCGTCGTGCAGATGGCGTTCAACTTGATATTATCGGCAAGGGCGACAAGCAACGCCATGTCTTGCTCTCAGAAAGTTCCTGGCAGGTCCTCTCGGCCATTCGAGAAAATGCCTCAGATGATGACTTTGTCTTCCAATCGCGTCAGGAGGTCTCACGCCGGGGCTATTATAAAGGTACCCGTTTGGACACTACAACTATCTTTCTCCTTGTACGTGAAGCCGCCAGAAGAGCTGGTTTACCAAACTGGTCAGAGGTCTCGCCACACTGGCTGCGACATTGTCATGGCTCACATGCGATCGATCGCAAGGCCCCCCTCACGGTAGTACGTGATACCCTGGGTCACAGCAATATTGCAG
Organism: Ktedonobacteraceae bacterium; assembly: GCA_034438135.1. Classification (GTDB taxonomy): domain Bacteria; phylum Chloroflexota; class Ktedonobacteria; order Ktedonobacterales; family Ktedonobacteraceae; genus Paraktedonobacter. Next base: position 23,690 of record DAOTTL010000361.1, on the reverse strand, counting down.
TTACCAATGAGTACGCTAAAGCACGTCCAGACTCAAGTTCTGCGCACTATCTCCCACTGTAGAACCAAAAAACTGGCTGAACAGAGAAGCTCTCTGGTTTCTCATAGAGTGAGGAGGATAGAGCAAGTCATGTCGAAATTTTGGACAGGTGCTCCATCTGCTTCACGATTTGTAGAAAACGCTTCCCCTGATCCTCCACCTGTTGACAGCAATCCTGTGCCCTCTTTACTTCTTTCACTACGAAAGAAAACGCTGTAGTATCTCTGGCTAACAATTGCGCTTCAGTGTATGTCTGCGTGAGAGCTGAGGTCATTTGGGTCAGTAGATGCTTCTGTTGCAGAAGCATCGGGCGCATAAGCTCTACAGATTCGCTACAGTGCGATGACGTTTGACGCAACTGATCCAACTGCTTTAGCCAGGGATAGACTTGATCAACAAGTGTTCCCGTGGGAACAAAAGGTTGTAAAAGCTTTCGTTGGATAAGCGTATCATGGATCGTAAAGAGTTGCTGAAACGCCTGCTCTAGCCGAACATGGTCAGTAGCAATCTTTGTGATACGATTCAGTCGCTCAGCCAGTAGATTGAAACTCAACGCGAGTGAGGAGAGTTCATTATTTTGCAGATTGGCACGAGCTTTATAATCGCCATTAGCAAAACGTGCATGAGCCTCCCTGAGCACAGAAATCCCATACTCAACGCGTTCTTTCTGTTTTATCTGCCACTGAATATACGCATTGAGTCGCTCGTGTGCCCTGGCAAGCTCCTCGGCCATATTCGCACGCGCGAGCGCCTTATCCACACTTCTGGCATTGAGCCACGCAATCGCAGCACCAATTACCTGGAGCAGAAAAGCATCACTTAGTTCTCCATACCAACCCTGTCCACTACTGTGCATCTCCTGGTTCAGGAGCGTATCATGAGGTAATTGGGTAAAAAGCAGGAAGATCAATACAATATGGAATCCCGCCAGATAAGGCAAGAGCCGACGTGGCAGAACAATACCTCCGATCAGGATCGAGATAAGAAAGAGAGAAAAGTCTGGTACGTTGGTATTTCTAATGCCATTTGGCAGAATGATCATAAGAATGGTCAACGCCATATCTATAGCACAGAGAACTACTATGCCGCTTAATGTAATGAGAGCCATCCGATTGAGAATCAACGCGAGCAGGGAGAGCAAAATTAAAGAGGAGACTGGTATGAGATAGAGAGATGTAGGAATCACTGTGGGAAGAATAATGCCAGCGGCAACAAGTATCAGAAGGAAGATTTTACTCAAAAGATGAGAACGCCTCAGACGCTCCTGGTCTGCCAGAGAAGAGTCAAAACGTTCTCTATTGGGACTGCTCGTATCTAGCCAGACCTGCGCCAAATGCCGAAAAAACCCGCCTGACTTCCGCGCTTCGGCAGTATTCTCTGGCTTCCTTGCCTGTGAAAAAAGTAGTGGGTCCTGCATAAGATGCTCCTTTTTCTCTATAGAGAAAGGATAAGCTCTACAAATATTATTGTATTTGACCTGATGCCCGCTTTGCCTAGTATATCATTTTTTATCATTTACATCGAACAATGCCAGAGAAAGCTCTCTGCATTTCTTTATTGGAAGGGGCAATCTCAGCCATTTCCTCTTCCTTTTTCGAGCGTTGCGTGCGGCGCAACGCTCGAAATGCCTCTTTATTCCCAGGGTTATTGCATTCTCCCTGGTGCCTGAGCATTCCTGATCTGGATATGCTATACTATATTTCAAAGCGATGTGTCGTGGAGTCAATCTTGAACACACAATCCCGTTTTGATGTCACATTTTATACAAAAGCTGGCTGTCACCTCTGTCAGGAAGCTCGCGAGAAGCTGGAAGAAATCGCGGAAACGATCGCGTACACTCTGACGGAGATCGATATTCGTGGTGATCAGGCTGCCTTTGAACTCTACCAATATCGCATTCCTGTCATCGTGATCAATCAGGAAACGCTGTTGGAGGGACGGATCGACGCTCAGGAGCTGGCGAACGCTTTCCAACAAGCATGAAACGAGTTATAGCATATGGCTACTCTTTATCATCAACCAGAACGGACTTCAACGCGCTTACGTATCGAGACCTGGACATATAATCTGGGATCTTTTACGATGAAGTATTGGGCTTTGATGATTACTATCGCGCTGGGCACTATTGTCCTGGCTGCGATTAGCGTGCCTTTTCTGGCCTATTTCGGTCTGGATGTTATCTCAAAGCCGATCTTTTTCGCGCTTCATCTGATCTGCGCCCAGATCCCCTCACATTCTCTCTATATTCTCGGTCACCAATTAGGCATGTGCGCCCGTAACTTCTCGATCTATGCATCGATGTTTGTCGGTAGTCTGGCCTTTGTGATCAGCAAAAAGCGTCTGCCTGGTATCCCCTGGTGGTTCTGGGTCGTACTGATGCTGCCTATCGCCTATGATGGTCTCACGCAAATGTTCGGGCTGCGCGAAAGCACCGGGGCGTTGCGCGTACTTACCGGTTCGCTCTTCGGTCTGGGAAATGTCTGGTTCGCTCTCCCCTTTATCCAGAAGACCCTGAATGAGACCCCGCACGCCTCTTCTCCAACTCAGGCTCAATAAGAGCAGATGAAAAAAGGATAAGTTGGAAGGGCAATGCCCTTCCAACTTATCCTTTTTTGAACTAAAGAGCAGATGGTCTGTTTGGCGAGACGCAATCCCTGCCAAACAGACCATCTGCTCTTTTCCCTCTAGTCTGATTGGTTACAATGCGCTATAATCGGTGTCAGACAACGTTCTTTCAGACTCGAAATGATAGAGACTCATGCAGAGAAAAAATACGTTCGCGGTTGCGACCCTCGGCTGTAAAGTCAACCAGGCTGATAGCGAGTCTATCAGTGAACAAATGAGTGCCGCTGGCTTTGTACAGCGCGACTTTAGCGAGGCCGCCGATATCTATATTGTGAATACCTGTACCGTTACCCACCTGGGCGATCGCAGTTCGCGCTCGGTCATTAGTCAGGCCCGCCGCCGTCAGCCGCAGGCCTTGCTCGTCGTTACAGGCTGTTACGCGGAACTCAATCCCCAGGCTGTCTCAGCTCTACCAGGGGTTAATATCGTCGTTGGCAACGCTGGAAAGGATGCCCTTGTCGAGGCCATCCAGGCCCACGAGCGGTCAGCCACAAACACAACCCTGGACGTACCTGCAACAGCTTCCCAGAGTCCTGAGCGTACCTTCCTGCCTGTACTCACCACCGATCTCCAGCATATTGGCAGCGACACATTACTGGAGATCGATCCCACTGAACCTGAACCCCTGGCGGACAATCCTGACCGCACACCACAACCAATTAGCAATGCTCCGCTCTTTACGCGAACGCGTGTCCAGATGAAAGTTCAGGATGGCTGTGATAATCGCTGTACGTACTGTATCGTACCCTATGTGCGCGGCGGCTCCCGCAGTCGCAGTATCGAGTCTGTCGTGGAACATGTCTCGCGCAAGGTACGTGCAGGCTTCCAGGAGATTGTACTGACCGGCATTCATCTGGGCGATTATCATCCAGATGGACAGGAACAGCTAGACCTTGGTGATCTGATCGCAACCCTTTTACGCGAAACTGAGATGAAACGCATTCGGGTCTCTTCGTTAGAGCCGGAGGATTTTCGCCTGGAATGGCTGGAACTCTGGCAGAATCCGCGCATGTGCCGTCACTTCCATTTACCTATGCAGAGCGGCTCAGACCATATTCTGCGTCGTATGGCTCGCCGCTATACCAGTGCTCGCTACCGTGAGATTATCCTGACTGCGAAACACCTGATCCCTGGTGTTGCGATCAGTACTGATATCATCACTGGCTTTCCTGGCGAGAGCGACGAGGACTTTCAGCGAACCTATGAACTGGCTAAAGAACTTCAGTTTGCCAAAACGCACGTTTTTCGCTTCTCTCCGCGTCAGGGTACGCCCGCCGCACGTATGCAGGGACAGGTCAGGGATGAGGTAAAAAAGGCACGCAGTGAGCGATTGCTCCAATTAAACGAGTTCGATGCACAGCAATTTCGTCATCAGTTTCTAGGAGATACGGCAGAAGTACTGATTGAAGGAAAGAAACATGGGCGTTGGGAGGGTCTGACCGATAATTATCTGCGTGTAGAACTGGCAGAAATGTCTGGTCCCTCTGACCATGATTGGCAAAATACCCTGGTCAGGGCCTCTCTACACGATCTCGTTGAGGATGGTATTCGTGCGACTCTGGTGGGTCTTGCATGAGAATGCGTTCTCCTCACTCGCTTCTCTTCCTCTTATTTATCCTGACCAGTCTGTTGAGCGCATGCAGCAGTGCCACGACGTTTGCCTCAGTCAATGGGAGGTCAAACGCTTCGCAGAACTCGACGGGTACCTTTCATGAGTATCCCTTACCTCAAAATCAGAGCGGCCTGATGCGTCCCGTGGTCGATTCCCAGGGACGTGTCTGGTTCGGCGAGATGAACCGCAACTACCTGGGTTCGTTCGATCCCCACACCGGCCAATTCTGGCAGCAGACACCGCCCGGAGGAAAGTTCGGTATTATGGGGATCGCCGTTGCACCCGATGATACCATCTGGTTCGCGGAACAGTACGGGGACTATATTGGCCACTACTTTCCCAAAACCGGCGAGTATCAGCTCCACCCGTTGCCTACCCTGCACGTGCCCGATCCCACAAATCCAGGCCAGACGACCAGTCTACCCAGTGCACCCAACGATATTTTCCTGGATACACATGGTGATCTCTGGTTCACAGAGATCAACGCAAACGCCATTGGACGTCTCCACACTGCTGACGGATCACTCAAAATCTATCCCCTGGCTCATACACCCACTGCTCCCTCATCCAATCCCTATGGGATTACCGGTGACCCCCAGGGCCATATCTGGTTTACTACGGCCAGTAACCGTCTGGGTGAACTAAACCCGATTGGTGGGACAATCCGCTATTTTACGCCTCCTAATGTCACCGCAACGCTGATGGAAGTAGCAAGCGACAACCAGGGGACGATCTGGAGCACAACCTTTGGCAATGGCCTGCTTCTCAAATTTGAACCTGCTGAAGCTAGCTTCACAACTTATAACGTACCCGCAAGTTCCGGCGGTGGTGGTGGACTTTACGGAATTGTCGCCGCACATGACAATACAATCTGGGTCGCGGTCACCTCTGGCAACAGACTGGCTCATTTTGATGCCAGAACTGGCAGCTTCGTCACCTATACCATTCCAACGCAGAATAGCCTGCCCATTGGAGTGGCCGAGGATGAGGACAAAACAATCTGGTTCACCGAATCGGAAAGCGATAAGATCGGCAGATTGAACCCTTGAGTCCTGTTCTAATTGGTATACAGGAGCAAGACTTGCGATCGCGTGATGTGGAACTTTTCCAATATGCGGTACTCCCGACTATTATTCTCCTGCTCACGCTTTCAGGCCTGGTCACGGTCAGTACGCCGGGCACCGCCAAAAAAATCGTCGTGACCATTGATACCGCCCAGCAAAGTCTGGTCGCGGACGGATCAGAATGCCAGTAATGGTCTGACCAGCCAGCAGTGGACCATCACCAACCTGGGCACAGGTTACTATAAAATCGTCAACAAGAATAGCGGACTGGTCCTGGAGGATTACGCCAGCTCCACGGCGCAAAGTGCTCCCGTTGACCAGGGCAACAACAACGGGGGCTCTAACCAGCAATGGAGGATCGTCTATGAGGGCAACGGCTACTCTACGCTGATCAATCGCACCAGCGATGAATGCCTCGATGTCTATGGGCGCTCGACAGCCAGCGGGGCAGCGGTCGTCCAGTGGCCCTATCAGGGCACAACCGACGAACAATGGAAGATAGCGCACGCGTAGCACTGCTTTTCTGTAACGCAGATAGTTTTTATAAGAGGAAGCGCGGATCAGACACCCGATCGGCGCTTCCTCCTATAAAATACTCATCTTGACATCTGTTTTTGTCGTATGTTTATGTCGATGACCCTCCACTCAATCGCCTTTATCCTTGACAAAACTGATATTTTCTTTTAGTATGGCTGACAAATAAATAGATAGAGAATGGCAAAAATGAGACAGATCAGATCATCTTTAGCATAAAAGAGAGATGGCAGATAGAACGTACTGAATAACGTTATGTCATCTTTATGGTTTCAGAGGATGAAAAGGAGAAGAAGGGTTATGGATGCTGAAATCACTGGTCCAGAGCGCACAGGAAACGTTGATGAAGTTCTCAAGGAAGCAAAAAAGCCAGTAAGTCGTCGTGCTCTGCTCAAACTGGGTCTTCTTGGAACTGGTGTAGCCGCGACTACTCTGGCGGGCATTGACGCCCTTGCCTGGGCACCGAAACGAGCAATAAAGGCCGCAACCGCTGTGTCATCTTTTCCAGCTGTCCAGTTTGACATTAGCAACTTCAGCGCCGCTGCTACAACAATCGATGGGGTCTCTGTCAAATTTCCGCCAGTCTACACGGTCTTTCTGACGGCCAGACTGAAACGTACTCCGCTGAAAACCGACCAGTTCGTGTTAAACGCTGCCTTGAACGATCTGGAGAGTCTCTTTCCCTTCAGTCCAGGTGGACTTTTTACTTTTGTCTCCTATGGCCTGCCCTACTTTCGCAGGTTGCCCTCCTCTCTTGTCTCAGCGCTTATGCCACGGCTCCTTTCGGATCACCAGCGCTTTGCGCTGGAAGAAGCGGTTGCAAGTCCTACGGATGTGACAGAGGGTGGAGGTATCAAAAAACAGGCGTTCAATGTGAATGTGGTTATTGAGTCGAACGATGTTCTGTTCACGTTTCGCAGTGATAGACTGAGCAACATTCAAAACGCGATTAGCTGGTTCCAGGGAAGCAACACGCTCAATGGCTCGTTGGTTACTTCACCGGCGTTCAGTTCACTCTTCACCTTCACTTCGATGCGGACGATGTTTATTCAAACGGGGTTGCCGCACCTGATAGCACAGCAGAACCAGCTGCCGTATGCGGATTGCATAAATCCCCAATCGCCGATGTGGATGGGCTTTACGGACCAACAGGTTACAGCAAGTGGTCCAGCAGCGATTACAACGTTCCAGGGCAACCGTTCGGCCCGTTTTACCGACGCAACCAGTTCGAGCTACTTTGCCAATGGCACGATTCAACATCTCTCACATATCATTCAGGATCTGGTCCAATTCTACGGGAAAGGCGAGTCATACCTGCAACGTGTCCAGTATATGTTCCGTTCAGATCCTATCCCGAGTCGGGGAAATGCGGATCAGTTCGCCAATGGTGGTGGGCCTGCGTTCCTGCCCAATGACAACTCGGTCTTCCTGCGCTTTAAGGAACAAAATACCACAGAGGCTGTCCAAACGGCTACCTCTCCCAATCCCGTGAATGATCCTCAGGTGGTTGGCAACAATGCGACCATTAAACCGCGTATGGGCCACCTCTCTGCGCTACAACAATCGTCTCGTGCCGCTGATGGAACTCCCATTCATGTGCGGAACGACGGTCCTGGCTTCGATACTATGGATGTCCCCGATGGGAGCAACCAGCCAAAACTGCATTTTACTATTTTTGTGCCAACTGCTGACTTCTTTCAGACGATGCGTGTTAACCAGGCTGCCTTGAGGTTTCAGACCGCGAAGGTGGGTTCCGGTGGGAGTTCGACTGGCACAGTTGCAGCCAGAGATAATGGTCTGGAGCGTTTTCTGACTGCCACGAGGCGGCAGAATTTCTTGCTGCCGCCTCGTGCCTACCGTTCCTTCCCATTGCTGGAACTCTCGTTCGGAGAACATAGAAAATAGTGAAAGGGAGAGCAAGTTGTCAGGTCTCAGGGGCGTCTGTTATGTAGCGATAGGATGGGCCGGGTCTTGCGCAAGGCCAGGATGGAGAACCAGCTTTACCTCTGGCTGAGACGCGAGCAAATGAGCAATTTCTAGCGCGTTTTAAGGGAGAGATGGATGAGTTTGCAAGCAGCAAACTCATCCATCTCTCCCTTTTCTCGAGGGGAGGGACGGCTTAAAAGTTACGCTAGAAAGGTTGGGATGAACGGATGAGCAGAACGGGACAGGGGGCATGATCCAGAACGAAACGTGCCACGTGTCCAACTGATTTTGGACCGATCCCGGGCCTGTCTCTGCGCTGAGAGTGAGCACAGATAAGAAGCAGGTCCGCCTGCCATTCTTCTGCGAACTGGACGATCTCTCGCTCTGGACGTCCTGTGCGCTTCTGTTGCTCGGCCCCAATGAGATGCTGACTCCCTTCATTGAGGATCTCTTGCACGTTGCGTTCCTCGGCCTCACGCATTCGTGTCTGTCCGGGAGGAGCATGGCGCGGCGATCGTAAAAAGCGATTGCGGTTTAGCTCCATCTGTAGCTCAGGTTCGCTATCAGTAACGTAGAGAATACCTATAGTCCTTGTTTCTCGCTGAAGCAATCGCTCGACTGACTGACCGATCTTTTCAACATTAGTGCCATCCAGGCAGCAAAGGATACGCATGATTTTCTCCTATCCTATCTCAGCAAGAGCCAGATAGTCAGGCCTCCCGCAACTAGCATGAGCGGTGTGACGAGGATGCCCACCTTAAAATAGTCGAATCCCGAGACTTCCATGTTTCTACGCCTTAGCAGTAGGAGCCAGAGGACGGTTGCCAGTGAACCAACGGTAGTAATGTTGGGACCCAGGTCACAGCCAAAGATAGTGGCTGCGATAAATCCCTGTTGAACGGTAGATGAGGCCGATTTCAGGCCATGCAGGGCAGAGGTCAGAACCACCGCCATGGGAACGTTATTGATCAGATTAGTTCCCAGTACCGCTCCGGCAGTCCCCACCAGGAGCGTTCCCAGAGGGGTTCCACCCGAGAGGCGCAGCAAGAGTTGACCAAATTGTTCCGTCAGACCTGTACTCTCGACAGTCTGAATCAAGAGGAACATGCCCGCAATAAACCCGAAAAGGGACCAGGAGATCTGCTTTCTGAGTTCAAGCAGGGCGCTTTGTTTCCAGTATAAAGCACCTCCCATGAGCATAAGCGCCCCGGCCAGTGCGACAAGTGAGAGCGGTACCTGTAGAACCGCTGCGATGATGTAGGCCAGCGCGACCAGTAACAGAACAAGCCGGGTGTAACGAAAGTAGTATGAATTCTTAATATATTCTGTCGCTTCTGGCAGGCGTTTGCTGTCAAACTGTCCATGTAATGCTCGACGGTAGAGCAGAAAGAAGACGCCAATGTTCACGGCTATGACGACAAGTCCCGGCAGGAAGAGTAACCGCAGAAAAGTCAGTAGATCCAGTGGGAACGCAGAGAGAACGATGATGTTGATAGGATTGCTTACCGGGAGCAAGAAGGAGGCGGTATCGGCGATAAAAGTACAGGCAAAGAGAAAGGGCAAGACTGGCAGTCTCAAACGAGTTGTGAGACTGTAGAGAATGGGCGTGAGAATGAGCGCAGTGGCGTCGTTTGAGAGAAACATGGAGATCAACGACCCAAGCAGGAATGTGTTCAGGAAAAGCAATTTCACACTGTTACGCGAGAGTCGTGCGGCGAGTGAAGCGAGCCAGTCGAAGAAGCCTGCGGTCTCTGCCAGGGCTGAGAGGCTCATCATGCCCAGAAAGAAGAAGAAGGTGTTCCAGTTCTGTCCCAGGGTCAGAAGAGCGTTGATGGGTGTGAGTAATCCCAGCAGCAGGAGTAGAGCAGCACCTGACAGCGCGATGATGGCCTCATTTGTTTTCCACGGACGAATCATGATGCCGAGAAGAACCAGCCCTGCGATCAGGCTGACGAGGAGTGCTTTAATTCCTGCCGAGAGAGAGAAGAGAAGAAGCATGGTTTCCTGTCTTTCCAGGAAGTATTCTCAGACTCTAGCAAATTCTTCCTGGATAGTGATTTTTGCTATTTCTCATCGTACCTGGGTCTCTCTCTTTTTTCAAGATCCTTTAGATATCCGTTCAAGGCTTCGCAAAAGTCGTTTCTTTCCCCGCCCACCCACCCGTTTTGGAGCATGGGAGGCAGCGCGACTGCGCTGCCTCCCATGCTCTTTTTTCCGGGAGAGGGGTTTGGCAACGGCTGAGCAGCGACTTTTGCGAAACCCTGGATATCCGTTGGGATACTCCCAAGAAGTTCTCAATTAACTGATAGGATCATATCTAGTGACTGCTTTGAACTCTTTACGGCGGCAAAACTAGAGATGAGCATTTCCTCGACATATTCTCTGAGGGCTTCGGACAGCGTTTGCTCCTGCTGTGAGACAGCGCTCAGCTTCTGGCAGAGAAGTTGAGCGTCTCCGAGAGCGGTATTGCCGCCGATGCCACGCGTTGGGGGCATGCTGTGAATGGCGTCGCCGAGCAGGGTGATGTTCTGACTCTCCCAGGGAGTTACTGGAGTGGCGATCCGCAGGGGGGTTGCGATAACAGTGTCTGGCCTGGTTAGATCGATCAGGTGTTGCAGTGCGGTATGCCACTCACCGACCATGCTCTGAACCAGCGGAAGAAGCCTGTCTCCCGGTAGCTGTTGGAGATTTTCTCGCAGTGCATAGTTTTTCTGTTTCGTAATGAACGCCCAGAAGTAGTAATCGTCTGTATTCTCGAACATCGTGCTCGCCTGACTGTCAGACATCTCCTGACGAGTGGGTGCGGAGATTTTGCCACTGAGATCGTGAAGCGCGGAGAAGAGTCCACGTCCACCGGGACCGAGCACAAGGGTTGAGCGGTCGAGCTGGTTTTTGGTAAGGAGCGAGTAGACCCGAGAGGTCAGGGGTATTTTACCTATAAGAGATATTGCACCTGTTTCGACTCGGCTGGCCTGAGGCAGGAATTGTTGGCGAATACGAGAGTTGCCCCCATCTGCCGCGACTAGCAGATCGCCGGTCGCTTCTGAGCCATCTTCAAAGAAGGCGGTCACTGATCCGTCGGGATGTGCCTGATAGTGAGAGTAGTACCTATCAAACCGAACAATATCATCCAATTCTGTCAGAAGAAGCCGATGCAGGTTTGCGCGGTTGACCGAGCGAGATACTTTAAGCAGATCGCCTGATTTGTCAGACGATCCTGAAAATTCCATCAAGGAATGGAGTTGTTCGTCGCACAGCAATAAGCCTTTATTGATCCTACCAGTGATCCTGAGGTAGATCTCGAATAAGTGAGGGGGTAGACAATCGTAGAGGGCACGATTACCCATGGCCTCTATATGAACACGATACCCCTGTGAACGCTCATTGTTGGTTCGATCGCGTTCGTAGACGGCAACGCTGATCCCTGCTTTTTTGAGTCCCTGGGCCAGGCAAAGTCCACCAAGACCGCCACCTATAATCATAATGTGCAAAGAATTTCCAGTCATAGGAAGATCCCTTTTGTTCCGACTCTGTCTCTTGTCTCTCAAGCGCTGGATGGTGTTTCCTTTATCAGTATAATTGTGACGCAAAAAAGTGTGCCATTTCTCGGAGAGAAGCACATTCTTAAGAGATTGAACTCTAGCGCAGACACTTCATCCATCGAAGAGTGTTGAAACCCTCCCTGTCAGGTTACAACCTGTCACTTGACACCGGGCAAGATCTTGCGTACCATTGTTCTTATGGATGAACAATTTGTTCGAGATAAAGAACAGCTTGAGAAAAATGAAGGGGCAGCGGCATCTGCGCCAATGGTGGAGCGAGCGTTTCGCCTGTTAGAACTCTTAGGCTCTTCGGAGGATGGTCTGACTTTTTCGGAGATGGCGCGAACCCTCCAGATGAGTAAGGGAGGGCTGCATGGTCTTCTTAAAACGCTTGAGAATCGTGATGTAGTTGAGCAGGAGACCAGGCACCGCTATGTTCTGGGTCCTCATATTTATGAACTTGCGGGAAAGTATGTCCAGCGAACCGGTCTTCGTCGTCTGGCTTTGCCAGCAATGCATCGTCTGGCGAGCAGTATAGGTGAGACTGTTTGCCTGGGTAGGGTTGAAGAGAGGACTATTCGAGTCCTTGAGTGTGTCACGGCTCCTGAAGAGAATATGACTTTGCATGTGGCGGTGAAGCGCAATCAACGCCTTCCACTATTGGCCGGGGCGCTGAGCTGCTGTGTTCTGGCAAACTGGCCACTGGAACAGCGCGAGTCGTTTGTCCATGCGCAGTCACTTCCGCGCTTCACAGAGCGCTCCGTTACTGATCCCGTACAATTGTTAGAACGAGTTGAGGAGACTGTGCGAACGGGCGTCAGTATGGATCATGGGGAGTATCTGGATGGAGTTAACGCCATCGCTGCATCGATCTACGGGCTTGATGGAACGTTTCTGGCCCCCTTCTGGATTGTAGGCTTTGCTTCGCGTTTGAAAGGTGAAATGCTTGACCGTGCAGCGCATCAGTTATATGCTGAGGCTCTGGCGATCTCTCAGGCGCTCGGCCCAAAGAATCATATGCCACCAGGGTTGTAATACTATAAAGTATATAGAAGGAGTTTGTCTTATGCGACTTGTCACTTTTCTTGCGGACGGTGTGCCATCACCCGGAGTACTGGTGAACGGACAGATTGTAGAGTTCTCTGCCGCCCATCGACTATGGCAACGGGAAAAAGCGGCAACTACGCTGAATTCTTTTCCGGTGAGTGTCCTTGCCTATCTTGAGGCCGATGATCAGACGAAGGCTTCTGTAAAAGCTATTCTTACCTTTGCGGCAGAGCACCTGACAGATCTGGCAAATGAGGGCGGGGTTTATGCATCTGATAGTGTAACGTTTCGTCCTCCCATTTCTCGACCAGGCAAAATCATCTGTCTGGGCTTAAACTATCGCAAACATGTGATTGAAATGGGAAGAAGCCTTCCAGAATATCCTGTTCTCTTTGCCAAGTTTTCTAACACCCTGGTTGGTCATCGTCAGCCGATTGTCCTGCCGAAAATTTCTCAGCAGGTGGACTATGAGGCTGAACTGGCTCTGGTCGTTGGCCGTGTTGGCAAAGACATTCCCAATACGCCAGAGGCACTCGATTATCTGGCCGGGTATACGATATTTAACGATGTCTCGGTACGTGATTATCAGAAGCGAACGCTTCAGTGGCTCCAGGGGAAGTCGTTTGACGGTGCTGGTCCGATTGGTCCCGCTCTAGTAACCTCTGATGAGATCAGCAATCCTATGGCGCTCGACATTTCGCTCCGTCTCAATGGCGAGGTGATGCAGCATTCTAATACGGACGATCTTATTTTCTCAATTCCAGCGATCCTTTCCTATATCTCTCAGATTATGACGCTGGATCCCGGCGATATCATTGCCACCGGTACCCCTGGCGGCGTTGGAGAGGCTCGTAATCCACAGGTCTTCCTCAAGCCTGGGGATGTTGTACAGATAGAGATCGGAGAACTGGGTGTTCTTGAGAATGAGGTCGTTGCATCGTCCTGACCTGGATGAACGATTGTAGAGGTGGATCTGATGAGGGAACTCCTGTAGCGTTTTCAGAATTTCTTCCTGGAATAGCGAGTGGTTCAGTGGATGGGATGTCAGCAGGCCGCGCATATGTACCTGTTAGAGGTTTTTCTGTGGAGCCTGTCTGATAGTACCCATCCTTTCAATGAATGAAAGAAGGAAATGACGATGATTGAACAGAATGCGGCCCAGACAGAGAATGTCGAGGCTGAAGTCGATCAATTGTACAGCGATATGAGTACACAGTCCCTCACACCTCTTTGGAAAATTGAAGAATCTCTTATGCCGGTAACGCCTCAGCCGAAGACGCTTCCCTGGCTCTGGAAGTGGGAGTCGCTGCGCGAGATTGCCGAGCGTTCAGGAAAGCTTGTGCCGATCCATCGAGGTGGTGATCGGCGTGCAATTGCTCTCTCTAATCCTGGTCTGCTGGGTCAGCCCTATGCAACCCAGACGCTGTGGGCCGCCGTTCAGTGGCTCAATGGACGTGAGGTTGCGCCCGCTCACCGGCATACATCTCAGGCCATTCGCTTTATTATTGACGGTAGCGGCTCCTGGAGTACGGTTGAGGGCGATCGTGTTTTCCTTGAGAGGGGTGATTTTGTGCTCACGGCCCCCTGGCTCTGGCACGATCATGGTAGTAAAGAGGAGGAGCCCGCGGTCTGGATGGATGGTCTGGATATCCCGGTCAATAACTTTCTGGATGCCAGCTTTTTCGAACCCTATCCCCATCAGGCACAGGAAGTGACTGAGGTGATCAATGGAACAGTTCTTAAGTACGGTGTTGGTCAGTTGCAACCAGCCTGGGAGACACGGTCAACTACACATCCACCTATGCATACATATAAATGGAGCGAGACTGAGCGAGCGTTGAATAACCTCGCTCAGGTGACCTCAAGTCCCTATGATGATGTGGTGATGGAGTACGTCAATCCCCATACTGGCGGTCCAGTGATGCAGTCCTTCACTTGCTGGATACAGATGCTCCGACCTGGCATTCAGACCAGGGCACATCAGCATGTAGGGAGCTTTGTCTATCATGTTTTCGAGGGAACTGGCGAGACCATTATTAATGGAGTTCGCTTTGAGTGGAAACAGGGTGATTTCTTTGTTGTGCCCACCTGGGCGGTCCACGAGCATCATAATCTGTCCCAGGATAGTCGAGCTATCCTTTTTTCGATGCATGATACTCCCCTGCTCAGGTCACTGAATAAGTACCGTGAGCAATCCTATACCCAACATGACGGGCACCAGCCTGTGACTGGAACGTTTCAATGGAAGCCACAGGGATAGGATAGTACACGTACAGAAGCTATGTGGCGGCGAAGCGGTCAGCGCTCCGTCGCCTCTTTTTGAAAGAGCTTTTTATGAAGGGTCAATACAGCGAAGGAGGAACTTGTATGGAACAGGAGCAAGCACAACCAGTACAGAGAGAAGTACTGGTTGTGGGTGCGGGACCCGTAGGTCTGGTCTCAGCGCTAGCTTTACGTGCGAAGGGACGGACTGTGACTGTCCTGGAATCTGAGCCAGAGGGCAGGAAACGACCAGGTAGTCGTGCTATTTTTATTCATAAAGAATCATTAAAGATCATTGAGCAAATGAGACCGGGACTGGGTTTAGAGATCGCTTCCCACGGTCTTGTCTGGCCTACCAAACGTACTTTCTGGGGGAAGAAAGAGGTTTTTGTGAAGCATTATCCGACACCTGAACCTGGTGTTCTTCCTCCTTTCTCCAGTCTGCCTCAGGTGGAGATCGAGCGTTATTTTTCTCAAGCCTGTCTGGATGCAGGTGTTGAGTTTATATGGAATGCGAATGTGACAAAGGTGGAGACGACGAGTGAGAGCGTGACAGTCAAAACCGATGATGATAGGGTCTGGACGAGTTACTATCTAATTGCTGCTGATGGATCGCGTTCTATGGTCAGGCGTTCCCTGAATATCCCTATGGAGGGGAGCCGTTCTACTAACTCCTATATTGTGGTCGATGTTGCTGAAGATCAGGAGAATCCTTTGCCGCCGGAGCGAATCTTTCGTTACAACCATCCTGCACTCAAAAAGAACGTGCTCTTTGTGCCCTTTGTTGGCGGCTGGAGAGTTGATCTGCAACTGGATGATGATGATAATCCAGAGGGATATAGCGGTGAAGAAGGAGTGCGTAAGTGGTTAACAAAGGTTATGCCCGCAAAGTATGCGGACCGGATTACCTGGGTTTCGACCTATCAGTTTCTTCAGATAGTGGCGCGTGAGTTTGTTGATGAGCATCGACGTGTTCTGCTTGTTGGTGAGGCCGGTCATCTGTTTGCGCCCTTCGGGGCACGTGGGATGAACTCTGGGATCGCTGATGCCGAGGCGGCTGTGGAGGCAATCGATAAGGCGTTTGAGGCTACTGATCCAGAGAGTGCGAGAGCGGCTATCGATGAGTTCGCTACTGCGCGACTGGCAGCGGCCCGGTATAATCGAGATGCGGCTAATCAGGCCTTGATCCATATTCAGGGGAAGAGTCCTGTCATGTGGGTCAGACGGCGCGTCGCGGCTTTGTTGGCCCCACGCTCAGAGAAAGCAGGCATCTGGCTTGACTCAGGACCCTACGGACCTCGGCTGGGCCAGTCGGGTCAGGCATCGAGCAAATACTAATGTACCTGCCGCTGCAACGAAAAAAACCCAGGCATAGTCTGACACAAAGCACCTTAGAAAGATCGTGATACAATAGAAACGCATGAAAAGTGCTTTGCAGGTTGGCAGGGTTTGAAAGGCTGTGCGGGTGGGAAGCGCCTTCTTCTGTGCCACTCCTGGCCTCGCCAGGGAGACGTCTATCATATTTTAGAGAGAAGTCAGGCGATGCCACAAAAGACATATTTCGAGGCTGCTCGCACTGTGTTGGAGCGTTGCGATCTTCTTGCAACGTTTACTGAAGAACCGGGACGTATCACCAGGAGGTTCGCTACTCTTCCTATGCATCAGGTTCATGCATCCCTTGAAGGCTGGTTGCATGCCGCTGGCATGCACACGGAACTGGATACGATCGGCAACCTGATTGGACGCTATGAAACTACTCAGCCAGGGAACAAAACGCTGTTGCTAGGCTCCCACCTGGATACAGTTATTGACGCAGGGAAGTATGATGGGCTGCTCGGCGTGTTGGTCGCGCTGGCATGCATGGAACGACTGCATGCACGTGGAGGGTCGCTCCCCTTTGCAGTCGAGCTTTTAGGCTTTGCCGATGAAGAGGGATTACGCTATGAGAGCGTTTATACTGGAAGCAAAGCGATCACAGGAAATTTTGATCCGCAGACGCTAGAACAGCGCGACACACAGGGCATTTCTATGGCTGAAGCACTCCACACCTTTGGTCTCTATCCCGATCAGTCGTTGCTGACGATATCCCGCTGGCCGCGCGAGGAGCTGTTGGGTTACTGTGAAGTACATATTGAGCAGGGTCCCGTTCTGGAGGCTCATGATCTGCCGCTCGCGGTCGTCTCATCAATCGTCGGACAACAACGCAGGCTCTTTCAGTTTAAAGGCGTACAGGGACATGCAGGCACGCTTCCGATGGATAGGCGACAAGATGCACTCTGTGCAGCGGCTGAGTTTGCTCTGGCGGTTG
Organism: Ktedonobacteraceae bacterium; assembly: GCA_034438135.1. Lineage (GTDB taxonomy): Bacteria > Chloroflexota > Ktedonobacteria > Ktedonobacterales > Ktedonobacteraceae > Paraktedonobacter. The sequence continues at coordinate 6,731 of DAOTTL010000361.1, read as the reverse complement.
AGGCTTTAGGACGTCGCACACCTGGTCTGGTGGCAACGGTGGGACTGTTCCAGGTTCAGTCTGGGGCAAGCAATGTTGTACCCGGTGTTGTCCAGGTCAGTCTGGATATACGCCATGAAGATAACGCCACCTGCGAATGCTGCGCTGACCGGATCTATGAGGAGGGCAAACGTATCTGTACACAACGGGGAATCGGACTGACTCAGCAGCGTGTGCAGAACAGTCAGACAATCTTCTGCGCCCCCACTATGGTTGAACGCTGGCAACGAGCACTCACAGAGACTGGCTATCCTGTCTTTCAGATGCCGAGCGGAGCTGGTCACGACGCTGTTGCCATGAGCAAGTTGACAGATATCTCGATGCTTTTTGTCCGTTGTCGCGGTGGAATCAGTCACAATCCCGCCGAGGCAGTAGCAATAGAAGATGTTGCGGTAGCGATTGAGGCGTTAGAGCGCTTTCTCTTGCTCACTGCACATGAGGTAGCTTATGGGACTTTATGATCTACTAATTCGCAATGGGAGACTTGTTACATCCAGAGGACAGGAAGTGGCCGATCTGGCAATTGAACACGGTCGGCTGGTCGAACTTGGTCCTGAGTTAACCGGAACGGCTAACGATGAGATCGATGCCACGGGCCTGTTGATCCTTCCTGGGGTGATTGACGCGCATGTCCATTTTAATGAGCCTGGTCGAACGGAGTGGGAGGGCTTTGCGAGTGGAACACGCTCATTGGCCGCAGGTGGAACGACGACCTTCTTTGATATGCCTTTGAATTCTTCACCTCCAACCCTGGATGCCGCCAGTTTTGAACTCAAGCGCGAAGCTGCCGAAGCCTCTTCGCTGGTTGATTTCGGACTCTGGGGTGGTCTCGTTCCCCAGAATCTGGCCCAACTCGCGGAACTCGCAGAGTGCGGAGTGGTCGGGTTCAAGGCCTTTATGAGTAATAGCGGGATCGCAGATTTCTCAGCAGTCGATGATCAAACATTGTACAAAGGTATGGAGCAGGTGGCTAAACTACACAAGCTGGTTGCGGTACACGCGGAGGATGAGCGTTTGACCAGCGAGTTGTCGTCTCAGGCACTGGCGCAGGGTAGAACGGGGATACGCGATTATTTGAACTCGCGGCCAGTGGTGGCCGAATTGGAGGCGATCCGCAAGGCTATTCAGATGGCAGAGGAGACGGGATGCTCGCTACACATTGTCCATGTGAGCTGTGGCCGCGGAGTTGCCCTGGTGGCCGAGGCGAGAGCACGTGGCAGTGACATCACCTGCGAGACCTGTCCCCACTATCTGGTGCTCACGGAGGAGGATGTTGAGCGACTGGGGGCGGTAGCAAAGTGTGCGCCCCCGCTGCGCACATCGGAGGAACAGGAGTCCCTCTGGGAACATTTGCGCTCTGGCACTATTCAGTTTATCGGCTCGGACCATTCACCGGCACCGGCTTCTATGAAAACCTCACAAAACTTCTTTCAGGTTTGGGGAGGCATCTCAGGTGCTCAATCTCTTCTCTCGCTTCTGCTCACCGAGGGCTACGCTGCCCGCAAGCTTCCGCTGACGTTGCTGGTCTCGCTGACGAGTGAGGCGGTTGCCCGCCGCTTCCACCTGACCCGGAAAGGGGACCTGGCCGTGGGATTAGATGCGGATCTTTCACTGGTCGAGAGCCAGGCTCGCACGACTCTCCAGGTCCATGATCTCTACTATCGTCACCAGCAGAGTCCGTATATTGGAAGAACCTTCCAGGGCGAGGTGGTGCAAACGCTTGTGCGCGGAATGACTGTCTATCGACGTGGACATTTCAATCCCGACGTTCACGGGCAATTGCAGATACCAGACTGGCAGCGTTGACCTCTGAGGAGCACATAGTATGTGGCAAACGTATTTACAACCAGTCAGTCTGGTCGAGGCACTTGACCTCGCCCGGCACTACGGTTCCGAAGCCCGACTAATCGCGGGCGGTACCGATGTACTGGTAGAATTGTCGCGTGGAGTAAGGCCTACGCAGACGTTGATCGACATCAGTACACTTCCTGATCTCAAGTATGTTCGATTGGATGGCTCGTTTCTGGCTATCGGAGCATTGGCTACGCATAATGATATTCTGGGATCGCAGATCTGCTATGAATATGCACGTCCACTTGTTCAGGCCTGTCAGGAGGTGGGTGCTCCGCAGATCCGCACGCGTGCGACTGTGGCTGGAAACGTGCTGACAGCATCGCCCGCTAACGATACGATCGCCCCCCTGTTGGCACTGGATGCTGAACTGGTCCTGACCAGCGATGAAGATGAGCGTGTGGTTGCGCTCAGTCAATTCTATCAGGGGGTGCGCCGCACCGCCCTGCGAGAAGGTGAGATCTTGCGCGAGATACGGATACCTGTCAGGTCCGGTGATCTTCGGGGACTCTTTATCAAGCTTGGACTGAGACGTGCTCAGGCGATCTCGGTTGTAAATGTCGCTCTGGCGCTCGTGCTGGAGCAAGGTGTGGTGAGTGAGGCACATATTACGCTGGGTTGCGTAGCTCCTACGGTCATACGCGCCACACATGTCGAGCATTTTCTCCTGGGTAAGCCTCTGGAAACCGGGATCTGCACGCGGGCAGCTCGACTGGTAACGCAGGACTGTGCCCCGATCGACGATGTACGCGCCTCCGCTGAGTATCGTCTACAGACCCTGACCAATCTGCTCGCCCACGGTCTGTCACGTCTGGCGAATGAAGAACAGACGAGTACAGTGTTTACACGTCCTATCCTGCTGGAGACCGAGCGTACGTCTAGATCTGTATCGAGCGAGCACGAGCCTTTTTATAATAGCGTTCAGACAACGATCAATGGACAGATCCACTCGTTTGCGCATGTTCAGCAGAAGACGCTGCTCAATATGCTGCGGGAAGATGCGGAACTGACAGGCTGTAAAGAGGGATGTGCCGAGGGCGAATGCGGAGCCTGTACGGTCTGGCTCAACGGGAAAGCGGTGATGTCCTGCCTGGTGCCAGCGGTTCAGGCGCATGGGGCCGAGATTACGACCATTGAGGGACTGGGATCGAATGGACAGATCCACCCACTGCAACAGGCCTTTGTGGATTGTGCGGCGGTCCAGTGTGGTTTCTGCATTCCTGGCATGCTCATGGCAGGTGCGAAGCTCCTGGACGAATGTCCCCAACCCGATAGCGCACAGATGCAAACGGCGCTCAGCGGCAATCTCTGTCGCTGTACAGGTTATCGTAAAATTCTGGATGCACTGATTCAGGCGAGAGGGAAAAGCGATGCAAAGTAGTCTTGGAGCAGCGTTACCACGTCCAGACGCCCCTGGGAAAGTTACCGGGGCGACACGCTATCCCGCTGATCTGATCAAGCCGGGGATGTACCATCTCCAGGTCGTCTTTGCGGGACGACCCCATGCACGTATCCTGGCCATTGACACAAGTGAGGCACTGAGTCTGCCAGGAGTGATTGCGGTTCTGACCGCCGCTGATGTCCCTCACAATGCCTATGGACTGATCGATGAGGACCAGCCGGTTTTGTGCGAGGATGTGGTGCGCTTTGAAGGAGATAAAGTGGCGCTGGTCGTGGCTGAACACAAAGAGGCGGCGAGCATGGGTGTGCGAGGAGTCAAAGTAATCTATGAGGATCTGCCAGTGGTTACCAATGTGCAGATGGCACTGGCAAAGGATGCCCCGCTGGTCCATCCTGCCTATGGGAGTAATCTGCTCTCTCAGTTTCCACTGCGCAAGGGCGATATCGTCCAGGGCTTTGCGCAGGCGGACATTCTGCTTGAGGGAAGCTTCTCAACTTCCTGGCAGGAGCATGCTTTTCTCCAGCCAGAGGCGGGCATCGGTTTTTTAGACGAGCAGGGTAAGGTTGTGGTAGAAACGGCTGGTCAATGGTTACATGAAGATCGACGGCAGATTGCGGCCATGCTTCAGCTACCGGTTGAAGATGTGATTGTGCGCTACGCGGCGATTGGGGGAGCCTTTGGAGGACGTGAAGATCTCTCTATTCAACACCTTCTGGCGCTGGCGGCCTGGAAACTTCAGCATCCAGTGGCGATGCTATGGAGTCGTGAGGAGTCGATGATTGGACATCACAAACGCCACCCGGTGGATGTGCGCTGTCGCTGGGGGGCAACCCATGAGGGAAAAATCGTCGCCGTCGAGGCCGAGGCCATTGCCGACGGCGGAGCCTATGCCTCGACAAGCGCGGAGGTACTCAAGGATATCGCGCTTTTCATGACTGGCTCATATGAGGTACCAAACATCCTGGTCGAGTCCTCCGTCGTCTACACAAACAATATTCCCTGTGGAGCTTTTCGCGGCTTCGGCACTCCCCAGGCTCACTTTGTCTGTGAAACAATGGTGACGCGCCTGGCTCAGTCCCTTGGACTGGACCCTGTAGAGGTACGCAGACGCAACCTCTATCGCGAGGGAAGCATTGAACCAACCAATCTCCCTCTGCCAGCCGGTGTGAGCGCTATCCCGGTACTTGAACGCTGTGTGGAAGAGGTGCGTACCCGTTGGGGCTATACTCAGGACGCTACCGGAACCTTCCAGGGATCGCAGTCGGGCGAGCCACATCTCAAGCGCGGCGTGGGCATTGCCAGCGGCATCAAGAACGTTGGCTACTCCTTTGGCTATCCAGAACAATCTACCGCGACCGTAGAGGTTCATGGACAGGCGGAATTGGAAGGAGCCATTGTACGTATCGGGGCCGCGGATGTAGGTCAGGGTACACAATTAGCGCTGCGCCAGATAGCAGCCGAGGCGTTACACCTTCCGCCAGAGAGCATTACCATGATCTGCGATGACAGCTCACAGTCACCGAACGCGGGTAGTGCCTCCGCCTCACGCCTGACCTTCATGGGAGGACGAGCAGTCCACGATGCCGCCAGGGCCGCACGTGAACAGTGGAGCTTTACGGACGATCCGACGGCTGAGGCAACCATCACTTATCGTGCTCCAACTACCACAGCAGTTGATCCACAGACCCATATCAGTCTGCCAAACTACTGCTATGGCTACTGCGCCCAGGCCATTGAGGTCGAGGTCAATACGCTGACCGGACAGGTACAGGTACTGCGCGTCATCAGCGTCCACGACGTGGGAAAGGCGATTAATATTCAGCAGGTGACTGGACAGATAGAGGGTTGTCTGGCTCAGGCATTGGGTTACGCGCTCCTGGAACATTTTCAGATCCGTAACGGACATGTTCTGACCCCGTATCTAAGCACCTATCTTTTGCCAACGGTCCTGGATATGCCCACAGATATCACGCCTGTCGTTCTCGAACTGGCGGATCCTGAAGGACCCTTCGGTGCTCGCGGGATGGCGGAGATGCCGCTGGTTCCCTTCGCGCCCGCGGTCGCTCACGCCATTCACGAGGCCACTGGTATCTGGCTCACGCAGCAGCCAATGACCCCCGAACGCGTTCTCAAAGCATTATTGGAGGCACAGGAGGAAACAGCATGACCGAACTGCGCATCACCGTTGGAACACAGTATACCTTTATCGCATATCTGGAAGAGGAGGATGCACCGAAAACCTGCCAGGCTTTCAGCAACCTTCTGCCATTCAAAAACAAACTGATCCACGCACGTTGGAGTGGTGAGGCAACCTGGATACCGCTGGGCAATTTCGATATTGGAATTGGCTTCGAGAACCATACCTCGCATCCAGGTGCGGGCCAACTATTGCTCTATCCCGGTGGCTTTAGCGAGACCGAGATACTTTTTCCTTATGGATCTGCCAGTTTTGCCAGCAAAGTGGGACAACTGGCAGGCAACCACTTCCTCAGCATTATTTCTGGTGGGGAACAACTGAAGGAGCTTGGACACAAAGTACTCTGGGAGGGTGCACAGGACATCCTTTTCGAGAAAAATGCGTAAGATAAAAACGCTACCCTCCACTTTGTTCGATCATCGTTACCGCTTGAGCAACGCCATTCTCTGCACGAATACGCTCTCCGAGAGAAGTTGCTCTCTTTCTCATTGCTTCATCCGACACCGCGCTCCCAATGGCTTCCATCTGGCAAGCGACCAATCCCCTTTCAGCAGCTTGCACTGCCTGCTTTTCGGAGGCCCGTTTCATCTGTGAGAAGACCTGGAGTGTCTTTCCTTGTTCGAGAAGGGCCTGTTTGTTCTCAAAGTAGGTATAGATGCTGCCGTGTGCAAGACCTGCTTCGGCTGCAATATCCTTGATGGTGGCAGAGTGAAAACCTTTTTCAGCGAAAACCTTGTCAAAGGGGATAACTGTCAATTAAAGCCGCCTCTGCCAGGTTTCTGCTCGTTTTCTCTTTGTCGCCTTAGCGATTGCCTGCCAGATTATAGAGCTGGACCAGTTCATCGATGATCTCATCGCTCTTCCCGGTGGCGATTCCCTCTGGTACGCAGTTATGAAGATGACCCTCTACCAGCAGTCCTTCCAATTTCTCAATCGCCTTACGCACAGCATAGGTCTGCCGCAAGATATCGACGCAATATTTATCATCTTCGATCATCTTACGAATACCGCCTAAGTGACCCTCAATGTAGTTGAGCCGCTTCAGCACTTCCTGTTTATCTGCTTGCACGTGCGTTTTCCTCTCTTTCCATACATCACAGAGGGGTAGAATGTTCGCTTCACTATAGCATATATGGGTGCTAATCTGCAACGACTCCTCTGAAAACCGCATGGTTTCTCAAAAGACTTTCTTTCCCTGCCCATCAACCCGTTTTGGAGAATGGGAGGCAGCGCAGCTGCGCT